>JAIRSD010000066.1 GCA_031255615.1 Treponema sp. | reverse complement strand
CCCAAATCGTCGCTCTCCGTCGTTTCCAGATCCGGTTCCCCCGTAAGGGCGGCCTTGCGCTTCTTGCCGGGCAGCGTCCGGGCCATGGTGTGCGGACGCTTGCGCCCCCGGGCGGCGTGGGAGACCAGGAAAAAATAGAAAATCAGCACGATGGTGACGGCAAGAACTTCCCAGGACCTAATCACCCGGATAAGCACCTCCAGAAGCCCCATGGACATACCTTATTTTCGGCGGACCGGGGCAATTTATAAACGACCGGCCCCCATTCAGGCCCCCATACGGCGCTTTTCCGGCAGTGTTCAGTCAAGAAGGTCCCGGATCCCGCATATCGAAGCTGTGTTGGGCGCATTTTTTGCGGCTCCGCCGCAAAAAACCGGGTTATCAAAGCGGCCGCAGGCTGCCAGGGCTGCGGTTGCGGCTGCGCCTCCGGCGTTCCGCGCCGGGGCTGCTCCGCAATTCTCCTCCCTTTGCGCGGAAAAACCAGAAGACGCCGGCGGAGGCCGGGGGCCCGCCCCGAACACCCCCAGCCTGGCCGGCAGGGAGGCCGGCTGTTTCCAGGCCGAACATCCGCAGGGATGCGGATGTTCGGCAGGCGAAAGCCGCGGGGACGCGGCTTTCGCGCCCGCGCAAGGGATAGAAGCGGTATCCTTTTGCCCGGTCCGCCGGGCAAAAGGATTGAAGCGGATAGCCCGGTCGCCGCGGAGCGGCGATGCGCCCTAAAAAAACTCCGCATCCTGCCTATCCCCTGTCCCAACTGCCAAAATGATTGCGCGGGACCCCTTATACAGCGTATGCTTTCTGAAAAACGCGCTACCTGTGTGGTAGGCTCGATTCCGCTGCCGCCTATGGGGGCGGCCAGGTTTTTCAGGGAGAGGCTATGAAGATAACCCGGTATTTTACCGACGGGGCCGGCGGGCCCTATAAGGATGTGGTGTGGGAAAAACGGAAAAGTGAAATTCGGGGCGCCGATGGGAGGCTGATCTTTTCCGAGGATCATGTGGTGGTTCCGGCTTTTTGGAGTCAGATTGCCACGGATATTCTGGCCCAAAAATACTTCCGCAGGGCGGGGGTGGGGGCGGACCGGATCTACGACTGGAAGAAGCGGCTTCCGGCGGATTGCGGCGGGGGCGGGGATGGGCCGGGGGACGCGCTGCCGGAGGACGGGGCGGAGCATGACGCCCGGCAGGTGTTCCACCGGTTGGCCTACACCTGGCTGGACTGGGGGCGGCGCTGCGGGTACTTCGACGGCCCGGAGGACGAAAACGCCTTTTACGACGAAACCTGCTACATGCTGGCCCACCAGAACGCGGCGCCGAACAGTCCCCAGTGGTTCAACACGGGGCTCCACGCGGTCTATGGTATCGACGGCCCCCCGCAGGGGCACTACTTTTACGATCCCGAAGCCGGGGAGGCGGTAAAATCCGACAGCGCCTACAAGCGGCCCCAGCCCCACGCCTGCTTTATCCTCTCCGTGGAAGACGACCTGGTGAACGAGGGGGGCATCATGGACCTGGTCACCAGGGAGGCCCGGCTGTTCAAATATGGTTCCGGGACGGGGTCCAATTTTTCCAAAATCCGGGCGGCGGACGAAAGGCTTTCCGGCGGCGGGGTGTCGTCGGGGCTCCTCTCATTCCTCAAGATCGGGGACCGTTCGGCGGGGGCGATTAAAAGCGGGGGGACCACCCGGCGGGCGGCCAAGATGGTTACCCTGGACGCGGATCATCCCGATGTTGAAACCTACATAAACTGGAAGGCCCAGGAGGAGCACAAGACGGCGAGTCTGGTAACCGGTTCCGCCGTCATAAAAACATGTCTGGAGAGCATTAAACGGGCCCTCGCCAATTTCCGGGGGCCCGGGGGGGACCGCTTCAACCCGGAGAAGAACCGGGAACTGGCCCTGGCCCTGCGGGAGGCCCTGGGAGACAAGATTCCCCCGGCCTACCTTTACCAACTGCTCCGCCGGCTGGAACAGGGAGAGGGGGATCTGGATCCCCAGGTTTTTTCCACGGCCTGGGATGACGAAGCCTACAACACGGTATCCGGCCAGTCCAGCAACAACAGCCTGCGGGTAAGCGACGAATTCCTAAAGGCGGTGATCGAGGACGGCGGTTGGAATTTGAGGGGCCGGGTGGACGGGCGGATAACAAAGACCGTCAAGGCCCGGGACCTTTGGGAGCAGATAGCCCGTTCGGCCTGGGCCTGCGCGGATCCGGGGCTCCAGTACCACACCACGATCAACGATTGGCATACCTGTCCGGCGGGGGGGGAGATCCGGGCCTCCAATCCCTGTTCGGAGTATATGTTTCTGGACGATACGGCCTGCAATCTGGCCTCCATCAACCTGGTCCGGTTCTACGACAAAGACAGGGGCGGCTTTGATATTGAGGGCTACCTCCACGCCGTTAGGATATGGACGATGATCCTGGAGATCTCCGTGGCCATGGCCCAGTTTCCCTCAAAACGGATCGCGGAGCTTTCCTACGAGTACCGCACCCTGGGCTTGGGCTTTGCCAACCTGGGGAGCCTCCTGATGATCATGGCCCTGGCCTACGATTCCGCCGAAGCCAGGGCGGTGGCGGGGGCGCTTTCGGCGATTCTTACCGGGGAATCCTACGCCCAGTCCGCCCGGATTGCCGCGGCCCTGGGGCCCTTTGCCCGGTATGGGGAAAACGCGGAGGCCATGATCCGGGTTATCCGCAACCACCGGCGGGCGGTGTATAACGCGCCGGCCGCCGAATATGAGGGGGTCCATACCCCCCCGAAGGGCATTGAAGCGAAGCGCTGCCCCCCCGCTCTGCTGGAGGCCGCCAGGGCCGCCTGGGACCGGGCGCTGGAACTGGGGCAGGCCCACGGTTTCCGCAACGCCCAGGTAAGCGCCATTGCCCCCACGGGGACCATCGGCCTGTTGATGGACTGCGACACCACCGGCGTAGAACCGGACTTCGCCCTGGTTAAATTCAAAAAACTCGCCGGCGGGGGCTACTTTAAGATCATCAACCAGTCGGTGCCTCCGGCCCTGGAAGCCCTGGGTTACACGCCGGAATCCGTCGAAGGCATTATCGCCTATGCCACGGGCAGAAAAACCCTGGATTCCAAAGCGGGGGGCCGGGGGGAAAAGGAAAATCCCATCGACCACGAGAGTCTCGCCGCCAAGGGTTTTAATCCCACCGCCATCCAGAAGGTAGAGGATGCGGTAAAAAACAGCCTGAATCTGGAGGGGGTCTTTAACCCCTGGACCCTCGGGAAAAACTTCGTGGAAAAGACCCTGGGGATCCCGGAGGCCGTCTGGTCCCTGCCGGGTTTTAGCCTGCTTAAACATTTGGGTTTTACGGAGGACGAAATCGACCGGGCGGAGCGTTACGCCTGCGGGGTCATGGGGCTGGAAGGGGCGCCGGGGCTCAGGGAGGAGCATTACGCCGTCTTCGACACCGCCACCCCTTCGGGAAAAAACGGCCGCCGATCCATTCCCTGGCGGGCCCATATCGGCATGATGGCCGCGGTGCAGCCCTTTATTTCCGGGGCCATCAGCAAAACCATCAACATGCCTAACGGGGCGAGCTACGAGGACGTAAAGGGGGCCTACCTCCTGTCCTGGCAATCGGCCCTCAAAGCGGTGGCCCTGTACCGGGACAATTCCAAACTCTCCCAGCCCCTCTCTTCCATGGCCCCCGGCACGGATCCCCTGGCGGATACCATCCGGGAGCTGGAGGAAGGCGCCGCCCGCGGGGGGCGGCCCGCGATGGAGGAAGCGGCGCCCCGGGGCCAGCGGGCCCCCCGAAAACCTCTGCCCAACCGGCGTTCCGGCTATACCCAAAAGGGGAAGATCGGCGGCCACTCCATCTACATCCGCACCGGGGAATATGACGACGGCAGCCTGGGGGAAATTTTCCTGGACATGCACAAGGAAGGGGCCGCCTTCCGCAGCCTCCTCAACAGCTTTGCCATTGCCGTATCCCTGGGCCTCCAATACGGGGTGCCCCTGGAGGAATATGTGGACGCCTTTACCTTCAGCCGTTTTGAACCCAACGGCGTGGTCCAGGGCCACGACTATGTGAAAATGGCTACCAGCGTCATCGACTACATCTTCCGGGACCTGGCGATAAGCTACCTGAAACGCAGCGATCTGGGGCAGGTCAAAAGCGAGGATCTCCTGACCACCGGCACCGGGGGAGAACACGGCCGCAGGGAAGGGCCGGCGGATAAAGGCCGGCGGAGTCCGGCGGATCGGAAAGCTCCCGGCTCCGGTTCGGGGGAACAGAGTCCGGGCAGAGAACAGCATGTGGACAAGGAGAGGGATCTGGGCGCCAAAATCGCCCAGGCGCGGATTAAGGGCTATGAGGGAGACCCCTGCCCGGCCTGCGGATCCTTTACCCTGGTCCGTTCCGGGACCTGTATGAAATGCGATACCTGCGGCGCGACAACGGGCTGCAGTTGAAAAAATCCCTGGGCGGCGGCGCAGCGCGGCGCGGAACGGCGCGGTACAAGACGGAACAGCGCAGGACGGAAGGGCAGGCGAAAAAGACGGGGCGGGAAGACCGGCCGCCGCGCCCAAGCTCCGCAGCCCCGCCAAGCCGGGCAACCTCGCCAGCCTCCGCAGCTCTGCCAAGCCCGGCGGCCCCGGCGGCCTATCAATACTACGGTTCCTTCGCCCCCGGCCTTGAAGACTGCATCGCGGAGATCCTCAGGGAGCGATCTCCCGATACGGCCATTCCCCTGCTCCTGTCCGGCGCGGCGGTCTTTGAAACATCCCTCTCCTACGACCGGCTTAACTTTTTTTGTTTTAACAACCTGTTCAGAGTTATCGACGTAGCCGCCGCTGCGGGAACCGGCGGTCCGTCCCGGGAAAACCTGGAACATTTTGTCCGCCGGATAATCCGCCGGAACCCGGAGAAAAAGAGTCCCGCGAATCCCGCCGGGGCCTTAAGCGGGGGTTCCGCCCGGAGCTTCCGGCTGATCTTTTCCCTGGAAAACACCCCCGCCGCGGTAAGCGAGGATCTGCGCGGGGAGGCGGAACGTTTCATTGCCTCCCTTTCGGGGCTCCGGGTAAACCGCAGCAGCCCCGATATGGAATTCTGGTTCCTCCAGCGGCGGGAAGGGGCCTTCTTTATGCGGCGCCTCACCCGCCGCCGACCCTGGGACAAACTGCTTCATCCGGGGGAACTGCCCCCGCCCCTGGCCTGGACCCTCTGTAAACTCTCCGACCCCCGTCCCGGCGAAAGAGTCGCCGATCCCTTCTGCGGCTACGGTTCCATCCCCGCGGCGCGGCTTCGCCACTTCCCCCCGGCGGAATTCTTCGCCTCGGACAGCGATCCCGGGGTCCTGAAAATCGGGGCCGCCAAATTCAAGGGAACCCCGCGGCGCGGCTGCCGCTTTAGCTGCCTCGATGTACGGGACCTGCCCCGCCTGATTCCCCCGGCAAGCCTGGACAGCGTCATCACCGATCCGCCCTGGGGCCATTACCGGAACCTCCCCATCGGAGAACTCTACGACCAAAGCCTCAAAGTCTTTGCCGCCCTCCTAAAACCCGGCGGCCGGGCGGTCATCCTCTGCGGACGGGGGGAGGAGCTGACAACGGCGGCGGCGCGGCACGGCTTCACGACCACCCGGACCATGCCCATCCTGCTTTCCGGGCGGAAGGCGGTCGTTTATGTGCTGCGGATCGGACGGCCCTGTTCCGCTTAGACCGCGCAGGCATCGAGTGTCTCTTGGGCGCATCCCCGCCTGCGGCGGGGACCGGGCTATCCGCTCTAACAAAAACCCTGCGGGTTTTTGTTCCGCTTCTATCCCTTGCGCGGCCCGCGAAACGGCGTCCCTGCCGTTTCGCGGGCTTCCCCGGCGGCGCGTTCCGCCCCATGCATAACCCGCGAAGGCAGCCCCCCTGGCCGGCCTCCCTGCCGGCCCGCCTTCGCCCAATCCCCCCGCTGTTCCACGCCCCCCCCTGCGAAGCGCGGCGGAGAGCGGCGGCACTTCGCCTTCATGCCGCGGCATGCCGTCCCGCCGCCGCACGCATATACCAGAAAACCCCAATGCGCTATACTAAAGTTCCACCATGAGCAGCGTACAAACCGTAGAAGACGCTACGGTAAGTTCAACTTCCCAATCCAGCCGGCGGAAGGGGGCCGCGCCAGGACGGCCCGGAACGGTGGGGAAGAATAAAAAGCCGCATATCATCTACCGTTACGTCAGGCCCAACCTGTCCCGCATGAGTCTGGGGGTTACCATTAAATTTCTGGGAACCGTGGCGGATCTCTTTCTTCCCTGGATCCTGGCTTATATGATCGACAAGGTAGTCCCCCAAAGACAGATCCCCCTGATCCTCCGCTGGGGGCTTATCATGGCTTTCTGCTCCCTCATGGCGGTAACCTTCAACGTCATGGCCAACCGTATGAGCGCCGCGGTAGCCAGGGATATTACCAAGACGATCCGGCACGACCTCTTTTCCAAAATATCCTACCTTAGCTGCGCCCAGATTGACCGGGCAACCATTCCCTCCCTTATCGCCCGGCTTTCTTCGGACACCTACAATATCCACCGCATGCTTTCCGGTATGCAGCGGGTGGGAATCCGGGCCCCCATCCTGCTCCTTGGGGGCATCTTAATGACCCTCAGCCTGGATCCCGTGCTGACTCTGGTGATGGTCGGGATCCTTCCCTTTACTCTGCTGGTCGTGTACTTGGTTTCCCGCACGGGGATTCCCCTCTATACCAGCCTCCAGGGCGCGGTGGACGCCATGGTACGGATAGTCCGGGAAAACAGCGCCGGCATCCGGATCATCAAGGCCCTGTCCAAGGGCGACTATGAGAAACGGCGTTTCGCGGAAGCCAACCAGGAAATAACCAACCGCGAGTGGAAGGCCAACATCGTCATGGGCATTACCAACCCCGCGATGTTCCTGTTCCTCAACCTGGGGCTGGTGGCGGTGATCATCATGGGAGCCTACCGGGTTAACGCCGGGCAAAGCCAGGCGGGGATAATCCTGGCCTTCCTTACCTATTTCACGATAATTCTTAACGCCACGCTGTCAATTACCCGGATGTTTGTCATGTACTCTCGGGGCAGGGCCAGCGGGGACCGGATTGGGGAGATTCTGGCTTTGCCGGAGGATCTCGCACTTGCCGAAAGGGATCACATCGACAACGGGTATCACATACGTTTTGAAGGGGTAAGTTTTTCCTATACCGTCAATCCGGAAGGGCGGAATCTGCTGGAGGGGATCAGCCTCGGCTTAAAACGGGGAGAAACCCTGGGCATTCTGGGGGAAACCGGTTGCGGTAAATCGACGATCCTCCAACTCCTCCTCCGTTTTTATGACGTGGGGGGCGGCAGGATTCGTATCAACGGCGATGACATCCGGGGCATCCCTCCCAAAGAACTCTATGCCATGTTCGGAATCGCCATGCAGAAGGACGTGCTCTTCGCCGATACCATCCGGGAGAACATCAGTTTTGGCCGGGATCTTTCGGAGGAGGAGTTATACCGGGCCCTGCGTTTCGCCCAGGCGGAAGAATTCGTAAAGGACCTTGGCGGAACCGCGGGGGGGCTGGATCACAACCTTAGCTCCCGGGGAACCAACCTTTCCGGCGGCCAGCGGCAGCGGCTCCTGATCAGCCGGGCCCTGGCAAAGAGGCCGGAAATTCTTCTTCTGGACGATTCTTCCAGCGCCCTGGATTACCGTACCGATGCGGAACTCCGCCGGGCCCTGCGGAAACATTTCAGCGATACGACCACCATCATCGTGGCCCAGCGTATAAGCTCCGTGATGCAGGCAGATCATATCATGGTCCTCGAGCAGGGCCGCGTTTCCGGCTACGGGACTCACCGGGAACTCCTGGCATCCTGCCCCCTGTACCGGGAGATTAGCGAATCCCAGATGGGGGTAACCGGTGTCTGACCGGATGCCGGGGATCCCTGGCGGAGGGGCCGGCAGCAAGGCCCCGGGCGGCCCGCTGAACCCCGGAGGCAGGCGGCCCAGGGTAAGGGTCCTCAAAACCGTGCGGCGGCTCTGGCATTATCTGGCAAATTACCGGGCCCTTATCGTGGCGGTTATTCTCCTCACGGTCCTCAGCAACTGTCTGGCCCTTCTGGGCCCCCTGCTCTCCGGCCGCGCCATTGATGCCATCGGACCCGCGGCGGGGAAGGTCAACTTTGAGGAGATGTTCCGCAACTGCGCCTGGATGGCCCTGTTCTACATCATCTGTTCGGTGTTGAACTACTTCCTCTCGGTGCAGATGATCACCCTAAGCCAGCGCAGCGCCCGGCAGATGCGGAGCGATATATTCGATAAACTTATGGTCCTGCCGGTTAGTTTTTTTGACACCCACCAAACCGGAGATATCATCAGCCACATCTCCTACGATATAGACACGGTAAACACCAGCCTCGCCAACGATCTGCTTCAAATCTGTACCACCATCGTTACCGTATCAGGGTCCCTGGGAATGATGCTTTCCATTTCCCCCCTTCTGGGTCTGGTGTTCCTTGTTACCGTCCCCCTGGCCGCGCTGTTCATCAAATCCCAGGCGGGGAGGATCCACGGATTCTTCCGCCTCCGTTCCGCCGCCCTGGGGGCCTTGAACGGCTTTGTGGAAGAAATCGTATCCGGCCAAAAAACCATCAAGGCCTACCACCGGGAGGAGGTGATTCTGGACCGCTTCGACCGGGTCAACGATTCCGCCTGCGGTGCCTATTACGACGCGGATTATAATTCATCAAGCTTGGGGCCCAGTGTCAATTTTATCAATAATTTATCCCTCACAATGATCTCGATCTTTGGGGCCATCCTGTACCTGGCGGGGCGGATTACCCTGGGGAACATGAGCTCCTTCGTCCTTTATTCCCGTAAATTTTCCGGCCCCATCAATGAGGCGGCTAACATTCTGTCGGAAATTCAATCCGCCGCCGCCGCCGCGGACCGGATATTTGAACTCCTGGATCAAAGCCCGGAACCCGCCGACAGAGAAGGGGCCGGCGAATTGGGTGCGGTAAAGGGGGATGTGGAATTCAGCCGCGTCAATTTCGGCTACCTGTCCGACAAGCCCGTACTGCAAAACCTAAACCTCTCTGCCAGACGGGGAGCGTTAATCGCCATCGTCGGACACACCGGGGCGGGAAAAACCACCATCATCAACCTGCTCATGCGTTTCTACGATCCCCAAAGCGGGTCTATTACCATCGACGGCGCGAGTATCGCCGGAGTAACCCGCCGAAGCCTGCGCCTGGCTTTTGCCATGGTGCTTCAGGAAAGCTGGCTTTTCAACGGCACGGTTTACGAGAACATCGCTTACGGCTACCGCCGCCCCGGCGAAGAAGATGGATCTGCGGAGGGGGACTACAAGAGCCCTCACGCGCCCGGCCTCATGGAAGACGTGGTGAATGCCGCCAGGGCCGCCCAGGCCCACAGCTTCATCATGCAGCTCCCCCAGGGCTACGACACCGTGCTAAACGAGGACGGCATAAACATTTCCCAGGGACAAAAACAGCTCCTCACCATCGCCCGGGCCATGCTGTTGGATGTGCGGATGCTCATCCTGGACGAAGCCACCAGCAACGTTGACACCCGAACGGAAATTCGCATCCAGGAAGCCATGCGCCGCCTTATGAAAGACAAGACCTGCTTCGTCATCGCCCACCGGCTTTCCACAATCCAAAACGCCGACCTCATCCTCGTCATGCGGGAAGGCAGACTGGTGGAACAGGGCGCCCACAGCGACTTGCTGGAAAAAGACGGTATCTACGCGGAGCTCTACCGATCGCAGTTCGGATAAGCGCCGGCAATTCTCCATATTAGAAAATCGCCGGGCATCGAATGCTTGTTGGGCGCATTTTTCGGCGCAGCCGCGAAAACCCAGGCTTTGTTCCAATTCCCCGTCCCCATACCGGCGCGGCCCTCGCCATGAAAGCGGTTTTCCGGTACCATGGTTTTGTAACGGGAATGTTATAATACGATCACCCGAATCATTAACAATGGAGTGCCCCCATGTCCGATATGGAAAACGAGTATCCCGGCCCTGCCACCATGGAAAAGATCAGTTCCCTGGCTAAGCGGCGGGGCTTTGTGTTTCAATCCTCCGAAATTTACGGCGGCCAGAACGGCGCCTGGGATTACGGCCCCCTGGGGATCGAGCTGAAAAACCGGATTGCCCGGGCCTGGTGGAAGGAGATGACCCAGCTTCACGACGACATCGTGGGCCTGGACGCCGCTATCCTGATGCACCCCCGCACCTGGGAGGCCTCGGGTCACGTGGAAAACTTTACCGACCCCCTGGTGGACTGCAAGAAGTGCAAGACCCGGTTCCGGGCGGACCAGATCCCGGCGGAAAACCTGGCGGCGAAAAAATGCCCCGACTGCGGCGGGGAACTAACGGACACCCGCACCTT
>JAIRSD010000058.1 GCA_031255615.1 Treponema sp. | reverse complement strand
TGTACTCAATCATCGCGGTAATGATACTGAACATGGCCTATGCGGCGCGGCTTACGCCCTGCCTGCCCTGTTCCCTCCTTTTAGGAGAAGATGAGTGGAAATTGTTGTATTGTGCAGCGAATAAGGCCAAGAAGGAGCCAAAGAAGCCGTACAGGATAAAAGAAGCGGTAGATTACCTGGGATGGTTGGGAGGGCCGAAACGGGCGACCAGTGACGGCCCTCCCGGAGTGAAGACAGTATGGATAGGGCTGATGAAGCTGCATATCCTACTGGCGTACCGGGAGTACCTCGCATGATTCTGTGGGTCAAGTTTAGGAAAAGCTGCGGGGTATTAAACCAAATGCTCCGCAATAAAGAATTGTCTGTGTGGGAAACACGGCGGAACGCTGGCCAGAAGGGCGTTGACTGGCACTTTACCGCCAACGACGCCCGCACTAAAAAATGCCTCTACCCAATAATTGTGTAGTTTTAGATGACACGGCAGCCTTCAAAGGGTGGCTGCGGGCACTTGAGGCGAAGACGGCGCAGGAAAACCTCATACTGACCGAGAGCTGGCTTGCCGCCCTTGAGCGGGCGAAAGAAGAAAAAAAAGCCCACGGGGGATAGAGACTGAACATCCGGGGTATTTGGGGGTGTAGGATACGTATTATGTGGAGAATATCAAGGGGGTGGGACACATCTACCAGCAGACCTTCATCGACGCCTATAGCAAAGCAGCATGCTGCAAGCTGTATGGCCGGAAGAACGCCCTGGCGACCGCCGATATGCTCAATGACGTGGTTATTCCCTTTTTTGATTCACATGAACTTCCGCTGTTGCGGGTCTTGACCGACCGCGGCAGCGGGTATTGCGGGAACCGGGAACATCATGAGTATGCCCTGTATCTGGAGGTTGAAAACATTGACCGCACCAGAACAAAAGCGAAATCCCCCCAGACCAACGGTATATGCGAACGGTTTAACAAGACCTGCAAAGACGAGTTCTATGCGGCGGCGTTCAGGAGGAAGGTATACCGGAGCATCGCTGAAATACAGCTTGACCTTGACCAATGGGTGCGGCAGTATAATGAGGAGCGGACGCACAGCGGGAAATACTGTTATGGGAAGACGCCGATGCAGACCTTCATGGATTCGATACCGTTAGCCAGAGAAAAACTGATTGGCTGCGATGAAACTGACGGACAGCCCGCATGAGTTCAATTCAAGTGTCAGATAAAGTCTTGGCGATCACAGCTTTTCATTCCTTCGTGTTCCTTTGTGCGCCTTAGTGGTCAATATTCCTGTTCCCGGTCGTTTCGCTTATCCGGTGATTTAGGATAAGCAAGGTACTAGCCCCGCCGAGGGACTCCAAATTTTTTTACCCCCCCGGAATCGTGAAACAGCCCGCCAGGGCCGCCCTGGGCGGGACGGTCATTGACAACCTAACTTTCATGGAGAATTATATAGCATGTCCGTTGCTATGCCCTTGAGGACCCTGTCTGTCAGAGCATTTGTGGAGAATCCCATATTTCTTTCCTCTTTGACCAGTTTTTTAACGGCCCAGCTGATCAAGACGGTTATTATGCTGCTCAAATCCAGGAAAAAACGCGCCAAGGAAGTAATCGAGACCCTCGTTTGGCGCACCGGCGGCATGCCTTCAAGCCATGTGGCCCTTGTTTCCTCCATGGCCGCTTCCGCCGCCCTGGTGGAAGGCATTGGGTCTAACCTTTTTCAAATTTCTTTCTGGTTCGCCCTGGTGGTTATTCGGGATGCCCTGGGGGTCAGACGTTCTTCCGGCCTCCAGGCCCGGGTCCTCAACGTGCTGGGCAAGCAGGTGTCGGAACAGTTGGATGTGGATTTCCATCCCCTGAAGGAAGTCCACGGGCATACCCCCCTGGAAGCGGCGGTGGGGGGCTTGCTGGGCCTTTTTATCGCCATAGCCTTTGCGATTCTGTAAAGCCCATGAGCAGATTGTTTACCCCCGGCCTGTTCCTCTGTTCCCTCGCTGCCGGGGGGATGATCTTTTTCTTTTCCCTTTACCATTATCCGGCCCCTGTTTCCGGCACCGATCAAGGACGCTTTGGATCCTATGCCGCCCTTGCCCTGGACGCGGAGGTTCCTGACCGGGACGCGGCGGAAGCCCTGGAAAGGGCCCTGGGCCGGCCGGCGGTGTCGGCGTCTTCCCAATGGGTGTTCCTGAACAGTTTTGAAGACTTGGAACGGGTTCCCCTGGAAGAGTACGAAGGCCGGCTGGAGTCCTTCGATCCCCGGCGGGACGGGTATGCGGAAAAACTTATGAATTTTTTTGTCCGCCACGGGAAACGTTGGTTCTTTATCCCCCTGGACAGCGGTTTTTTCGGCCCCCTGTCCTTTCCCGATCCCGGGGCGCGGCTTAAAAAACGGGTGGACGCCGCCCTGGCCGCGGTTTTGCCCCTTCCTTCGGCCTCCGGTTCCCCGCCGGGCGGGGCCGAATCCTTCCTTCTCCGGCTGGAAGCTCGGAGCAGCCCGGCGGTTCTGCGGATCCTCCTCTTTGTTTTGGCCTGGGGGGCGGCCCTGATCTTCCTCGCCGGCCGCCGGCCGCCGGGTAATCGGCAAGAATCCGGCCCAACCGGGGAAGAATCCGGCCTCCGCCGCCGGTTTTTCCGCGGGGCCCCTTCCGGAGTCCCCGCAAAACGGCGGCGCCTTCTCCTCCTCGGCCCCGTAATGCTTCCCCTGAGTCTTTGGGGGGCGCCGGGTTTCGCCTTCCTTGCCCTGTTCCTGTCCCTGGGGGCCCTTTTCGCCGATCCCCTGAAGGAATGGTGGGTGTATCTCTTAAAAGAGGATTCACCTGTCAATGCCCGGCGGCAGATTGGGTCTTACCGGTCCTGGTTCCTCTCCGGCCTTCCCCTGATTCTGATTCTGCCGGCGGCCCTTATCCTCTATTTCAGCGCCGTGCCCCCCCTCTTGGCCTTCCTAAATTTCCTGGCCCTCTCGGCGATCTACTGCTGTTCCCTAGGCATTGAAGTCCGCCGGAAATTCCCCCTCCGCGGCAAGGTTCTTTCCGGGGCCCCCGAGAGCCGGGGGGGGAAGTTTTCCTACGGCTCCTGCCGTTTTGTGCCCCTGCCGATTCTCCCCCGCCGCTTGGGGTTCAGGGCTTCCTTGAAGCCGGACCGGAGATTCGGGGCCGGGAGCCTCTGGGAAAAGCGGGGCGGCGCCGGCCTTATACTGCCCTTCGCCCTGGCGTCCTGCCTGGCGGCCCTTTCCAGTTTCCTGGGGAGGGACGTACACGCACCGCGCCGTCTTCTCCCGGACTGGGGCCCCCCGGTCACGGAGGAGGATTACCAGGCCCACGTCCTGTTCCAGACCGGTTTTTCCCTCCGGCCCCTGCGGTATCCGGGGGAGGGGAATCCCCAAAGCCCGGATGCCGGTTATTTCCGCTACACCCTGGGGGAGGACGGCCTGGTAATCGGAAGCCTTGCCGTCCCGGAGCAAAGGGAGGGCCGGGAAATCCCCCCCTTCCCCCTGGCGGAACTCAGCGGTTTTTTGGCCGCCTGGGAATCCCAGGATCCGGACGGGACCGGACGCACCGCGTTTTCCCCGCCGTCGGCGCCGGCAGACCTGGCGTCCCCCCTCTTGGCCCTTCTTCTGCTTTTTCCCCCCTTGACCGGCAGGTACGGGGGATGGAAAAAAGTAAACCCCTACTATGACAAACGGATAGCCGCCTGATGAACGTGTATTCATTCCCCCGTGGGGGGATTTCATACGAAGATCCCACGGTCCCCCGGCGGGATTCCAGCGTAGTCGCCTTTCTCCCTACCATCTCGGTCATTCCCCTGACTCAGGAAGGGGGCGGCCGTGTCTCCGCGGTGGTCTCCATCGGAGACACGGTGAAGGAGGGGATGCTCATTGGCTGGGGTTCCCCCAATATTCACGCCCCGGTCCCCGGCAAGGTGATTCGGAAGGTTTCCTGGAAGAACGCCTACGGACGGGAGATTGAGGCCCTGGTGATCCGCATGGGGGGGTACTTTGAAAAGCTGGGAAGGAGGGAAGAAATTTTTCCCTGGGAAAACCTTTCCCCCCAGGATTTACGGCGCATCGTATCCGATTTCGGTATTGTAGAAATGGAAGGTTCCGGCCGCGCCGCGGCCCAGATACTGGCCCCGGCGGAGAATGTCCGCAAGAATCTTTCCCTGGTGGTCCGCTGCGTCTTCGACGATCCCTGGCTTGCGGCGGATTATGTACTCTGCCGGGAGCGTTGCAGGGCGGTGGTGGAGGGAAGCCTTATCGCCGCGAAGATAGCCGGGGCGGAACGCATCGTCTTTGCCTTTTCGCGCCGGGAACAGGAATTGGGGAATCTCTTCCTCCAGGAGGCCGGCGGCGCTCTCCCCGCTTCCCTGGTGCTTACCGGTTCCCGCTACCCCCAGCGGAACTACCGGGAGCTGGAACTGGCCCTGCGGGACTATGAGAAGCGGGAACAGGCTGTCCTGGGCCCCCTGTTGATGCTGGGGCCCGGGACCCTGGCGGCGGTCCACGACGCGGTGCGGCTGCGGAAACCGATTCTGGACCGTTATGTGGCGGTGGGCGGTTCGGCGGTTAAGAATCCCCAGGTGATGCGGGTGCGCATCGGAACCCGGATCGGCGAGGTTTTTGCCGAGTGCGGGGGATTCGTGGGCAAGCCCCGGCATATTGCCTCCGGTTCCCCCCTGCAAGGCAGAATTGTGTCGGACCTTGACGAACCGGTGGTAAAGACGAGTTTCGCGATCTTTGCCTCCCTGAGCAGGCAGGCGGGGACCTGGGGAAGGTGGAACTGCATCGGCTGCGGGGAGTGCCGCCGGGTATGCCCGGTGGGTCTTGATCCGGAGGAATTCTACAAGAGGATGGTTTCCAACCTGCCGCCGGAAAACGGCCCTGGGGAGGCGGGGGAGCCCTGCCACGGCTGCGGCTGCTGCGAGCTGGTCTGCCCTTCCGGGCTTCCCCTCGCCAGGGTAATCTATTCTTCTCAGGGGAAGCTCTGATGTCCGAAATGGTACAACCCCAGGTAAATCTGGCCCAACCCACGGTCCTGCGGATGTGGTCGATTTTCGGCTGCGCCCTGGCCGTCTCTGTTTACTCCGCCGCCGGGGACGGTTTCGCCTCCCTGGGCATTGCCATTGCGGTCCTGGCGGCGGCGCTCTTCTCCGAGGCCCTGGCCCTGCATTTCGGCAGACTCTGGAGTTCCTCAGCGGATTCGGCCCCCTCCGGGGAAGAGCCCGCCTGGATCGCCGGCGGCAGATTAGTCGGCGGTAAGATTGCCGACGGCAGCGCCGCGGCGTCGGCGATGATCTTTGTCCTCCTCCTCCCCAATTCCATAAATCCCGTCTACGCCGTCCTGGGGATCCTCTTCGCCATGCTGTTGGTAAAATTCAGCTTTGGAGGCCTGGGGGCCAACTGGGTGAATCCCGCCCTAGGGGCGTGGCTTTTCCTCCGCCTCTCCTGGCCCTCCCTGTTTAGCCGGATACCGCTGGAATTCCAGGGCGGCGGCGGAAGCGGCCTGGACGCCGCCGTCCGGGGCTTCTTTAACAGAACCGTTCTTTCCCTTATCGGCGCGGAACTTCCCCCCGGCTATGTTGACCTCATCCTGGGTTTAAAAGGGGAGGGCATCATTGCCGACCGGGGGCTCCCCATACTGATTCTGGGGACCATCATCCTCATATCCGCCCAAATCAGCCGGGCCTGGATACCCGCGGTGTACCTGGGAGTCTACGCCCTCCTGGTCAGGATCTTCGGCGCGGCGAGCGGCGCCCTCGGGGGAGGGGACGTTCTCTACTGCCTCTTTTCCGGGGGAACCCTGGCGGCGGCATTCTTTTTGGCGGCGGATCCGGTAACAGGGGCAAAGAGCGGCGCCGGGATGCTGGGGGCCGCGGTTCTGTCGGCGGTTCTTGCCTTTTTATTCCGCTACCAGGGCTCCGATCCCTACGGGGCCTTCCCCGCCGCCGCCCTGGTTAACGCCGCGGTCCCCTTCATCCGCAGACTGGAAAACAGGAAATTCCCGGAGCCGATTTTTAGTCTCTGGAGGCTGCGGAAATGAACTGCCTCAGAAGCAGGGCGATACACGCCGCCTGGATCGCGGGGCTGATCCTGGCGGGCTGGCTCCTCTGGTTCTTCACCGGCCCCCTGCGGGAAACGGCCCTGAAACGGCAGGTAAATTTGATTCTCGCCGACCGGAGGGAGGAGTTCAGACTGGACAGGGCCCTGCGCCGGAGAAAACGGCAGATCCCCCTGGGCGCCGAGTTCAGCCTGCTAAATGAGGGAGAGTCCGGGGACGGGGGCCGGACCTTCCTGGTTTTCCCCCTGGTCTCCGGGGGAACCGCCATAAGCTGCGGGGCCCTTATCGATTCCCAGGGCGCTGTGGAACGGCTCATTCCCCTGGGGGCCCACGGGGAACAGACCTTTGAACGCATACCCGATGGTATCCGGAGCCTTTATATCCGGCGTATCGAAGGGAGGAAAAATTTATGAAATTCCAGTCCGCGTCCCATCCGTTTTGGGGCGCCCACACCCCCCTCGCCGTCTTCAGCGGGGGAAGCCTTATGATTCTCGCATCAACCCGTTTTTCTTACGCCCTCATCGGCGGCATGGCCCTGCTGTGGGTCTCTATTCTTACGGGTCTGGCCCTGCGGATTCCACTGCTCTCCCGCCAGGGAACGGGGATACGGATAGCCCTCTCCTCCTTTATCGCCGGTGTTTTTATCCTCATCCTTTTCCTCTTGTGTCCCATTTTGGTCCTGGATTCCCTGGTTTTCCTTCTCCTCTGCCCCCTGTACTGCGTCTCCTCCGGGGTCCTGGATCGGACCGGGACGCTTGACCTGGGGGAGGCGGTTTTCCATTCCTACATGGAAGGGATGATCCTTTCAGCCGTCATCCTGATCCTCGCCCTGATTCGGGAACCCCTGGGCTACGGAACCTTCTCCCTCCCCGGGGGCCGCCATGGCATCCTCTGCCCCGTCAATTTTGCCGGGGAATCCTACCTGCCGGTCCGGTTCCTCTCCCTGTCCGGCGGGGCCTTCTTCCTCCTGGGCTACGGGGTCGCTCTGTTCCGCCGTTTCGGCGGAAACATTCCCTCCCTGCCGGGGAAAGGGGGGAGGGGATGATCCGCCTGGCCGCCCTGGGAATTTGCGCCTCCCTGGCGATGAATCTGCTGGTCCAATTCGGCCTGGGCCTGGGGCTCCTGGCCGATAACGGGGAAGATTATCCCCAGGGTTTCCGTTCCCTATGGGCGGGGGCGTTTTTCATTAGTCTTTTCTTCCTCTGGCTCCTCTTTACCTACGTTCTTACCCCCCTGGGCGTTGGTTTTTACTGGTACCTCCTGCTTTACCCCTCAAGCGCGGCGGCCCTTGGGGGATTCGAAATTCTCGGCCCCTGGGGGGAGGCGAAATTTTTCCCTTCCCCCCAGGGCCTTCGGTTTTTCCCTCCCCTCAGACCCCCGGGCTGGACGGAATTCCTTTCCCTGGGCCTCCTTATCTCCCTTCATCTGGCCCTGAATCCCCTGGAGGCCCTGTTCCTTGCCGTTTGTTTCACGCTGGGCCTTGTTTTTTCCTTCGTGGTCCTCCAGGAGGTTTTCCGCCGCTCCCGTTTTGAGGCGGTCCCCCCCTTCCTGCGGGGCAGCCCCCTGGCCCTTATTTCCCTGGGCCTCCTGTCCCTGATCTTTAGTTCCGTATCCATCGTATTTTTTACCCGTCCGGGATAATGAAGGTCCATATAATATTCCCTGCGGGGTAATAATAAGCTAAACTGATTATGTCAAACTAAGATAGATGCGGGATTATTTTGAAAAACACGGCGCAAAAATTGCAGATCATTTTAGGTTCCCATGTGCATGTTCCATACGGCGCCGGGGACGGGGATTTTGAAAGCGCCTACAACCTTCGATTAAAGCCCTTTATTTCCGCCCTGTATAAGTTCCCCCGGATTCAGGGGACCCTCCACTATTCCGGATCCTTTCTTAGCTGGGTGGACAGGATGTACCCGGAATGCACCATGTCCATCGACGACCTGGTCTCCCGCAAACAGGTGGAACTTCTGGGGGGGGGATTCTACGAGCCCCAGTTTACCCTTATCCCCTTGCAGGACAAGATCGGCCAGGTGGAGATGCTTACCACCTATCTGCGTAAACGCTTCGGCAAAAAGCCCCAGGGCTGCTGGCTTCCCGCCTTTAGCTGGGAACAAAACCTGGTGGGTCCCCTGTTGAGCTGCGGCATGGCCTATACGTTTTTAGGGGAGGATCAATTCCGTCTGGCGGGCTTGTCGGGGGAGGACCTCTACGCCCCTTGCATCAGCGAGGATCAGGGAAAGCTCATCACCGTTTTTCCCGTCTCCCGCCCCCTGGAGGCCCTTGTCAGCCCCGGCGAGGCCGCCGCCGCCCCTTTCCTGGATACCCTGTCCCGGTTGGCCGGAGAACTGCCGGACGACGGCTCCCGGGTGGTAACGGTCTTTCCAGACCCCTGCCGGACCATGGGATCCTCGGGGGAAGCGGAGCTTTACTGGCACCGGTTCTTTGAGGGCCTTGCGGACTCGTCCTTCGATTTTACCACCCCCGGCCGCTTTATCAAGGGGAGGGGAGGGTTTCGGAAGGCCTATTTCCCCGGTTCCGCGAACCGGCAGCACCTTATCGACTATCCTGAGGCCAACGGCATCTATGCCAAAATGGTTTTTTCCCACATGCTCATCAACCAGCTCCGGGGCGACAAGGCGCGGAAGCGCACGGCCCTGGAGGAACTCTGGAAAGCCCAGGGCTACGATACCTTCTATCCGGCGGAATCCGGCGGCGTCTATCGGGGGGATCTCCGAAAATCGGCCTTCAGGTCCATGCTGGAGGCGGAGAAAATAACCAGGGAGAACGGAACCTTCATCCCCTGCCTGATGAACTTCGATTTTGATCTGGACAACGAGGATGAGTACCTTTTTCAGGGAGAGCGGATCAACTGCTATGTCAGGCTGGAGGGGGCGGGCCTGTTTGAACTGGACTACCTTCCCCGGTCCTGGAACTATCTGGATACCTTTGCCCAGCCCCGGGGCCGGAGCCGGCAGGCGGGCTTTTCCGATTTTATTCTTCCCCCCTCTTACGGAGCCGCGGGGGACGGATTCTCCGGCCTGGCGGAAGCCCTCAACGGGACAGGCGGGGGGATCCGCCGCTGCGCCGCCGAGCGGTTCTGCCTGGAGGATATGGACAAGGTCCGGTGCAGGGCCGGATTCATCCTCCCCGAAAAGGATCAGGGGCCCTTCCGCTCCCTCAGGCTGGGAAAACACTACCAACTGCGGAAGGACGCCCTTACGGTAAGCTACACCCTCTGTAATACGGGAAAGGAGGAGGAGAATTTCCGCTTTGTCCCGGTGGCGGAGCTGTCCTTCCCCGGCGACGGGGAGGGGTACCAGCAGGTCTTCTGCGGCGGGACCGCGGTCCTTCCGGCCTCCCCGGGGGGAAGCGGCGTTGCCGGGGTAAAGACTTTGAAATTCCGGGACATAAAAAACGAAACCATCATAAGTTTAGAGGCGGACAGGCCCTTCGAGGGCTGGATCGTCCCGGTTTATTGCCGGATTCCCGGAAGAAACGGCGATTCGGACGGCGGCGCCTACCAATCCACCCGGATAGTCCCCCTTTTCAGCGTCCGCCTGGGGGAGGGGGAAAGCTGGAAACTGGCCATCTCCCTTAAATTCACCGATTAAGGGCGCCCGGGGGGCGTGATCCTCCCGGAAGGCGCGGGGGCGGCGATTCCGGCTTCAAAACAAGAAGGCGCGGCTGCCGCTTCATGGGGCGGGGCCCCGCGCTTTGGAGTTCCGCGGGGGAGCGCGGAACTCCATACGGGGACGGGATTCTTCCGTTTACGCGGAGCGTAAACAGGATGCGGAAAACGGCAGGGACGCCGTTTTCCGCCCGCGCAAGGGATAGAAGCGGTATCCTTTTGCCCGGCGGACCGGGCAAAAGGATTTAAGCGGATAGCCCGGTCCCCGGCGCTCCGCGCCGGGGATGCGCCCAAAGGAAACGCGGCATCCCTCCTCGTCCTTCCTCTTCGGGTCTTCTTTTACCGGGGCCGGTTCCGCGGGGGTACGGCGTCCCCTTGCCAGGTTCGGCGGGGCGCACTATTGTGGAGTAATGAAATCAGGACGCCGGCTTATTACTTCGGCCCTTCCCTATGTGAACAACGTGCCCCACCTGGGGAACATCATCCAGGTTCTCTCGGCGGATTGTTTCGCCCGGTTTTGCAGACTCCGGGGCTATGAGACCCTTTATATCTGCGGCACCGATGAATACGGCACCGCCACCGAAACCAGGGCCGCGGAGGAAGGGATCGGCCCCCGGGAACTCTGCGACCGGTACTATGGGATTCACGATGCGATTTACCGGTGGTTCGGCATCGATTTTGATAAATTCGGCCGCACCTCCACCCCCATCCAAACCGAGGTAACCCAGGGGATCTTCAACAAGCTGGACGCTGCGGGTTTTATTACGGAGCACAGCATAGAACAGCTCTACTGCGGAGATTGCGGCCGTTTTCTCGCGGATCGTTATGTCCTGGGGGTCTGCCCCCACTGCGGTTACGGCGGCGCCCGGGGGGACCAGTGCGAGGCCTGCGGCAAACTCCTGGATCCCACGGAACTCAAGGATCCCCGCTGCTCCGTCTGCGGGGCCAAACCGGCCCTCAAAAATACCCGCCACCTCTATATCAACCTGCCGGCCGTCAAAGACCGGCTGGAATCCTGGATCTCCAAAGCCTCGGTCGAGGGTTTTTGGGCCTTTAACGCGGTCAAGATGACCGAGGCATGGATTCGGGACGGGCTGCGGGAGCGGGCCATTACCCGGGACCTTAAATGGGGAATTCCGGTCCCCAAAGCGGGCTACGAAAACAAGGTTTTTTATGTATGGTTCGACGCCCCCATCGGCTATATTTCCATCACCGGGAATTTGGGGGCCGAAATGGGCCTGGATTGGCGGGCCTTTGTGGACAGTTGGTGGAAGTCCCCCGGCGATGTGGAGCTTTTCCAGTTCATCGGCAAGGACAACATCCCCTTCCATACGGTTATATTCCCCTCAAGCCTGCTGGGGACCGGGGAAAAGTGGACCATGCTCCACCACATGTCCAGCACCGAGTATCTTAACTACGAAAGCGGCAAATTTTCCAAAACCAGGGGTGTAGGGGTCTTCGGCACCGACGCCATGGAAACGGGCATCGCCGCGGATATATGGCGGTTTTACATCTTCTACAACCGGCCGGAACGGGCGGACTCCCTCTTTACCTGGAGCGATTTCCAGGAAAAGGTAAACGGGGAGCTTATCGGGAATCTGGGAAACCTGGTAAACCGGACCCTTTCCTTTGTTACCCGCTACTACGGCGGGATTATCCCCCAGGGGGGGCCTTCGGACCAGGATTTTTTCAAGACCCTCCGGGATTATGAAAGCCGGATAGGGGAGCTCTTTGAACGGGCGGAACTGCGGGACGCCTTTCGGACCCTCTTTGAATTGTCTTCCTTTGCCAACAAGAGCTTCCAGGACGGCGAACCCTGGAAGAAGCGGACGGGGGACGGCGCGGACCCCCTACAGGGTCCGGCGGCGGCGGAAGCCCTGATCCGCCGGCTTTGCTACGCGGTGCGGGACATCGCCGTTATGCTCGAACCGTTCCTGCCCCACGCGGCCCGGCGTATAGCGGGATTTTTCGGCCTGGAATTCGCGGAAAGAAAGCCCGGATCCTTCCGAATTGAGGAGGATTCCGGGGAGGGGCGGCTTTCCTGGAAAAGTCTGGGCGGGGAGGAAGGGCTTTCCCGGGTGGAAAAATGCGAAGTCCTTTTTTCCCGCCTCGAGGACGATCTTATCGCGGAACTGCGGGACCGCTATTCGGGGACCCAGGAGGAACGGCGGGAATCAGCGGAAACGGAGGCTCCGCCGGATTCGGCGGCCCCCGGCTTCGCCGCCCTTGACCTCCGGGTCGCCAAAATCGTGAAGATCGAGCGGCATCCCAAGGCGGATAAGCTCTATATCGAAACCCTGGAAATCGCCCGCCCCGACGGGACTCGGGAGGAACGGGTCATCGTTTCGGGCCTCGTCCCCTTTTATACCGAAGATCAGCTCCTGGGCAAGCATATCATCCTGGCCTACAACCTTAAGGCGGCGAAACTGCGGGGGGTGGAAAGCCGGGGCATGCTCCTGGCTGCGTCGGATCGCAACGGCCCGGAGGGGGCCGAGCGGGTAGAGGTGCTGGACGCGGGGGAAATTCCCACGGGGACCAGGGCGGCGCTGGCCGGTGAAACGCCCCCGGAGCCCCCCGGCGAAATCGACATCGACGCCTTCTTCAAGGTTCCCCTGAGCGTGGCCGGCGGCGTTGTGGAATCCGGGGGCAGGGCCCTCACCCTTGACGGACGGCCCCTAAAGACAAAACTGATAATCTCCGGCGGGGTCCATTGATGTCCGGCGGCGATGCCCAATGCAGACAGGTACGGCAGGCCGCATGTTGAATTTCTTTTGGGCGCATCCCCGCCTCCGGCGGGGACCGGGCTATCCGCTCCAATTCCCCGCCCCCGCGGGGGCGGGGAATTCCGCTTCTATCCCTTGCGCGTGCTGGCTGTTCGAAGCATCTTTGATCAAAAAACCGAACAAGAAATCGAAGGCGCGGCTGGGTACGATCTTCCCCCGGAAACGGAACCATGGGCAGCCTCCCCGGTAGTTTGGGGGCGGCGGGGGGAGGGGGACGGGCCGGGGGCAGAGCGGGAACCGCGGCCTTTTCCGGCGGGGCTCTGCCGGAACATCTCGAAGCCGCGGACCTGGCATATTGCGACGGGGCTCAAAATTTTCTCCAGTCGGGATTTTGGGGGGCCTTTAAGGCCCGTTTCGGCTGGACCCCCTTCCCCTTCCGGCTTCGTTGGACGGGGGGGGCCGAAACCCCCCTCCTGGTTATGACCCGGTCCCTGGCGCCGGGTTTTGCCTTCGCCTACGTCCCCTGGGGCCCCCAGCTTCCGCCGGAGCATATCCCCCCGGTTCCCCTTCCGCCGGAAGGCCGATGCTCCGGCGCCGCGATTCTGGGCCGCCTTGCCCGGATTCTGCGGCCCCATCTGCCCGGGAACCTGGGTTTTATCCGGTTTGATCCCCCCTGGTTCAGCGAGGGGGCCGGAATTTCCGCCCCCGCCGTCGGTTCTCCCCTTATCAAAGCCCCCTTCGATGTCCAGGCCCCCGATACGGTCCTGGTGGACCTCTCCGTCCCGGAGGAGGAAATCCTCGACCGGATGGCCAAAAAGTGGCGCTATAATATCCGCCTTGCCTCCCGCAACGGGGTGGTCCCGCGCCGGGCCGGGGCGGAGGAACTCCCCGTTTTTTACCGCCTCTTTCAGGAGACCGCCCGGCGGGATCGCATCGCCCTCCACAGCCTGGATTACTACCAGGCCCTTTTTTCCTGCGGCCGGGACTACCCGGCCCCGGGGAGGCCGGAACTCCGGCTTTACATAGCCGGCTTCCAGGGGGAAGACCTAGCGGCAATCGTTACCCTTTTCCGGGGCGATCAGGGAGTCTACCTGTACGGCGCGACCTCGGACCGGAATCGGAACCTCATGGCGTCCTACGCCTTGCAGTGGCAGGCCATGAAGGACGCCGGGGAATACGGCTGCGCCTCTTACGATCTTTTCGGCATCCCCCCCTCCGACGATCCCGGCCACCCCATGGCGGGGCTCTACCGTTTTAAGACCGGCTTTGGGGGCAGGATCATCCACCGGCCGGGAAGCTGGGACTATCCCTGCCGCGCCCTGGGGGCCTTTCTTTTCAGGACCGCGGAGAAATGCAGGAAAATCCTGCGGGATCGGAGGAAAAATTCCCATTGATTATGCGGATTTTTTGTCGTATATTAGAGGGAGTCTTTTGGGAACTTCGGTTTTCAAAGGACAACCGCTTAAAAAGCATTTAACCCACATGGCAAAGCAGCCTTTTTATGCCGGGGGGCTTCGTTTTACCTGTAAACGGTGTTCCTCCTGCTGCCGCTATGAAAGCGGCTATGTATTTCTTTCCCGGGAGGATCTGGCCGTACTGGCCGCCGATCAAGGTATGGGGCAGAAGGAATTTATGAAAACATGGTGCCGTTGGGTGTCCTTCGATCAAGAAACCGAATATCTTTCCCTTAAAGAAAAGGCGAACTATGACTGTATTTTCTGGCGGGACGGTTGTCTGGTATACCCCAACCGTCCTTTGCAGTGCCGGACCTTTCCTTTTTGGGATTCCATTGTTTCTTCCCCCGAGCTTTGGGAAAAAAACCGCCTTGAATGTCCGGGGATGGGGGAGGGGGAGCTGCACAGCATGGCCCGTATAGAGTCATACCGTCAGGCCCGGCTGGCGCAGCCGGTTGTTACCCGCGAACGCAAAAGGGCCGGGTTGTAAATGCGTATCAATTTTTGGGGCGTCCGTGGTTCCCTTCCATCTCCCCTCCTGCCGGAGCAGATAAAGAGCAAAATTTCGGCGATAATCGACCGTTTAACGGCGGACGATCTGGCGGATCGGGAAAGCCGGGAGCGTTTTATGGCGGGACTCCCCCCCTGGCTGTTCGGCGCCGTGGGGGGGAATACTCCCTGCATCACCGTCCACACGGACCATTCACCGGAAATTCTTATCTTTGACGCGGGTTCCGGTATACGGGAAATGGGGAACGCCATGGCTAAAACGCAGCCCAGGCCCGGCCAGTACCACCTGTTCTTTTCCCACTTTCATTGGGATCATATCCAGGGTTTACCCTTTTTCGGCCCCGCCTACGATCCTTCCGTCAAGCTGGATTTTTATTCCCCCTCGGCGGGGCTGGAAGAAGTCATCCAGTCCCAAATGCGCCCCCCTCTCTTTCCTGTCCGTATGGATACTATGGGGAGCAAACGGACTTTTCATATCCTCAACGGCCCCGTCAATGTGGGGGGCCTTGAAATCTTTTACAAGGCGATGAACCATCCGGGGGGCTGCTATTCCTACCGGATAAGCGACGGAAAACGCCGCGTCGTCTACGCCACGGATACGGAACTTACCGCCGCGGACTTTTCCCGGGACAGGGAAAACACCCAGTTTTTTCGGAATACGGACCTCATTATCATCGACTGCCAATACACCCTGGGGGAGGCCATCGAGAAGTACAACTGGGGCCACAACGCTTTTAGCATGGCCGCGGATTTTGCCGCGAACTGGAACATCAAGCACATGGTTCTGTTTCACCATGATCCCACCTACGGCGATCATAAACTCTACAATATGCTGCAATCCGCGGCTTGGTACCTGGAGCGGATGAATATCAAGGGCGTCGAACTTTCCCTTGCCACCGAGGGCTTAGAGATTGAGTTATAGGAGATGAAATCCTACATTTTGTACCGAATTTTCAGCCTCGTTTTGGGTCTTTTCCTTTGCCTTCTGGCGGTCGGTTTCGCTTTCGTCATTTTCCTGAATTCCCCTCCCCCCGGTCCTCCCCGGGAAGATCCCGAGGGAAGTCTGCGTCTTATTACCGGCGGCGCCGTTCTTATCGAGGTGAGGAAGGGGGAATCCGGCCTCTCGGTGGGGAAGCGGCTGGAAGAGGCCGGTATTATCAGAAGCCGTTATTTCTGGCACATCCTTTCCCGCCTGGATTCTCAGTTTATCAAGACCGGGACCTTCCGGCTGGAGCTTCCGGCGGGGCAGATTCAGATTCGCAAAGCCCTGGTGGAGGGCCGGCAGATGCTGGAACGGGTTACCATCCCCGAGGGGTTTACCATAAAAAAAACCGCCCTGATTCTGGAAGACGCGGGGATATGCGATTCCGGGGACTTTTTACAGGCCGCGGAGGATCCGGCAATCCTCAGTTCCTATTCAATCTCCGCTCCTACCGTGGAAGGGTATCTTTTTCCCGACACCTATCTTTTCCCCAAGGACTACCCCCCGGGTCTGATTATCCGGGCCATGGCGGACAACTTTTTTTCTAAAATTGGGAAGCTGTCCGGCGGAACGATCCCGAAGGATCTGCAAAATTTGGTTGTCCTGGGGTCCATCATAGAGCGGGAGTACCGGGTAGCCGATGAGGCGCCCCTCATGGCGGGGGTTTTCCTCAACCGTCTGCGGATCGGTATGGCCCTGCAATCCTGCGCCACCGTGGAATACGTCATCACCGAAATTCAGGGGAAGCCCCATCCATCTGTAATATATACCCGGGATACGGAGATCAGGAATCCCTATAATACCTATGTATATCCGGGTCTGCCGCCGGGCCCCATCTGTTCCCCCGGCGCACTGGCCATGGAAGCCGCCCTGCGCCCCCAGGACAGCGATTATCTTTACTTTCGCCTGGTGGATCCCGAGGCTGGACGGCACTATTTTTCCCGAACCCTCGACGACCATATCAGGGCGGGAATCTTCTACATTAAAGGTTCTTCCTCATGAGCCGTATCGCCCAATCGACCATACAGGAAGTGGAAAGGAAACTGGACGCCCTGGCGGTGGTGGAGGATTATGTACGGCTGGAGAAAAGGGGGGGCCGTTATTGGGGCCGCTGCCCCTTCCATTCCGGGGGGCAGGAACGGACCCCTTCCTTCACAGTGGATCCGGACAAGAAGATGTATTACTGTTTCGGCTGCCGCGAGGGGGGGAGCATTATCAAATTCATCATGGAAATGGATAAGCTCTCCTTCCCGGAGGCTGTCGAAACCCTGGCCCGGCGCTTCGGCATCGAAATCATCAGGGAAAATGGGGCCGTTGAAGATACGGATCCGGAAAAAAAAAGCCGGCTTGAGGGGCTTATTGAGCTTTACCGGGGAGTTTCGGTGAGTTTTCACTATTTTTTTATGAAAAAACCCGAAGGATCCGCGGCGAAAGAGTATATTATCTCCCGGGGAATCAGCCGGGAGATGATGGAGCGTTTCCGGTTGGGGTATTCACCGGCGGATCGGTCCTGGCTTTACGGGTTTCTAACGAAAAAGGGATTTTCGCCCCCCCTTTTGGCCGCGTCGGGTCTTTTTTCCGACCGATATCCCCAATCCAGCTTTTTTTCCAACCGCCTCATGTTCCCCATCGCGGACCGCCAGGGCCGGACCGTGGCTTTTGGGGGCCGCATCCTGGCGGGGGAGGGGCCGAAGTACATCAATTCCAGGGAAACCGAGATATACCATAAGGGCCAGACTCTGTTTGCCATCGATCTGGCCCTGCCGGAGATACGAAAGACGAAGACCGCTTACCTGGCGGAGGGCTATATGGACGCGATTGCCCTGCACCAGGCGGGGATCCTTAACGCATTGGCCCCCTTGGGAACCGCCTTTACCGATGAGCAGGCGAAACTTCTCGCCCGCTGGGCCGGGCAGATCAACCTGGTTTTCGATTCCGACGAAGCCGGGCAAAACGCCGCGGTAAAGGCGATTCTTACCTGCCGGAAGAACGGCCTGGCCTGCGCCGTGGTTGTTCCGGACCGGAATCAGGGAGAGGGGGAGGACAATTTCAAGGATCCGGCGGATATCCTTAAATATCAGGGCCCTGACGCATTGCATAAACAAATGCAATGTCTTATACTAGACTTTGAGTATCTTGTCTCTCGAAGCAAGCGGCTTTTCGACATCTCCAGGTCTGAGGGGAAAGCGAAGGCGGCGGCCTTTCTGTTTCCTTATTTGGAGCTTCTGGATTCGGAAATTTCGCGGGATGCTTGTTTCGGGGCCGTTGCGGACGCATTGGGGGCAGATCGAACGGCAATCCTAAACGATTATAACCGGAGGTTTACCGGAAAAAAGCCGCCGCCGCCGGAGGGAGAGGGGCCTCCGCAGATGAATGACGAACTGGGGCTTCTCACACTGGTTTTGGTAAATTTTGGACTGTACCCGGAGTTTCGCAGGATCGTAAGAGTAGAGGAGATTGAAGACACGGCTGCCAGGGAACTCTTTATTGCCATGGAAGAGTGCTATGTCCGCGATGAAAGCGGCGCCGATGCTATTTTATCTCGTATATCTTCGGTTCCTTTACGGAATTACGTGGTGGGTAAGGGTGTATCCAGGGAATTTTCGGGAAATCCCGGGCAGCTTATGAAGGATGGAATCAACAGACTCAATCAAAAAAGGCTCAGGCGCAGGCTTTCCGATATAGCGGCGGAACTGCACGGCCTGGAGCATAATCCCGCCGCCCAGGGGCGGCAGGACCGGCTCGATGAACTTCTGGCAGAGAAGATACACATCGATACTGAATTACGCCACTTGAAGGAAGATAAGGTATGGCCATGATGGAAACACAGACCCAAGATATATCCCTTGATCCCGCGGTTATCAAGCTCATCGAACATGCAAAGGATAAGAAGACCCTTTCCTACGAAGAGCTTTCGGACTATCTTCCTGAACACATCGCCAACTCGGATAAGATTGATCAGGTCCTGGTTTTGCTTGAAACGAACAACGTCCAGCTTATCGAGGAGGAGAATCCCGGAGAAGACGAGGGGGGGGCGGCGCCCCGCAAGCCCTCAAACGCCGAAAAGAAGCGGCTCATCTATAACGACAAAGAATCTTCCGTGGACGATCCTATCAGGCTTTACCTGCGGGAGATTGGCCGGGAAAACCTCCTTACCGCGGAGCAGGAAGTTGAGCTATCCAAACAAATGGAAGAAGGGGAGAACATCATCAAGGGCGTGATCAGGGAATCGGGGATGATTATTCCCGAATTTCATCATATCTACCAAAAGCTGAACCCCAAAAAGGACATTAGAGAACTTAACCTTTCAAAGAAAGAGATGACCGAGCAAATGACCGAACGCCGTCGGCTTTTGCAGAACTACAAGGAAACCATCAAGTTAATCCTTCCGGATCTAAGGATGTACATAGAACTAAAGCGGCATATCATTGCCCGGGGGGGGAATTTCTTTGAGGATCGCGAACTCCTGGATATCCGCCGCCGTATCATGGGGGTGATCAACCAGGTGGAGATTCACCAGGAAGAGATTACCGGTTTTTCCGAGAAATTTATTCAGGCATCCAAAAAAATCAAACGGTTCCGTAAGGAACAGGAACGCATCGAAAAGCATCTGCGGGTAGAATCCCTCAAGGAACTGAGAGCCATCGGCCGCAGGCTGACCCTTAAAGACGAAAGGGAACAGTTGGAGCGGGAATTGGGCCTAAGTTCCGACGAAATCAAAGAGAAGATCCGCCATATCCAGGTGACGGAGAAGAAAATTCACCAGATGGAAGCGGAATTTGAGGAAACTATCGAGAGCATCAACCTTATGGCCAAGGAGATCAGCCGCGGCCGGGTAATGATGAAAAATGCCAAGGACCGGCTTATCAAGGCTAATCTGCGGCTTGTGGTGTCCATTGCCAAGAAATATACAAACCGGGGGCTTCATTTCTTCGATCTTGTCCAGGAAGGAAACATCGGCCTTATCAAGGCGGTGGAAAAATTTGAATACAAGAAGGGCTTTAAGTTTTCCACCTACGCTACCTGGTGGATTAGACAGGCGATTACCCGTTCCATTTCAGATCAGGCCCGGACCATCCGGGTGCCGGTCCACATGATCGAACAGATCAATAAGGTCGTCCGGGAAAGCCGGCAGCTTATGCAGGTCTTGGGCAGGGAGCCCACGGACGAAGAAATAGCGGAACGGCTTGGCTGGGCGGCCCTAAAGGTAAAGGCAGTAAAAAATGTCGCCCGGGAACCTATAAGCCTGGAAACTCCCATCGGGGAGGAGGAAGATTCTCTCCTGGGAGATTTTATCGAAGACAAGGATGTGGAGAATCCCGCCAACCAGACCGCTTTCACCTTGCTGCAGGATCATATTTCCAGGGTGCTTTCCACCCTCCCGGCCCGGGAACAGGAGGTACTTAAGATGCGTTTCGGTTTGGATGACGGTTATTCCCTTACCCTGGAAGAGGTAGGACTCTACTTCAACGTTACGCGGGAGCGGATTCGGCAAATCGAAGCCAAAGCCCTAAGGCGGCTGCGGCATCCTATACGGAGCCGGAAACTAAAAGACTACCTGGATCACTAGGGGGGATCAGATGGCAATGGAAGAGGTGCTTAAAAAACTGCAAATCCTACAGGACATTCTGTCGGAAAAGATAGTCCTGGAGCAGGATATTCAGGAAATTCCTAAAATTCTGGTTACCCAAGAGGAGATCCTTACCCGGTTCAAACGGACTTATGTGGAAAAGAGTGTGGAACAGGAAAAAACACGGGTCGCTGAATCTGAATTCCGCAACCTCCTGATAGATGCCGAGATTCACCGGGAAAGGGCCGAAAAAACCATGGATCTGGTGACGACTCCCCGGGAAATTGAGGCCCTGGAAAAAGAGATTCGGGATGCCGCGGAAAAAGAACAGCAGTACCGGAAGGATCTACAGCGGGAAGAACGGCTTATGGCGGATTTAACCGAACAGATTAAACAAACCGACGCCTTGATCGAGCAACAGGAAATAGAGTTATCCGCCCAGCGTTCGGGGGTGGAAACGGAGATAGCGGAGAAAAAGGCCAAGCTCGAAGACCTGATATCGCGGGAGAAGGAACTCTCCTCCGGTATGGATCAGGAGGTCCTTTTTAAGTTTGAACGGATCATCCGTAATAAGATGGGCCGGGGCATCGTGGCTATCCGGGGCGGGGTCTGTATGGGCTGCCACATGATCCTGCCGGTTCAATTTGCCAATACCGTCCGCCAGGGGGAGGAAATCGTCTTTTGCCCCTATTGTTCGCGAATCCTCTATTATGAAGAGGCGGAGGAAGGGCAGGAAGATTTCTTTGATGTCGAGGATGGGGGGAGCCTTTCCGATCTTGATGATATGGAAGAAGAAGAATTTGAAGATGAGGAGGAAGAAGAAAAGGTGAATGTGGATTACGAGGAATAAAGCTCGCGCCTGAAAACCGGTTGATTTTTGGGGGATCTTCTTGGATCCCGAGATTGTTTTAGATGGAGGGGAGGGCCTTGGCCCGCTTTTCTAATTGGGCGTTTCAAACTTAAACCGGGTTTGGGGTAATGATCCTTTTGTTTTTTTAACGATGAACCAGGCTGCCGCGGAGGGATCCGGGAAAGCCCCGATCCGCGGGACGGAGGAGGGCACGGATGCCGTTCGAGGAAAGTCCGGGCTCCGTAGGGCATGATGCCGGGTAACCCCCGGGCGGAAGGGGCTAAAGCCCTTTCCGACAGAAAGCGCAACAGAAAAGATACAGCCCCGGAAGACGGCCCCGAAAGGGGCGGTTTTTGGGCGGTAATGGTGAAATGGCGAGGGTAAGAGCCCACCGCAATGCCGGCAACGGCATTGGCCGGCAAACCTCATCAGGAGCAAAATCAAGCGGCGTAGCGAAAGACTGCTTTCGCGCCAGCGGCCCGTTGGTCAAACGCAGGTAGATTGCCGGAGAATTTTCTCCGGAGGCCGTCCGTAAGGCCGGTCCAAGACAGATGGCAGTCAAGGCCAAAGCGCCCGCGGGTATTTGGCCACAGAACCCGGCTTATGGTTCATCGTTTTTTTCAAATAAGTATCCGTGGAAATTTTTTCGCTTTTTACTTAATTGACTTCCCTCCTCCCTTTATAATAAGGTGAACATGGATGGGTAAAGAAAAAAACCGAACAGCCTCTTATTTCCACCGGGTTTATGTTGTTCGCCGGGTTTTAATGATCCTGGCCGCGGCTTCCCTGGTCTTGGCGGCTGTTTTTGTAAGTTTTAACCTGCAAGGGGCAGGCAACACAAAAAAGGAATTGCTTGACCTTTGGGAGTCCGGGGCCTATGTTGAGGCTTTTGAATTTAGTAAACAGGAATTAAGTGAAAAACCCCTGGATTGTCTGGCCCTTACCATCAACGGTTTTTCCGCCTATCAGCTTGGGATTGCCCAGATTAACAGTTCGGATACCCTCAAATTCATCGATCAATGTGTGTGGTCTCTCCGGAAGGCTTTATTGACCAGGCAGGTGTCCAATCCGGGAGAACTCTACTATGTCCTTGGTAAGGCTTATTACCATAAGGGGCCGGCCTTTGCGGATTTGGCGGTGGCTTTTCTGGAACAGGCCCAGGTTCTATCCTTTCGGGGCCGGGATATAAACGAATTCCTGGGGCTTTCCTATGCCCGTATCCATGATTACCGTTCCAGTATTGCGGCTTTCGCCCAGGTTTTGGCGCCCCAGGATGAATCGGGGCCCTCGGACCTCCTGCTCATTTCCATTGCCCGATCCTATATGGCCTTAGGGGATATTGACGGGGAAGCGCCCCAGGGCGAATACCTTGCCATGGCAAAACCCTACCTTATTCGTTGTATCGAGACATCCCGGGATATCAATACCATCACCGTGGGGCGGCTTCTCTATGCCGAAATTCTGACGGAGGAGGGAAATGCCAGAGAAGCGGAAAATCAGTACCAGCTTATACTGGGTGAAACCGGCGGGGATGCGGAGGCGTATTACCGGCTGGGGGAATTATATGCAAAGCGGGGGGAAACGGCCCGGGCGTGGGCGGAATGGCGGCGGGCGGTCCGGGTCGATCCTGCCCATAGAAAGGCGCGTCAGCGCTTGATTGACCGGGGATAAAACGGAGATTTGGGGGACGAGCATGTTTGGAAGAAATTCTTCGGATATTGGCATAGATTTGGGGACCTGTAATACCCTAATCTTCATACGGGGAAAAGGCATTGTACTCAATGAACCTTCGGTAGTAGCCGTCGAGCGGGGTACCAAGAAGGTGGTAGCAGTCGGGGCCGACGCGAAACGGATGTTATGGAAAACCCCGGAGGACATTATCGCCATCCGGCCCCTGCGGGACGGGGTTATCGCGGATTTAGAATCAACGGAAAAGATGATGCGTTTTTTTATCTCCAAGGCCCTGCCCCGGTATCATTTTGTTAAGCCCCGGATGGTTATCGGTATTCCGTCCTGTATTACCGAGGTAGAACGCCGGGCGGTGGAGGAAAGCGCCTATAAATCGGGGGCGCGGGAAGTCATCGTTATAGAAGAAAGCCGGGCTGCGGCGATTGGGGCGGGAATCCCGATTTTTGAGCCCGCGGGCCACATGATCTGTGATATCGGCGGGGGAACTACGGAAATTTCCGTTATTTCCCTGGGGGGTATGGTAGTAACCAACGCCATACGCCTGGGGGGGGATGAGTTCAACGAGGCCATTATGAAGCACGTCAGAAGCGTCCATAACCTTACCATTGGGGAACAGACCGCGGAACGGCTTAAAATTGAAATCGGCAATGCCTCCCCGGACAAGACTATCGAGAAGATTGAGATCAGGGGTACGGATAACATCACCGGTCTGCCCAGACGTTTGGAGATAGATTCCGTGGAAGTGCGGGATGCCCTGCACGATCCCATTACTCAAATAGTGGAAGAAATCAAAGCTACCCTGGGGAAAACTCCGCCCGAACTGGCGGCGGATATTGTCGAACGGGGTATTGTGATGACCGGCGGCGGATCCCTGCTCAAAGGTCTGGATAAACTTATCGGAAAGGAGACTGGAGTGCCGGTAATTCTGGCAGAGTCTCCTCTGGACTGCGTCGCCTTGGGGGCGGGGAAGTACTTTGAATATGCCAGAGGTTTTGATAATACCCGTAGTATCTATGATAACTTGAACGGTTAAAAGGGGTATGGCAATCAAGGAAAAAAAGAGGACAAGGACTGATTCAAGAATAAGTTCCTATGTCTTCGCCGCCCTGGTAATATTTTCGTTTTCGTTGCTCCTTTTTTCTACTCGTAGCTTTGTCGTTAGTGTAAAAGATATAGGGCTTAGTTTCTTTTCCGGTATGCGGGGAGGGATGCATGAGTTAAGTTCCCTGATTTCCCATACCATCCTTTCTATTCAGGAACTGGCCAGCCTGCGACGGGAATTTACGGAGTTAACCGACCGGGTAGCCCGTTACGAACAGCTTGAACGGACCGCCGCGGAGATACGGCAGGAGAATCTCCGATTGCGGGAGCAGTTGGAATTCTCCCAATCCCTTAACTACCGCCATATCCCCGCGGAATTCATCGGCAGAGACCCGGACAATCTTTTTTCCGCCCTGGTGATCAACAAGGGCAGGTATGCGGGGATAGAAAACAATATGACGGTGATAGCCTGGCAGAACGGCGTTCAGGGTCTGGTGGGCAAGGTAATTCAAACCGGCCAGTTCGAAAGTCTGGTAATGCCTGTTTATGACGCCAGTTCCTTTATCGCTTCCCGGTTCTCCGTGTCACGGTATGACGGTATTGTGGAAGGACAGGGGAGTCCCGACATTCCTCTGCGAATGCGGTTCATCCGGAAACGGGCCCGGGACGAGATTAACACGGGAGATCTAATCGTCACCAACGGGATGGGGGGGGTCTATCCTGGAGGAATCACCATAGGGCGGGTAAGCCTTATTCACTACCAGGAAGACGAGATATCCATGGAAGTTGAAGTGGAAAGCGCCATCGACTTCTCCCGACTGGAATATGTGTTTGTAATCGGAAAAGAGGATCGGGATGGCTAAGAACGTAGGCTGGGCCGCCGTCTTTTCCCTGGCCGCCGCTTTGCTTCAATCGACCTTGTTCCGTCGAATCGCCCCGTATCACACAGTTCCGGATCTTGCCTTGGGGATCCTTGTCTACAGCGCCTATGTGAACGGTATCATGACCGGCCAGGTTACAGGTTTTTTTTCCGGCCTTATCCTGGATTTCATTTCCAACGCCCCTTTGGGTTTGCATTGTCTTCTCCGTACCATCATAGGGGCCTCAGTAGGATTATTAAAAGGCACCTTTTTTCTTGATGCCTTCTTTCTTCCCATGGCTCTCTGCGCCACGGCAACCCTGTCCAAGGCCCTTATGCTTTTTCTACTCCACCTCCTCCTGGCAGGAGCGGTTCCTTATTATCCGCTGGTTTCCCCAACCCTTTGGATAGAACTCATGTTTAACAGCCTTAGCGCCCCGCTACTCTTTGGCTTGCTAAAATTATTCCAGCCCCTCCTGGTAGGAAAGGCGGCGTCTGATGCCTCCCGTTGAAAAAGAAGAAAATGTCGCAGACCGCAGTGAAAAGCGGATACGTCTGCTGCGGATACTGTTCGTCGCCATATTTGTCTTTTATACGGTTCGGCTTTTCGCCATGCAAATATTGAGCGGAGAACTCTATCGTTCCCGGGCCCAAAATATTTCCCGCAGAACTACCATGATTCCCGCCCAACGGGGTGAAATATTCGATCGTTCCTTCGATCAGCCTCTGGTACTGAATACCGATTCTTTTGCTGTCAGTATCACTCCCGCCGAAGTTCCGCAAAACGAAATTAAAAATCTGTTCGAGCGTGTCGCCGCGATACTGGAGATAGATCGGGAACAGATAGAACGTAAAATCCCCCCCCAGTATTACCATCTTTACCAACCCGTTGAAATTGCTGTTAATGTAAACCTTCCCGTTATCGCTGTCCTGGCGGAGAATGCGGATGCTCTGCCGGGGGTTTCATGGCAGTCGAAACCCATGAGGAACTACGGGGATTCGAGAAGCCTTTCCCATATTTTGGGTTATGTGGGCGACATCACCAGAGACGAACTTACCATGCTTTACAACCGGGGTTATCAGCAGGGAGATGTTATCGGCAAGGCGGGAATAGAACGGCAGTATGATGAGATTTTAAGGGGGAAAAGGGGGCAGGAAACTCGTACCGTAGATGTTCGTGGACGCCGTATCGGAGGGAATAACGTCAACATTAGGGAAGTCCCGCAGATGGGTAAGAATCTGGTCCTTACCATCGACCGGTCAATTCAGACCCTGGCGGAGAAAGCCCTGGGCCCCCGCATTGGGGCTGTTGTGGTCATGCGGCCCGCCACAGGGGAAATTCTTGCCATGGTTTCTTATCCCTGGTACGATCCCAACATATTTAACCGGAGCGACAGCGGCACCGAATATCAGGAATTAAGCAACAATCCCGATAAACCTTTCCTAAACCGGGCTATCCAGTCAAATTACCCTCCTGCTTCCACCTTTAAGATCGTTATGACCACGGGAATTCTGGCGGAAAACGTCTTTCCTCCTGAGCAGGTCGTGGATTGCCAGGGGGAAATCAGCTACGGGGATCGACAGTGGCGGTGCCATATCAGGCGTCCCGGCCACGGGAGGCTTAATCTGCATCAGGCCATGGCCCAATCCTGCGATATATACTACTGGAATGTGGGCAGAGATTACCTGGGGGTGGAACGGATCGTATCTTATGCCATGGATTACGGGCTGGGCGAAGTTACGGGGATCGATATTCCGGGAGAAATTTCCGGGTTTCTTCCAACCCCCCAGTGGAAGGAACGGCGTTACCATGACCGGTGGCTGGGGGGGGACACGATGAATATGTCCATCGGCCAGGGCTATACCCTTGTAACCCCCATACAGATGGCCAACATGGTATCCATGGTAGTTAATGAGGGTAAAGTGTACAAACCCCATTTACTTAAAGAAGTACGAGATCCTATTTCCGGCGCCATAGAACGGAATGTCCTTCCGGAGTTACTCCATGAAAGCAATATTGATCAAAAAGTATTCGAGGCCGTAAAACGGGATATGCGGGGTGTCATTAGCGAGGGGACTGCCCGATTCCCCCTGGATATTCGAACTGTGAAAATCGCCGGAAAGACCGGTACCGGCGAGGTGGGATTACAGGATCGTTGGCATTCTTGGTTCGCCGCTTACGCCCCCTACGATGCCGAATCCATCGAGGAACAGATTGTCGTTTCCCTTATCGTGGAAGCCGCAAATACTTGGGAATGGTGGGCCCCCTATGCTTCGGCGATTATCTTTCAAGGGATATTTGCCCGTCAAAGCTACGAGGAGGCAGTGGCTGCCCTGGGACTCCAGTACCTCATGCCGGTCCAGGGGAGGCGTGAGTGAGAATCCGGGATCTATTGGAGATTGACTATTTTCTGCTCCTGGCTGCCGTGGTTCTCTCCGTTTTTGGGATACTGTTTATTTATTCTTCCGCAATTACCTCCACGGGGGTCCTTGTTTCCCAGGAATATATACGGCAGATTCTATGGTCTGCCGTGGGTTTGCTGATCGCCCTGTTCCTTTCCATGGTCAATTACCGCCGATTCAGGGAGATTACACTTTACCTTTACCTTGGCATCCTAGTTCTCCTGGTTTATACCTGCCTCTTTGGAAAACTGGTAAACGGCGCCCGATCATGGATAGGGGTAGGCGCTTTCGGAATTCAACCTTCGGAATTTGCCAAGATCACTACCATCCTATTTCTCGCCCGCTACTTGGATGATACCCGCCGTTCCCCCGGCGGATTTTCCCGTTTTCTGGTTTCCTGTATCATTGTTCTGATTCCTATGGGTATCATCCTTCTTCAGCCTGATTTTGGGACATCTCTTGTTTTCATCCCCATACTTTTCTCCATGACTTTCATTGCCGGCGTATCCATGCGGTATATCTTTTTTCTGATAGCCTGTATCAGTATTACCGGTATTTTCATGGTCTTGCCTTTATGGCAGCGGTATATCATGCAAAACGCCATGCCTTCTCTGGAAATTCTCTCAAATCCCCGGTTTGTTCTTAGCACCATGGTTGCTCTTGGATTTATCGCGGTCATTGCCCTTATTGGTTTTCTACGTTACCGAAAACGTTACTTCTTTTGGATTCTCTACGGATCCATGGTGGTAATTTTGTCCCTTGGAATGTCTTTTGTTGCCCGCTATGTACTCAAAGATTACCAGATCATGCGGCTCATCGTGTTCTTGAACCCCAACGTAGATCCCCAGGGGGCGGGCTGGAATATTATTCAGTCCGTTACGGCCATAGGTTCCGGCGGATTGGTGGGAAAAGGCTACCTTCAGGGTACCCAGAGCCACTACCGTTTTTTGCCTCAACAAAGTACGGATTTTATTTTTTCCATTTTTACCGAAGAATGGGGATTCCTGGGGGGACTCCTGGTATTTGCCCTATTCCTCCTTATCTGCCTAAGGCTGCTAAGGATCGTGAAAACCACCGCCGATTCCTTTGGCGCCTACATCGCGGCGGGTCTCGCGGGGATGTATATCTTTCACTTTCTTATTAACGTAGGAATGACCATGGGGATAATGCCAATCACCGGAATACCCCTGCTTTTCATGTCCTACGGCGGGTCAGCGGTCATTTCCGCCATGACTGGTTTGGGTCTTGCTTTGAGCGTATATGTCCGCCGGTACAATCATTGATCCGGTCCGGGCCCTGGGGGAGGCCATGCTCGGCGTGGAAATGCCGGCCCGTTACGTCGGCGGCGAGTACGGCATACTAGCCCGTTCCGACGCGCCTTTTCAGACCGCCGTTGCCTTCCCCGATCTGTACGAGATCGGCATGTCAAACCAGGCTCTGCGGATCCTCTACAATCGTCTGAATGCTCTGGAAGATATTTCCTGCGACCGGGTCTTTGCCCCGGCCCCGGATTTTGAAGCCCTTTTACGGGAACGATCTGTACTCCTTTACGGCCTGGATACGGGAATCCCCTTAAAGAAACTGGACGCCCTTCTCTTTACCCTGGGTTACGAACTGGGGATTACCTCGGTGCTTACCATATTGGATTTGGGAGGTATTCCTATTCACCGGGAAGACCGGAGGGGAGGGGATCCTCTCGTCATCATGGGGGGGCCCTGCGTTTCCAACCCGCTGCCCTATGCCGCGTTTATCGACGCTTTTTGGATAGGGGAAGCGGAGGCCGGTTTTTTTGAACTTGCGAAAAAGCTGGCGGTCCTAAAGGGAAACCGGGAAAAATCTCTAGCTCTTTTGTCGGCCCACCCCTCGATATGGATTCCGGGGAAAAAAGAAGTCCTGCGGGGAATCGACTGGGATTTTTCCGCCCGTCCGGTCGGAGCGGCGGTTTTTCCCGTCCCCAGCATGAAGGTTGTCCAGCATCATGGATCGGTCGAAATAATGCGGGGCTGTCCTAATGGCTGCCGTTTCTGCCATGCGGGATTCTGGTATCGCCCGATGCGCCAAAAAAGCACCGCCGTGATCCTAAAAGAAACGGAAGATTTTATCCGCCGGGGGGGGTATCGGGAGATAAGCCTTTCCTCTCTTTCCAGCGGCGATTTCCGGCATCTGGTTCCCTTGGTAGATTCCCTTTGTGAATCCTTCTCAAATGCCCATGTGTCTTTCCAGCTTCCTTCCCTGCGGGTTTCGTCTTTTTCTCTTCCCCTTTTGGAAAAGATCTCGGCGGTCCGTAAGGGCGGACTTACCTTCGCAGTGGAAACCCCTGGAGAATCCCGGCAGGCGGCCGTCAATAAGGAAGTCTCCCTGGACAGTGTTACCACGATTCTGGGGAAGGCCCGGAGAAACGGTTGGCGGGGGGCCAAGTTCTATTTTATGGTCGGGCTTCCTGCCCATTCTTTTTCCGATGATGAGGCGGCGGAAATTATAACTTTTATTCGGGAAGCGTCCCGCAGGACGGGGATGCACTTTAACATCAATGTGGGGGTTTTTGTTCCTAAACCCCATACCCCCTATCAATGGGCTCCTCAGATTGGAATTGAGGAGGCCCGGAAGATTTTGGAGCAGATCCGCGGCGGACTAAGGAGTATGGGCCATCGGGTAAGCGTTTCAGATCCGCTGGTTTCCCTTATTGAAGGGATGATAAGCCGGGGGGATGCGGATACCGCGGGTCTCATTGAAGATGCCTGGCGCCGGGGCTGCCGGCTTGATGCCTGGCAGGATAGTATTCGTAAGGATATTTGGCAGGATCTTCTTTTGGGAAAATATTCCGGCCATTTGTCCAGAATTCTCCGCGGTTGGAAGGAAGGGGAGGGGAGTCTCCCCTGGAATTTTATCAAAACCGGCCTGCGGGGGGATTACCTTAACGCCGAAGCTCTCCGTTCTGATGAAAGTGTTTTTACTTTACCTTGTTCGGAAAAATGTACACATTCCTGCGGGATCTGCGGCCCCGGGCGGGGAATCGTACAAAATAATATACAAGACGAAGTAAAAGATGGAACAAAAGAATATTGCAGCACCAGGGGATCGCCGAAGGCCGGAACCTGGCGAATTCTTTTCGCCTTTGAAAAACAGGGGGTCGCGGTATTCCATTCCCATCTTTCCGTGGTGGAAGTCTTTTCCATGGCCTTCCTTCGGGGAAATATTCCGGCCCGTTATTCCACCGGTTTTAACCCTCTGCCCAGGCTGGAAATCGCGGCCCCCCTGTCTCTGGGTGTTTCCGCACGGGCCGAGATCGCGGCCCTGGATACGGAAGTTTTTTTTGCGGCGCCTTTCTTTATGGACCGTCTGAACCGGGACCTTCCTTCGGGATTCCGCCTGATCAGGGCGGAAAATTATTTTATCCCTGACGGCCAAAAGAAACATTCCCTTTCCTCGTTGCTCTGGGGGGCCGAATACGAGTACCCCGGAAAAGTCCGGCAGAAAGTGCCGCGGGAAAAAGAAAAAGAATTCCGTCTAAACCTCGACGATAACCGGCTTTCATCGCTGTACCGTTTGACCCGCCTTGCCGTTCTTGCCGCGGATCCCGGCGGCAGGGAAACCGCGGACGGGGGCCTTTCTTATTTTGATGTATACCGCCGTTTGTACCCTATATTATAGTAGACAGAATATACATTATGAATAGTATAGAAAGCCCCCGGCTGACTGACCTGGCCTCGCCGGGGGGAAAGGAGAAAACCGATTCCGCTATATTATTGGTTGGGGAGCAAAAAAATACCGACGAAACTTGGGATGCTAAAAATAGGGGTATAGGTCTGTTCGTTGAGACCGGCGGAAACAATATATAATGACACATAGGCGTGGCGGATGCCGGATCCGCCAGACGATGGTCCAACCACATCGGCGTTAGTAGTCGTAGTGATATTGGCATCATTGTTCAAGTCGCTGGTATTCCGGAAATACCGGTCCGGGGGAAGCGGCGTAAAGGATCCTCCCCCATCGGATCGTTTGAGGGGAAAGCTGTCCGATCCGATCCGAAGGTATGGGGTATTGTTGGAAGGAAATTCAAGATGAATTTCTATTCCGGAATTGTTAAGAATACTGCCGGAAATATCGCCGGAGGATGTCTCAAAATACAGGGGCTGATATCCCCGGTTGCTCATGACGGAAGCTATGTTTACCGTCGTGGTATTAGTGGTACTGGTATAGGGATTGAGATATGAGTAATCCGAGTAAAGGGTTTGATTGATCTCCCGAAGATCCTCGGAACTCAAGGAAAAGCCCGTGCGGTTTGAATAACTGATATAGATCCGGTAATAAAAGGCAAAGTGGGTAAAATCATTTGAACTGATGCCGGGAAGGAGGATTGTCGCGAACTGGTTCAGGCTGCTGGTAATATTGCTTGAGGGAACGGGGGGCAGATAGTGGTAAGATTCTATGCCACAGGATTCGAGAAAAAAAACCAGAAAAAAAACCGGCAAAACGGCAAGACGCCGCCCTCCCTCCCCGGGATACGGCAAAGACCCAGATAAAGGAATTTTGTTAATAAAAAACGATCCATCCATTAAATTACTACTCTTCTCCTTCAATGCCGATGATACGGGATTGGGCCAGATTCCGCCAAAGTGTATCGTTCGGCCATTTGGTTCTCAGGGTCCGGTAGGCTTCCAGCGCGTTTTCCTTATTCCCCTGTTTTTCCTCAAGCCGGCCTACGGCAAACTGGGCGCGGGGAGACGAAGGAAAGGAATCTGACATGGCAAGACATTCGGTATACAGCGCAATCGCCTCGGCGGTCTTCCCCTGCTCTTCCGCGGCCGCGGCGGCATTGAACAGGGCCGCCGGCGCCAAATAACTACTCTTTCCCGCCTTGTCCGCCGCATCCCTCCATGCCTGCTCAGCCTCCGCCCATTCCTTCTTGTCCCCATGAATGCCGGCAAGGAGGGCAGAAGCCCGGCTGCCCGGATAACCGGAATTGCCGGAAGCAAAGGAGGAAAGCTCCTCCATAAGGACGACGACATTTTCCGCGTTTGACTCATCCGTGATGTTAAAACGCAGTTCCTCATAACGGCGGGTAAATTCCTCTACCCGGCTGATTGCCCCCTCCCGCAGCTTATCCCGAATCATAACGGCGCCCACAAAGACAGCAAGAACAATTACCGTAATCCCGAAACAAACAAATATCTTCCGGCGGTTATTCCGGACAAAGATGGTTATCTTTTCATCCAAACTATTTTCATCGTTTTTTTCTGCCATTATTGCTTAACCTCCAAGGGGCGCCGCCCTTCAAAATCGGACACCAACACAAAGTACCCGCTAATCCTTAAGATTGATAATCTCCAGTTCTTTAATCAGCCTGGAAAGATAGGTTCGCTGAATCCCCAATGCCTTTGCCGCCTCTGTCTGATTCCAGTTATGTTCCTCCAATACCCTGTGAATAAAATAAGCCTTAAAACTGTTGATGGCGTTCTTCAGATTCCGCCCCTCTACCGGTTCGGCAATGACCGTCCGGGTGTTGTCAAGGAATAGATCCTCCTGCTGTATCCACCTGTTTTTTCCGATTACGCAGGCCCGTTCCACGGAATTCTCCAATTCCCGGATATTTCCAGGCCAGGAGTAGGAAAGCATGGATTCCATGGCCTTGTTGGAAAAGCCTTCAAACTGCTTCTTGGTTTCCACCATGAATTTCTTCAGGAAAAAAGAGGATAATTCCGGAATATCTTCCGTTCGCTGTCTAAGGGGGGGGATAAACAGGGGAAACACATTCAGGCGGTAGTAGAGGTCGTCGCGAAACTCCCCCTTTTTTACCTGGGCCTCAATATCCTTATTGGTAGCGGCCAGGATCCTTACGTTCACTGTGACGGATATATCGGAACCGACTTTTTCAAAGGTCCGTTCTTGAATAACCCGCAATAGCTTCGCCTGGAGGGCCAGGGGAATATCGGCAATCTCATCCAAAAAGATGGTTCCCCCATCGGCCATTTCAAAACGGCCCTGCCGGTTAGCGATAGCGTTGGTGAAGGCCCCCTTTACGTGGCCGAAGAGTTCGCTTTCCAATAGTCCTTCCGGTATGGCGGCGCAGTTGACGCGGATAAAAGGCGCCTGGCTGCGGGGACTTCGCAGGTGAATCTGCTCCGCAAAAAGCTCCTTCCCTACCCCGCTTTCCCCCAGAATTAATACCGAAGAATCGGTCTTTGCCACCCGATCGATAATTTCCAGTTTTTCCCGGATTACCGGGCTTTTAGCGATGAGGGTATGATACCCCTGATCGGTTTTAAGCTGATCCCGCAAAAGCTCTATCTCGTTCCGGGCCTGTTCCATATTTTTGGCGTTAGTAATGGCCATGGCCGCCTGGGTGGCGAAGATCTCAACCCATTCGACATCCTCCTCCATAAAGGGTTTCCCGCCGATCTTGTTCATCACCTCAATAACCCCAATACACTCATCTCTGAGCCGCATGGGGACGGCAAGTATATTTTTTAGAGGATAGTTAATTTCCTGGGCGATGCGCCGCTGATGTCGTTTATTTTTGTCAAGATCGTTGATGACGAGGGTCTTATTATGTTGGATAACCCAGCCGGCAATCCCCTCTCCCTCTTTTAGGGTGTAATGTTTAACATCCTGCCCTTCCGCCCCCAAGGCGGCTTCATAGTAGAGTTCCTGTTTTTTTTTGTCCAGAAGGAGAATGCTGGAAGCGTCTCCGCCGCAGAAACGGGTAGCGGATTCCAAAATACGGGACAACAGGGCATGGATATCCGCATAATTCGAGTTGATAAGATTATTAGTCTCTATCAGGGTGTTGAATTTCTGTACATCTATTGTTGACAGCATTTTACTGCGGTCTTTTAATCAGACCCTTTGGATTTCAAAGCGTCCCCCAGGGTAAAGGTCGAATCGTCAGATTCCTCTGCCGCCATATAGCGGGAAATTTCATCCCGCTGCACCTTTTTTTGATAATCCCGGATGGAAAAGGCAACCTTTTGTTTGGAAGGCTGTATTTCCAGAACCACCGCTTTAACCTTATCCCCAACCTGGAATTTCTTGAGGGCCTCATCGGGATTATCGTCCCGGTTTTCAGACAAATTGGACTTATGGATAAGCCCTTCGATGCCGCCGGGAACCCTGACAAAGATGCCAAAATCGGTGACCGAAGCCACCTCCCCTTCCACCGGGAAACCGGGCCGATAGGTTTCCGCGAAATTTTGCCAGGGATCTTCGCTTAACTGCTTAACGCCAAGACGGATATTACGGTTTTCCTTGTCCACCGCAATAACCATGATCTCAATCTCCTGGCCAACCTGGAGCTCGCTGCCGGGGTGTTTGATTTTACGGGTCCAGGAAAGGTCGTCCCCGTGGAGAAAACCGTCGATTCCCTCCTCCAGCTCAATAAAAGCCCCCGCGTTGGTAATCTTGACCACCTTGCGGGAAAGCCGGGTACCTACAGGGTATTTTTCATCAATGTCATTCCAGGGATTGGCGGTAACCTGCTTGAGCCCCAGAGAGACCCTGCCCGCCTGAATATCGTATCCGAGAATCATACACTCCACCTCATCCCCAATGTGGAGGAGGTCTTCGGATTTTTGGATCTTTTTGACCCAGGAGAATTCGGAAATATGGGCAAGCCCTTCAATCCCCTCTTCCAGTTCAATAAAAGCGCCAAAATCGGTGAGTTTGGTTACCTTTCCCTGAACAACATCATTGACATGGTACTTTTCTTCAAAACGGACCCAGGGATCATCGGTAAAATGCTTAAGGGAAAGATTTATCCGCTTTTCCGCCGGATCGATGCGAATAACCTTTAGGTGGATCTCCTGACCTTTTTTGACAAAATCCTTGGGCCTGGTCACATGCCCCCAGCTCATATCGTTGATATGCAGGAGGCCGTCAAAACCTCCCAGATCGATGAAGGCGCCAAAGGAGGTAAAACTTTTTACCGTACCCGTCACATCGGCGCCGATCTTGGTGTTTTCAAAAAACTCGTTCCGTTTGCGGTCGATTTCTTCTTCCAGCCACTTGCGGCGGTTTACCACGATGTTTACTTTGCCGTCTGAATAGAGCCGCTCCACATAAAATTTGGTCTTCATTCCCAAGAATCTTTCCGGCCTGTCTACCTTTTGGGCATCCGACTGGCTTATGGGAAGGAAAGCATGAACGCCGACGCCCAAATTCGCATCGAAGCCGCCCTTGACGGTTTTCTCGATAGTCCCTTCGATGGGGGTATGGTCCTGGAAAGCCTGGCGAAGATTCTTCCAGAAAATTTTGATATCCGCTTTCTGTTTGGAAACAATGACTTCCCCGTGGCGGTTTTCTTTGGCCACCAGAATGACCGATACCGTATCCCCCACATTGGGAAGCTCGATAAACTCGGCGATCGGAATTTTGCCCTCTGATTTGTAGCCGACATCCACAAATACCTGATCCGATGTTACCTGAATGACAACGCCGTCAACCAACTGGCCTTCTTCCAGTTGTTCAAGAGATTTAAGGTATTCTTCCTGTAATTGTGTCTGAATGTTCCCGGAGGCGCTTATGGTCCCCTCCCCTCCATTCTGCGGATTAGAATCCGTCTCCACTTCCATCTGGGCCATGTCCGATCCTTCAATCTTTATTTTGGCCTCTAATTTGGCATAAACTTGCTCAATGGTCAAGAGCGATGTATCCAAATACTCCACTCCGGGACCAATTTTTAGACTCCCCTCCTCCTTGCTCCGGTCGAACTCATCCCGTTCCCTGATGGTTTCTCGTATCTCTTCAAGGCTGAGACGGGAAGTCCCCTGATCAAGGCGGCGCCGGGCCCGGGATTCGGGGGAAGCGTCCAGATAAAACCGGTGCTCCGCCTGGGGGAAAACCACGGTAGTGATATCCCGGCCTTCCACCACCACATCTGTACCCTGGGCAATCCCGCGGATATGGCCGTTAACCACATGCCGCAGGGGTACAATGGCGGAAAAAGGGGCGGCGTACCGGTCTATTTCGTCCGAATGGAGCAGATCCGTCACATCTTCCCCATCCAGGATAATCCGTCCGGTGGGAAGACATTCGATACGGGCGGCCTCGGCATAGGCCAGGGCATCTTCCGCCTGTTCGGGCAGGAGCCCCCGCCGCAGGCAGCCCAGGGTGACCGCGCGGTAGAGATTTCCCGAATTTATGTAGGTAAAGCCCCCCTCTTTTTTGGGCAGCCGGAGATTCTCCGCCAAAAGGCGGGCGATGGTGCTTTTCCCGGAACCGGCCGGGCCGTCTATAGCAATGACCACTTTGTTCCTCCCAAAAGGGTTTCTATTTCCCGTTCGGCAAGGGGCCGGACGGCCCCTTCCGCTAAATCCCCCAAAAGTACCGAACCGATACGAACCCGGTGGAGTTTAACGGGATGGAGGTGGAAATACGAAAAGACCCGCCGGATCTCCCGGTTTTTTCCTTCCACCAGGCAGATTTTCAAACAACGCCGCCCCGTCCTCTCGATCTTTCCGGCCTGGTACCTTTCCCCGTCAACCGTCAGACCCTGGGTAAAAGCCTTTACCACAGAATCCGGTACGGGGCCGGAAGATTCCACCAAGTATTCCTTCTCAAGACCCGCCGACGGATGGCTTACCCGGGCGGCAAAAGCCCCATCATTGGTAAAAAGGATGAGCCCCGAAGAACGGAGGTCCAGGCGGCCGATATTGTAAAGCCGCTCCCGGATGCCGGAAGGCAGCAGATCCAAGGCCAGGGGCCGGCCCTGAGGATCGGAGGAACTGCAAATATAACCGGGAGGTTTATGCAAGGCAAGGTACCGGAACCGGGTCTCCGGTTTTACCGGCCGATTGTCCAGGACGACTACATCGCCGGGACGGACCTTTTCCCCCGGAACGCTGACCGTCTTGCCGTTTACCCGCACCCGGCCTTCGGCGATGATCTTTTCCGCCCCCCGCCGGGAAGCCAGCCCCGCGTGGGCCAGATAGACCTGGAGCCGGATTGCTCCGGATTCCGCCTCCCCCTTCCCCGGTTGAAAGCCCGGAGGATAAGAACCCGCGGCCCCCCTCTCATTCTCCCTCGCGTTCAAACCGGTCGGCCTCCCGTTCATCCAGTTTGGGAAGGTCCGCGATACTGTTTAACCGGAAAAAACGCAGGAATTCCGCGGTAGTGCCGTATTGGACCGGTTTTCCGGGGGCGTCCTTTTTCCCGACTTCCCGAATAAGCTGCTTTTCTTCCAACTGGCGGATCATTGTATCTGGTTCAACCCCCCGGATACTCTTAATCTCGCTCCGGGTGATGGGCTGGGAATAGGCGATAATTGAAAGAGTCTCCATGGCGGCACGGGAAAGCCGGTCTTCGTTCCGCTTTCCGTAGCGTTCCCGCAGTTTCTCCCAGTATTCCCGTTTGGGGGCGACGGCAATCCCCCCGCCGATGCGGGAAAGCTCTATCCCCGATTCGGGACGGCTATAGCGATCCCCCAATACGCACAGGGCCTTTTCCACCGATTCCCGGGAAAGGCCGGAAATCCGGGCCAGGGCCGCCTCGTCCAATGCGCCGGATTCCAGGTAGAGGATGGCCTCCAACAGGGCCGCTTCTCTATCCAAGGGCTCCCTCCCTAAGGCGCAGCAGAATGTCTCCAAACATGCGGTTCTGGAAGACCCGGATCAGCCTGATCTTGGCCGCCTCCAGAACCGCCAGAAAGGCGCACACGGTGTCCATGGCTGAAGTCCTGTGAATCATCAGGTCCGTGAACCTACATTCCCCCCGGTTTTCCAGAAGTTCCAGCATAAGGGTGGTTTTTTCGTTTACCGTAACCTCCTCGTGCAGATCGATGATCCGCTCTCCGGAGATCCGGTTTTCCAGCAGAACGGTAAAGGTCTTAAGGAGATCCCAGATATCAAGCTGTTCCCAAAGCCCCTCGTCGTCGAAGGGCAGGTCCCGCTGAAGCCGCCTTCGCTCTATGATCCATTCCGCTTCTTTTTCTTTCTCCTCCATGAGGCCGGAAAGCTTCTTGAATTTCTGATACTCAATGAGCCGGTCTACCAGTTCCTGCCGGGGATCCATGCCGTCGTCGTCCTGGGCGGTCCCCACAGGAAGGAGGGTACGGGACTTGATGTGCAGCAGGGTGGCGGCCATGGCGTAAAATTCGGTCGCATCCTCCAGGTCCAGTTCTTCCGCATAGCTTAAGTAGTCCAGGTACTGTTCGGTTATCTGGGCGATGGGGATATCGTATATGCTGACTTCGTTCTTTTTGATGAGAAAGAGGAGTAAATCCAGGGGGCCTTCGAAGAGATCGAGTTTAAAACTGTATCCCCGGTTCTTAAGGATTGTTTCCATAGGGGAATCCAGTATAGCGTCCCTTCCGAACCGGCGTAAACCCCCCATACCAGCGGTTCCCGGTTTGCCCCGGTCCGTCTCACATCGGGGATGCCGGTCCCTCCCTACCGCCCAAAAGGGCGGCGAACAGCGAAAGCCGTGCGGCAAGGCTTTCGCCTTCACAGGGATAGGAGGGGAATTCCCCGCCCCGGCGCGGAATTGGAGCGAAGCCTGAGTTTTTTGCGGCCCGGTACAGCCCGGTATTCAGTGGATCCTGCTGTCGCGCCGGATAGCCCGATCCCGATTTGTGATTTTTTTATAATACTCACTCTGGCGGAAAATTTCCGAAGCATTGATCACATAGATTTTATCGTTGACAATCTTGATATTCCTGTTTTCCAGGAGCTTTTTTAATACCGGCCTCCCTTCCTCCGAGGAAAAGCCTACCATGTTTATCAGTTCGTCGGGCCCGATGTCGAAGTAGAAGGAACCGTCGTATTTCTGGGGTATCCGGTTTTTATCCAACAGGATCATCAGCGCGTCGTACATACGGCCCAGGGGGTTATCGATCAGAGTATTGGCAAGCTGCCGATAAATGGACCAGATGCGCTCCGCCAGCAGGGTGGTAAGCCGGGCAATCATCTGGGGTTCCCGGATGATCATCAGTTCAAAGTTGGCCCTGTTCAACACGGTTACCTGGCAGTTCTCGTAGGCCACCGCGCTGGCGGCCCGGGGCTTGGATTCCAGCAGGGCCATCTCCCCGAAGATATCCCCCGCCTTAAGGACCGCCAAAAGAACTTCGTTATCATCGACAACCTTAACGATTTTTACCGAACCGCTCTTTATTATATACAGTTCGTCTCCGTTTTCCCCTTCGGAGAAGATCATGCTGTTTTTTTCATAGTCGCGGACCGGATTCCCGCTGTCGAAGCTGAGTTTGATTCCCCTGACGCAGGGGGCGATTTTCATCATCCGCGCCCGGGCGGTGGACACGTTTTCCCCCTCCGGATTGTACTTTATGTACTGGTTGTACGCATAAAAGGCCTGGGAATACTGGCTCTTTTTGGCATAATACTCCCCGATATTAAAAAGTTGGGAGGGATTGCTTTCAGTGTTGCTTTTAAGGGTAATTTTAGCCAGCGCCTCGTCCAGGTAACGCATGCGACGGGAAAATTGGAGGATGATTTTCATCGCCACCGGCGTGTTGGTCTGAATGAGGAGGGGATACTGGTATTTTTGAACGGATATGAGGGAAACATCGGTGAGGGCCTGGGCGGTTTCAATGTGGCTGTGGGCCGACATGGTGGAAATGACGCCGAAAAAATCACCGGGGCCCAAAATATTGCCCCCTTCCTCCTCTACCACCTCTACTTCTTTCAAAATCGCAATTTTTCCAGAACGAATTATGAAAAAACGATCCGCGTTTTGCTTGCCCTCAACGATGACATACGAACCCTTCGAAAGATTTACAATGGTGAGTTGTAAGGGGTTGTCCATGAGTCAGTATAGAAAGTCTCTTAACTTATTGTCAACGTTAAGAATTCTCCCATTCCCCCGCAAAAAGTATTTCCCGCTCCAGGGCTATGCCTTTTCCGGCCTCGACCCTGGCGGCGACCAGCTCCGTCAGGGAACGAATGTCCACCGCGCTGGCGCTTCCCAGGTTGATGATAATATTGCCGTGCCAGGGCGCCACCTGGGCGTCCCCAAGGCGCAGCCCCTTAAGCCCCAGTTCGTCAATTATCTGCCCCGCGGGCTTGCCGAAACTCCGGTTGTTCTTGAATACCGAACCCGCCGAGGGGCGGCGGTAATGGCCCTTGAGTTCCCGGTCCCGGAGATGATCCTCCATCTTCCGCCGGATTCTTCCGCCGTCTTCCCGGGAAACCGCCAGCAGGGCCCCCAGGATCAGGGTCCGCCGGTCTTGGAAGGGGCTCTTTTTGTAGCCGAAATCCCCGGGCCTCCGTCCGATTCGCCGGATACTCCCCGCCTCCGCATCCAGGATCTCGGTTTCGATGAGTATGTCGGAAAGGGATGTTTCATAGCACCGGGCGTTCATCCACAGGGCGCCGCCCAGGGTTCCCGGCATGCCGGCAAGGAATTCCAATCCGCCCAGATTCCGGGCGGCGGAGAATTCGGTCATCTCCTTGACGGAGGTCCCGGATCTTACATAGAGCCCCTCCCCTTCCCTCTTGATCCCCGTCCAGCCCCCGGTATCCAGAACTATGCCCCGGATCCCCCGGTCGCTTACCACCAGGTTGGAACCTCCGCCCAGGATGAAGACCGGAATTTCCTCCTCCCCGGCCCGGCGGAGGAGGAAATTCACGAGGGGGGGGAACAGTTCCCCCCCGGGCCGCAGCCACAGGTCCGCCGGCCCCCCTACCTTGAAGCTGGTATGGCGGTCCATCGGCTCGTCGAAGCGGTAATCCAGCGTTAACGCGGCTTCCCCGCCGCCGGGGCCGCCGAAATCCAGGGCGAGACGCTCCGCTTCCTTTTTCAGGGCTTCCATAAAGGGATGAAGATCCATGGCCTGTTATATATCGGGATTCGGCCCCGCGGCTAGTACCTTGCTTAGGCTAAATCACCGGATAAGCGGAACGACCGGGAACAGGAATGATAACCACGAAGGGGCACAAAGGAACAGGGGGGAAATTTTTTAAGGGCATGGGTTTTTGCGGGGCAGAAACCCGGAAGGCGGAAAACGGCAAGGCTGCGGAAGGGATGCCGGAGTTCGCGCCGCGGGCGCGAACTCCGGAAGCGCAAGCCGGTACGGCTTGCGCCCGCGCAAGGGATAGAAGCGGAATTCCCCGCCCCCGGCGGGGGCGGGGAATTGGAGCGGATAGCCCGGTCCGCCCGGCCGGATCCGGGCGGATGCGCCCTGATTCTTCAATTTGTGATCGTTGATAATTATGATCGAAAACGCGGAATCCCGGCGGGGATTCCCGGTCCGCTGCGCGCCTTGATTCGACCGCTCTTTTCGGCGTATCCTAACGGTATTTATGGCCCTTACTATTTACAACACACTGGGGCGGAAACTCCAGCCCTTTGAACCCCTGTCGGAAGGCCGGGTCGGTTTCTATGGATGCGGTCCTACGGTTTATAACTACGCCCATATCGGGAATCTCCGGGCCTATGTGACCCATGATATTCTTACCCGGACCCTTCGCCGCATGGGCTATGAGGTGTTCCATGTGATGAATATCACCGACGTGGGGCACCTCTCCGGGGACAACGACGAGGGGGACGACAAGATGGTGAAAAGCGCCGAAGAACGGGGCAAGAGCATCTTGGAAATCGCCGATTTTTATACCCGCGCTTTTTTTCACGATACGGAACGGATGAATATTGAACGGCCCTCGGTGGTTTGCAAGGCTACCGAGCATGTGGGGGAGATGATCGATCTGATTAAGCGGATCGAGGCCAACGGCTATACCTACTCCGCCGGGGGGAATCTCTACTTCGACGTGGGTAAATTTCCCCGTTACGGGGATCTTGCCCTGCTCCGGCTGGATGAATTAAAGGCCGGGGCCCGGGTGGGGATGGACGAGAACAAGCGGAATCCCCAGGATTTTGTGCTGTGGTTTACCAAGAGCAAATTTGAAAACCAGGCCATGGTCTGGGATAGTCCCTGGGGCCGGGGGTATCCGGGCTGGCATATTGAGTGTTCCGCCATGAGCATGAAGTATCTGGGGGAGCAGTTCGATATCCATGCCGGGGGCATCGACCATATACCGATTCACCATACCAATGAAATTGCCCAAAGCGAGGCGGCTACGGGGAAGCGCCCCTGGGTGAACTACTGGGTTCATAACGAATTCCTGGTTCTGGACCGGGGCAAGATGTCCAAGTCTTCCGGCGCTTTCCTTACCCTGCAAAGTCTGGTTGACGCCGGTTACGACGCACTGGATTACCGGTACTTCCTCCTGGGGGGGCACTACCGCAGCCAGCTCCAGTTTTCCTGGGAAAGTCTGGAGACCGCCAAAAACGCCCGCCGTTCCCTGACGGACAGGATCAGGACCCTGGCCCGGGAGGCGGGGCCGGACAAGCGCGGAATTTCGGAGAGGGCCGCCGCCTATCTGGCGGCCTTTGATAAAGCCCTGGGGGACGATCTTTCCACTCCCCGTGCCCTGGCGGAGCTTTGGCGGCTTATCCGCGATCCGGCTGTCCCGGGGGGGGAAGCCCTTTCCTGCGCCTTTGAAATGGACCGGGTGCTGGGGTTCAACCTGGCCGACGCCGCGAAAGAAGCGGCGCGGGAGGGGGGGGATTCCGAGCTGGGGAGAGAAATAGAAAAACTTATCGCCGAAAGGGCGGAGGCGAAGAAAGCCAAGGACTATGCAAAGGCGGACAGCATACGGGCCGGTCTTAAAGAACGGGGGATACTCCTGGAAGACGGGCCCGGCGGCACCGTCTGGCGCAGGGTTTGAACGGCGTAAAGCTGTAACAAACCAGGGAAACGGGTTGTTTTTGTTATGGATGAGAAGATTCCCGCGCCGGATTTTCGTAGACTCTATGATACGGTGTTTCCCATCCTGTTCCGGGTGGCGTACCGTATCGCGGGCACTGAGGAGGCGGCGGAGGATCTTTGCCAGGAAGCCTTTTTTCGCCTTTATGAAAAGAACATGGTATTTCCCAATCCGGAAGAGGCGAAGTATTGGCTTATCCGGGTAGTAAAAAACGCGTCGTTAAACTACGCGAAACGGAAGGAGCGGGAGCGCAAGGCCTATCAGCGGGCCTTTCGGGAGGATACACGGACCAGTGAGAACGGGGAGGATCTTCTTATCAAGAAAGAGGTCCGAAAGGAAGTTCAGGAAGCCCTGAAAAAACTGCCGGAGAATCTGCGGATGGTGTTGATTTTAAAAGAGTATGGCGAGATGAATTATAAGGACATTGGCCGTACCCTGGGAATAAGCGAAGGAAACGTCAAGGTCCGGGTTTTTAGGGCACGGGAACGGCTTTCCACAATTATGGAGAGCCGGGAAGGGGAACGCCAGGATTCAAAGGAAGCTCCAGGGAGGGAACATGTGTCCTGATCGTCAGATTCTTTCGGTGTATCTGGATGGGGAATTGCCCTCACCCTGGAAAGACAAAATGGAAAGCCACCTGGCTTCCTGCCCCCGCTGCCGGGAAATCGTTGAATCATGGCGGCGGGTTTCCGGCGCGCTGCGGCCGCCGGAACCGGGCGCCGATTCCAAAGACCGGGTGTGGGAATGCATCAGCCGCCGCATCAAAGACGGTGAAGAATCGAGAAGGGGCCCGGCGGAGGACGAAATGTTTTCCGCCGCGGCGGGCCGCCGGATCTTGACGGGTCTGTGGCGGCGCAGGGTGAGCCTCCCCTTCCCCGCCGCCGCCGCCCTGGTTGCCGCCGCCCTGGCGGCCGTTACAAGCTCGCTGATTCTTAACTCCTCTGAAAGAAATTCCCCGCCGATCCCCGATTCGGCGGCGCTCAGCGCCCTGGAAAACGCGGGGATAGACATGGAACTTAACCATATCCGCCCTATCAGCGACGTATCCGGGGTGCTTCAATACCTGGAACATACGGATTCCAACGATATTGTGATTATCCGTCTGCCCGAAAGCAGAAATTTCCAAAGCGCGGGGGAACCGAAGATGCTCAGGGCCGCGGATTATTCTCCAAGAAGGCCGGGGCCATGAGCGTACTTGTTTCCCGCGGCCCCGGGGCCGTACAACTCAGCCGGAAGGGGAGTAAAACTCCATGAGTTTCTCCCTTCAACCCTGCCGGAAATTGCTCAAGGGCATTCTGTTTTTTACCGTCCTGGGGGCGGGCATCGGTCAAGAGACATCTTTGGAGGAACTCCTGCCGGGGCTTAAGGAACGGGCCGTGGTGGTGGACATCATTTCCCGGGTTGTGGAGGAAAATCAGCAGGTAGTTTGGAATTCGGTTGATTCCCGGGTTACCATCCCCGGCAGGCCCGTGGGCATAAAAATGGTGGGGGCCAATGTGGTCATGGCTCTTCAATTCACCCCCTTCCTCCGGCCTGGAGGCAACAGCGTCCTAGTGGTTCAGGGCCAGATCTGGGTGGACATACCGGACGAGGGTATCCGCTACCAGACTACGTTACAAACCATACCGATTGACTTCGGCGAGCCTATATTTTTCTTTCCCCTGGGCTCTCCCAATTCTCCTCAGGACAGCCGGATAGAACTGCAGCTGGAGATACGGCCGTATATCGAAGGATTCCCAAGGCGGGGCAGGCGGGATCGGCCTTCCCGCGACGGACCGGACGATGCTGAGACGCCCGCCGCGGTTGATGAGTAAGCGATTCCCCGACGGAGTTTCCGGGCTGTTTCCCGGACAGAAAAAAAGGCCCCCCCTGTTTCCGGCAATGCTTGGTTTGGAAAACGCCGCCTCTATCCCCTGCGCGGGCGGAAGCCGCGCCGGAGCCAAGGCCGCCGGCACGGCTTCCGCGGCGTCATGGCGGCGGATTTTCGATTCGAGGCGGACCGGGAGCGGCCCGGGCGCCGCCGTCCTGTTCCCGGTGTTTCTTCGCCCCCTTGGTTTCTTGCTGGCCGCTTTTTTCCTTTCCTGCGGCGCCGCGAAAAAACCGGTTATCCATTCCCTGGACCCTCCGATTGGTATGTTGGGGGGGATCCTCAACATCCGTGGGGAAAATTTTGGGGAAGAACAGGGGGAATCCTACGTCAGCATCGCCGGAACCGCCCCCACCGGGTCTTCCTACCTGAGATGGGAGGATGCGCTTATTACCCTGCGGATAAACGAATTTGGGGAATCCGGTATGGTCCGGGTCCATGTGGGGGGAAAGAGGAGCAACGCCCTGCTTTTCGCCAACCGCGCCACCATGCCGGAACCGGTCAAGGGGGAGGACATGGGGATTGGGCCGCGGGTAAGCGCCGTTACCCCCTCCTCCACCCAGATAGGGGCCCTGGTGTCGATTACCGGGAGCGGCTTCGGCAATTCCCGGGAACGGAGCGGGGTCTTCTTTTCCTGGGACGCGGAGCCTGGGCCGGGGACGCCGGCGGAGATTCAGGGTCCCGGTTTCATTGAGGTGTCGGAACTTGACTACGGCTACGAACTTTGGAGCGAGCGGGAGATCCGGGTGAGGGTCCCCGACGGGGCTATCAGCGGCAGCCTGGAGATTAGGACCCCCCGCGGCGTTTCCCGGCCCGTTTTTTTTGAGGTCTCCGGCAGGCCGGGGATCAAAATTTTCCGAAACAAGCGGAGCTACAGTTTCGACTCTTCGGTGGACCTGCGGGTTTCCCGGGCCTCTACTCCCAATCTGCTGTACCTCTGGGCGCCCCGGCCGGCGGCATCCGCGTCCCAGCGGGATCCGAAACTCCTTTCCCAAAGCAGGGACAGCTTTGTCGAGAACTACCGGGGGACCGATTTGTTCCGGCTGGTCAATCTGGATTCCGGCTCCACGGCGGAAATACGGCAAACCTGGCTGGTAGAGGTCTACACCCAGGAAACAGACCTGCGCTACCAGAATATCAGACAGGATGCTTCCTCCCCGGTCCACCGGGCCTACACGCAGGCCACCGCCCTGCTGCCGGCGGACGACGACCGGATCCGGAGCCTGGGGCTTAGGATCTGCGGCCGGGAGCGGAATCCCTACCTTAAAGCCCAGATGATCTATGAATGGCTCCGCAGGGAGGGAAATATTCGTTCCGGCGGGGGGCCGGCGGGGGCCCTGGAAGCCCTGGAACTGGGGCGGGCCGATGCCTATTCCGGGACGCTGCTTTTCTGTTCCCTGGCCCGTTCCGTGGATGTCCCCGCCATTCCCGTTTCCGGGGTCCTGATTAACCGGGGCGAGGCTTTAAAGCATTACTGGGCGGAATTCTGGATCGACGGTTTCGGCTGGGTTCCCCTGGATCCCGCCCTGGGAGCGGGGGCCGCGCCGGAGGGTTTTACTCCGCGGGAGGATTCGGCCTCCTGGTATTTTGGGAATCTCGACAACCAGCGGATCGCCTTTTCCCGGGGGCAGATCGTCCTTTCGCCGATGGATCCCCGGGGAAGAACGGTGTCCCGAAGCAGGGAACTGCAAAACTTTTGGGAAGAAGCGGTCGGCGGCCTGGAATCCTACTCCTCCCTTTGGGGGGACATTACCATTACCGGCATGTATGTACAGTAATTCAAAGAAGATTCCCGCAAGAAATGAGGGTCTGGAACGGCGGCGGGTTCCGCCGCGAGGCTGGAGGAAGGAGGAGTTATGATTTCAGTTATATCGTTGGGGGGTTCAATCGTCGCCCCCGATAAGGTGGATGAGGAATACCTGCGGGGCTTTCTTTCTCTGGTCAACCGGCTGCTGCTGGAGGATGAAAAGCGGCGTTTCATTTTTGTGGTCGGCGGCGGGGGCCCCGCCCGTTCCTGGCAGAGGGCCTGCCGGAATATTTTGCCGGATACCGCCAATGAGGAGGCGGACTGGATTGGCATTATGGCCACCAGGCTCAACGCCCAGCTTGTCAAGGCCCTGATGGGCCCGTGGTGCCAGGCGCCGGTCGTAACCGATCCCTCCCAGGTGGGCCCCCTTACGGGCCGGGTCCTGGTGGCCGCGGGGTGGAAGCCCGGCTTTTCCTCGGACTACGATGCGGTGGTCCTGGCGGAACGTTTCCAGGCGTCCATGGTGATTAACCTCTCCAACATTGAGCGGGTTTACACCGACGACCCCCGGAAAAACCCCAGCGCCGAACCGATAGACAGGATATCCTGGGCGGAATTCCGTTCCCTGGTGGGGGACGAATGGACGCCGGGGAAGAACGTTCCCTTCGACCCGGTGGCAAGCCGCCATGCCGCCAAGATCGGCCTGCGGGTGATCTGCGCCGGGGGAAGGGATCTTTCCAACCTGGAAAAGATTCTCCGGGGCGAGAATTTTTTGGGAACCATCATCGGCTGACAGGCGGGGGGTCTCGGCCTGCTCACGGGCCCTCTCGCGCCGGGGATCGGTTAGGGAGGGAGTCTGCGGCTGTTCATGCTTCGGCATGAACGGCCGCCCCTGGCGCAACCCGGGAAGGGCGGGGCACAGCGAAGGCGAAAGCCGCGCCGCACGGCTTTCGCGCCCGCGCAAGGGATAGGGGGATGCGCCCAGGGCCAGCGCATATAAAACAAGGGGAGGAAGCGGTATACTTGGCATGGTTTATCGGGAGGGAGGGATGGAAGAAGGACAATCACGGCCCGTGACGCCGCTTGTGACCTATTTTTCGGCCATACAGGACCCCCGGGTAGAGCGGAACAAGCTGTATCCCTTACATGAAGTTATCGCCATTACCATTTTAGCGATTATTGCCATGGCCCAGGGCTGGGAAGACATCGAACGGTACGGGAAGGCGAAGCGGGCCTGGCTGGGGAAGTTTCTGAGTCTGGAACACAGGATACCCCATCATGACGTATACCGGCGGGTGATGGGCCGGATAAAGCCGGAGGAAATAGAACAATGTTTTATGAACTGGGTGCGGGCGGTGAAGAAGGAGTATGAACGTGAAATTATCGCGATAGACGGGAAGACGGTGCGGGGGCATTTCAAGGGAGGGGGGAAAGCCCT
>JAIRSD010000008.1 GCA_031255615.1 Treponema sp. | reverse complement strand
GCCGGGCCGCCGGGGATCGCCGCCCGGCCCCGCCCGCCGCCGGCCCCGTAGACCAGGACCCTATGCTCCGGCCCCTGTTCTTCCCCCATGAGGGAAACACCGGCGGCCGCAAGGCGGCGGCGGAAGAAATCCGCCAGCGGGGCGACCACCACGATAAGGGCCCGGCCCGCCGGGGCAAGGAGCGCCGGGGACCGGCGGATAAAGTCGTCCAGCACCGGTTCCCCCGCCTTGGCCGGGATGTTGGAAAGGATAAGGTCCCAGCCGCCGCCGGGATCCCCCGAAAGGAGGGGTTCCGTATAGGCCCGGAGGACCGAAGAATCCAGGCCGTTCAGGGCGGCGTTCCCCTGGGTAACAATCCGGGCCAGCTCGTCCCGGTCCTGACAGCGGACCAGCGGAGACTCCGCCCTTGCGCCCCGGACCGCCCCCTTGCCCGGCGGGGGCAGCAGGGCCCGGGCGGCGCAGACCCCGATGATCCCCGCGCCGCAGCCGCAGTCCAGGATCCGGCGGGGCGGAGACGCCCCCCCTTCGTCCAGGAGCCGGGATAAAACTTTGAGGAGAAGCCGGGTGCCCCGGTCTATGTCGGCGGAACTAAAGAGCCCCAGGGACAGGGTAAAGCGCAGATCCCGGCCCCGGAACCGGAAGGGGACGGTCTTGCCGCCGTAGATTTCCAGATAGGCGTTGTAATCGGTTTCCGGGAGTTCCCGGGAGGGGCCGGACGCGGCCCCGTCAACCGGAGCGCGGGGCCCCGGGGCGGGCGGCTTCCCCCCCGTAGATCCCCCCATCGGTCTAGCTGTTGACCCGCTCCACGTATTCGTTGGTTTCGGTGTTGATAAGAATCTTCTCGCCCTGCTTGATAAAGAGGGGCACCCGGACGGTAAGACCCGTCTCGGTGGTAACCGGCTTGGTGGCCCCGGAAGCCGTGTCCCCCTTGATGTAGTTTTCGCTCTCCGCCACGGTGAAGACCACCTTGTAGGGGATCTTAATGTCGATAACCCGGCCTTCCCAGATGGTGAGATCGTAGGACTGGCCGTCCTGGAGGTAAAATTTCTTGTCCCCCATCTCGGCGATGGGCACTTCGTACTGGTCGTAGGTCTCGCCGTCCATAAAGTGGTAGTTGTCCTGATCGGCGTACTGGTACTGGCAGGTATGGACATCCACCTGGGCGTCCTCAACCTCCTGCTGGGTAGGAATGGTCAGGGCGAGCACCGAGCCGTCCTTAATGCTTTTCATTTTGATACGGGCAATGGCGGTACCCTTGCCGGGGTTGTGGAATTCCCGTTCCACCACCAGGTAGGGCTGCCCTGTCTGGAGCCAACAGCTCCCCTTTACAATGTCGCCGCCTCGAATCATGGCTTCCTCGCTTCGTATATGATGGCCCAGTGTAGCGGATCTCCGCCCCCCTGGTCGAGGGCCCCGCCGCTTTCCGGTGCTGCCGATTCCGGGTATCGCAGGTATCTTGGGCGCATCCCCGGCCCGAAGGCCGGGGACCGGGCTATCCGCTCTAACAAAAACCCTGCGGGTTTTTGTTGGCCGCTTCTATCCCTTGCGCGCTCGCTGTGCCCCGCCCTTATTGGTCGTATGCGTCAACAACGGAGCGCGGGAAGGGCTGCGGTTGGCGGCTCTTGCTCCCTCCTCCGCGCCGAAACCCGCAGGGCGGAAACCGCGCCGCCCCGCGGGGGCGTCGCCCGCGCAAGGGATAGGAGGGGTGCGGAGCAGACCCGGCGCAAAGCGCCGGGGCCGGAGGCGAAGCCGGAGCCCCGGATAGCCCGGTCCCCGCCGCAGGCGGGGATGCGCCCAAAAAGCTGATACGCGGGCTATCGCTGTTCCGAACCGGGGCGCCCTCCGGAGCCCGCCGCATTGACAGCCCCGGATTTCGGGATTAACCTTTTTTTGTGGTTTCTTTCAAAATAGCGGCATATTTCAAAGGAAATTGTTTTTTATTCCGAACATAAGCCGGTGCGGCAAGAATTTTCGCCGGTAAAGCCCTTGCCTGGTTGTGGGAGGAGATATGCCGGAGCAGTTTGTTCATAGTAATATGCCCCTGGCGCCGGGGAATCAGGTGTACCTGGAGCGTCCCCAGATTTACCGTTTGCTGGAGAGGCAGGTAAAAAATCCGGTGGTTGTTGTCAACGCCGGCGCGGGTTACGGGAAAACCCATTCGGTCTATGCCTTTGTCCGCGGCTACAGGGCTTTTACGATCTGGATGCAGTTTTCCGAACGGGACAATGTCAGCGAACGGTTTTGGGAGAATTTTACGGCCATGATCGCCACCGCCGACAGGAAGGCGGCGGAGAAGCTGGAAAAGATTGATTTTCCGGAGACCGACCGGCAGTTTGAACGGTATCTGGAGATCCCCCTGGATGAAATTCCTCCGGTGGGGCGCTGCATTTTTGTGTACGACGATTTTCACCTTGTCCGCAACCCGGCGGTTCTGCGCTTCATGGAGCGTTCCATCACCTCCCCCTTTCCCAACATCACCTCGATCCTCATATCCCGGACCGAGCCGGTTATCGATCTGGGGAAACTTCATTCCCGGGGGCGTTTGGGCAGGGTGACCGAGGAGGATCTCCGGTTCAGCCGGGAGGAGATGCTTGAATACTTTCGTATCCAGCAGATTACGCCGCCCTCCCAGACGGTTTCGTCCATCTACCGCGACACCGAAGGCTGGGCCTTCGCGGTGCATCTGGCGGGGCTGTCCCTGAAACACGCTCCGCCCGGCGCGCCCTATGTGTCCCAGGCCATGCGGTTGAACATTTTCAAGCTGCTGGAAAGCGAGATCATGGCCTCCGTCTCCGGGGATCTGCGGAAATTCCTCATCAAATTGTCCCTTATCGACTATTTGGCGCCGGATCTGCTTCTGCGGATCGCCTCTGGCGGCGATGCCGGCGGTGCTGCTGCTGCCGGCGGCGGCATCACCGATACCCCCACCGGCGCTGATTCGGGCGGGGCCCTTCTGGACGAGATGGAGCGGCTCATCTCCTTTATCAGCTTCGACGTTTATCAGAACGCCTACCAGATCCATCATCTGTTTTTGGAGTATCTGAGCGAGAAGCAGGCGGAGCTTTCCGAAGACGAAAAGCGGGGGGTCTACCGGCTGGCCGCCGAATGGTGCGCCGCCAACAACCAGAAAGCCAACGCGGTTACCTACTATGAAAAGGCCGGCGACTATGAACAGCTTCTGGACGTTGTGGCGACCATGCCCCCGGTGCTGCCGGACCGGACGGCCCGGATGCTGCTGGAAATCATGGAACGGGCGCCCCCGGAAATATACGACCGGATTGCCCACGCCCATGTGCAGCGCACCGGGCTTTACCTGACCCTTGAGCTCTTTGATAAATCCAGGGAGGAACTGCTGGCGGTTATCGCCGATCTGGAAGGGCGGCCCCCTTCCCCCGCCGCCTACCGGACTCTGACGGGCTGCTACAACCTCCTCGGCTTTCTCGGCATGAACACCTGTCCCTATACCCGGGACTACGACTACGTCCATTGTTTTGAAAAGGCCCGGCGCTATTACGACTTAAACCGCTTTGAAACCCGGCCCCCCATGTCGATGATGCCCCTCTGCTCTTATCTCTGCCGGGTAAACAGCGAGGAAGCGGGGGAGATGGAAAAGTATATCGAGGCTATAAGCGCGTCGATCCCCTGCACTGCGATGACCCTGGGGGGCCTCGGCACGGGGGTGGACGATCTGTGCCGGGGGGAGCTGGCCTTTTTCAGGGGCGATATAGCCGGGGCGGAGCAATTCTTCCTCCGGGGCCTCCAAAACGCCCGGAAGACGGATCAGTTTGAAACCGAAAGCCGCGCCCTCTTTTACCTCCTGCGGATCAGCCTGGCCCGGGGGAATTACGAGGCCCTGGGGGACGCGCTGCGGCAGATGGAGGCCCAGCTTGCCGAAGAGTATTACCCCACCCGCTTTACCAACCACGATATCCTTACCGGCTGGTACTACGCCCATATCGGGCGGACGGACCGCCTCGCCCCCTGGTTGAAAAACGACTTTGAGGAAAGCGACCTTAATTCCATCGTTTTCGGCCTGGAAGTGCTGGTCAAGGCGAAATACCATTTCTCCGAAAAACGCTACCCCGCGGCCCTGGCGGTCCTGGAAAGCTGGGAAACCAGAAACAGCCGCTGGACCTTCGTCCTGGGCAAGATCGAGAAGAAGGCCCTGGAAGCGGTATGCCGCTACCATCTTAAGGACAAGGACGCCGCCTTCGCAGCCCTGGCGGAAGCCTGCCGCCTCTCCCTCCCCAACGCCGTCGTCATGCCCTTCGCGGAGCTGGGAAAACACATGCGGGCCCTGGCCCACGCCGCGCTCAGGGAAAAGGCCCCCTCCCTTCCCCGGGACTGGCTGGAAAAAATACGCCTCCAGGCCGCGGCCTACGCGAAAAAACTCTTCGCGGCGGCGGAGCAGTCCCGGCTTCCGGCGTCCCCCGCGGATCCCGCGCAGGGGATGCCCCGGCTGTCCCGCCGGGAAATGGGAGTCCTGGCGAACCTGTCCCAGGGAATGACCCAGGAAGAAATCGCCGGCATCTCTTCCATCTCGGTCAATACCGTCAAAAGCGTCGTCCGCAGCGTGTACAATAAACTGGGGGCGGTCAACAAGGCCGACGCGATACGGATAGCGGCTTCCCGGGGGCTGGTCTAAGCCCCGGCCCGGAAAAGCGCGGTAAGCCGGAGGGTTTTTTGCGGGGGGGGCGAACTGGAAGCGGAGGGGCCCCCGGTACTTGGCGGCGCTGCTTTCGGCGGCGGCCCGCTTAATCCGCCGGGTAGGGCCAGAGGGAGCCGTCCGGGGCCTTGAGCAGGCAGACCCGGCCTTCGGG
>JAIRSD010000218.1 GCA_031255615.1 Treponema sp. | reverse complement strand
TGGAGAATAGGGGATTCGAACCCCTGGCCTGTAGATTGCGAACCTACCGCTCTACCAACTGAGCTAATTCCCCAAAAGGCGGCCCTTCCACTTTCCGCCCCGTCCTCCCAAAACGGCTTTTGGGAACCGGAACGGATACTGTATACCCCTTTCCGGCGAAAAATGCAAGCCCCCCGGCGGCAGGCCGGTCCGGCCCCATGCGCCTTTTTGGGCGCATCCCCGCCCTTCCTGCGCCTTCCCCGCCTTTACGGTAAATTTCTTCCGTCCGCGTATCTGATTTTTTAGGCTAGGCAGCCTGCTAATACCTTGCTTAGGCTAAATCATCGGATAAGCGAAACGACCGAGAATAAGAATTTTAACCACTAAGGCGCACAAAGGAACACGAAGGAAGGAATATACGCTTCCAATCCCTGGTCTTCGTGCGCCTTCTTCGCCTTCGTGGTAAATTTCTTCCGTCCCCGCATATCTGGTCTTTTAGGCTAAACAGTCCTGTTAGCCCTTGATGGCCCCCTCCGTGAGGCCGGTAATGAAGAACCGGTTCAGGAACAGGTACACCACCAGCATGGGGATAAGGGAAATACTGATACCGGCCAGCATCAGGTCCCAGGAGACGGCGGATTCCCCGCCCATGGACTTTAGGGAAACGACCCCCACCACCAGGGGCCATTTGCTCTGATCCCCCAGGGTAAAAATGTAGGGCATCAGGTACTCGCTCCAGGAGGACCGGAACGAGATAAGGCCGATGGTGGCAATCAGGGGCTTGGTGAGGGGAAAGAGAATCGACCGGAAGATGCGGAAAAAGCTGCAGCCGTCTATCCGCGCCGCCTCGTCGATCTCCTTGGGTATCTGGTTAAAGTAACTGGTGGAAAGAAAGACCTGGGTAACGTTGAGGCCGAAGACGTAAATGATAATCACCCCCCAGAGGCTGCGATCCAGGCCGAGAAACTGGGTAACCTGGAGCTGGGGATAGAGGCTGAGGGTGCCCACGGAAACAAAGAGGGAGGCCATCACCAGGGAATAGACGAATTTGGTAAATTTACTGGTTCCCCGGGAAAACACGTAGCCCTCCACGGTGGCGGTAACGATGGACCCCGCCACGATAAAGGCGCACATGTATATGCTGTTCCAGGTATATTTGGAAAAATTCGCCAAATCCCAGGCCCTGACATAGTTGCTCAGCCTCCACTCCTGGGGGAGAAGATTTATCCCCCCTACCATAATTTCCTGGTTAGTCTTAAAGGAGGACAAAAAGATATACAACACCGGAAAGATGGAGATAAACACCATGAGGATCAAAAAGACATAAATAACGGTATACCAGAATTTGGTTTGAGGACTGTTTTTCACGGCGCGCCCCCTAATAGATGTTCTTCATCCGCTTGGAATTTTTCAGGTAGATGATCGTTATCACTGCCAGAATAACCCCCATGACAATCGCCAGAGCGGAACCATAGCCATACTGCCGCCGCACGGAACCGGCGCCGAAACTGAAAAAGAGTTTAAGAATGTGGGTCATCGCCACTTCCGTGGTGCCCCCCGGCTGGCCGTTGGTCATAACCAGAACCACGTCGGTAATCCGCATAGTCCCCAGCACGCTGAGCATGAAGACAATCTGCATGACCGGCGCCAGGAGGGGAATAGTGATAAAGAAAAACTGCCGGGATCCCGAAGCCCCGTCCAGGGTGGCGCATTCGTACAGCTCGTTGGGAATATTTTGCAGCCCCATAAGAAAATAGATCATGTTGATCCCAAAGGTAGACCAAGTGGAAACCAAGAGAACCAAATTCAGGGCGGACCAGCGGCTGCCAAAAAAATTGAAATTCTGTTTAAAGAAGCCCAGGGCGACCAATACCATATTCACGATTCCGTTGTAAGCGCTGAACAGGATCGTAAAGATGAGCCCCACGACCGCCATGCTAAAAATGGTGGGGAGGAAATAGATAATCCGAAAAAACGAGCTTCCCTTAACCTTGTTGTTCACAAAAAAGGCCAGGATAATAGCCAGGGGCATTTCGATGATGAGCTTCATAAAGGCCAGGTAAAAGGTATTGACCAGGGATCGCCAAAACTCTTTATCCCGGAAGATAGCCCGGGCGAAGTTGTCAAGCCCCACAAAAAAGGGCGCCCCAAAGCCGGAATAATCATAGAGAACCCAGCGGAGGGCCCACAGGATAGGATAGATGGTAAATGTAACAAAACCAATAAACATGGGGAGGATCATGAAGAATTCCTGGAGATGCCCCCCCACTAAATCGCCCTTCCTGGTTCTTGCCACAAAGCGCCTCCACAATAAAAATATTTATCAGGCTGTTCGAGGGTTTGGAACGGCCCTGGCCTTACCCCAAAAAGGGGCCGCCCATTCATGCTGGACCGCCCCTCCCGTCAACCCCCAAAACCGTTTTTTTTGAAAACAAGGTTTCGTATAGCGGACCCATCCGGAAAAGCCGGCGGCTTCCCGGATAAGCCCCCTGCCCGCGGACTCCTCAAGGGAAAACCGCGGGGGTTTGTGCCATATTTAAGCGGTTAGCGCCCCGTTGTCCGGCTTATTTCGCCCTGAAACGGGATTCAAGGGTGGGATCGGAAAAATCCTCCTTCTTGATGACGTTCCGGTCAAAGGCCTGCTGCAAAGCGGCGTTGTAGCGGCGGTCAAGATCGGTAAGAACGTTCCTGACGTCATCGGTCTTTACCTGGCCGGTAAGAATCTGGGAGAAGACGGCGGTCATGTCCGCCCCTTCGGGGGCCAAGTAATCGTGGGGCATCGCCGGAAGCGTTACCGTGGCGGGTGCGGCCCGTCCGTAGGAGGTCCACTGGGGCCGCTCGGCGGGGGCCGCCTTGGCGATAATATCGGGCCGCAGGGGCACGTTCTTCCCGGCGGTAAAGAGGACCGACTGCATCTCGTCGCCGCAGAAAAGGCGGACGACGTGGCCCACCTTATTCAGTTTGTCCTTATCGTTCCGCAGTTGGGCGCTGGCATAGATGGAAGCGCCGGCGGACATGGGGACCGCATAGGAAGTATTGGAATCCCGCAGGGGCAGGGTGGCGTAATCCCAGCCGGTGGGATCGCCCTTAAAGGGGAACTGATCGTAAAGCACCCCCACGTTCCAGCCGCCGCCGCCGATAAAGCCGATATTCCCTTCCGCGAAATAGGCCCGCATCTGGTCGTCGGTAAGGGCTTCCATACCGGGGAATATGGCCCCGGCTTCCCTCATGCGGGAAAGCATCTCGAAATAGGGAGTGTAGTCCGCAAACTGATACTTCGTCTGGGTGGCGTTGTAATAGGGATGCCCGATGGAAGAAGCGGCGGCGTATTCAATGATCCACTCCCGAAAAGCGGGACTCCAAGCCAGGGGCAGGGCGTAGCCGTAGACCTTCCCCGGTTCAAGCCGGCTGATCTTAATAACAGCGTCCTCAAATTCCGCCCATGTCTTGGGAGGGGCGGTATAGCCGGCCCGCTGGAGCAGGCTCTTGTTGTAGTGGAATCCGGTAGACCAGCCGTAAAGGACCACACTGTATATGTCCCCCTCAAAGGTGGAAGACTGGTTGATATGGTAGGGCTCCTGGGCCTTAAGCACATCGTCGATGCCGGGTATTTCCTTCCACGGAAGGAGTTTTCCCTGCAAACGGAAATTGGGAATATTGGACACGCCCTTAAAAAGCTCCGGCTCCCGGCCCGTATCCAATGCCATGTTCATCGCCGTATCCCAATCGGCGCCGTAGACGGTGTATTCGACTTTGATCCCCTGCTGCATGCCGATCCCGGCGTTGAACTTCTCCACCAACTGATCGACTTCCATTTTATTGTGGGCGTCATTGGTCCATACCCGGATGGTCGTTACCCCCCCTCCGGTGGATCCGCTTTCCTCTCTGGCCGAGCGTCCGCCCGCGACCGCGACGGCGGAAACCAATACCAGCAGCGCCAATCCGGCGATTAAGACCCGAAACGATTTCATCATAGATGATCCTCCTGCGCATCGTATTTGAGCTTTTAGTATTGTAAGGGGCCCTGGAAAAGGAAGTCAAGAAAAAAATCAGTTGAAGGGATTCCTGGAACCCTTCAAAAAGGGCCTTGGGGAGCGTCTGAAAGACAGCCGGCCTAATATTGAAAACCGCCGGTTCGGAACGGGGGTTCCGAACCGGCGGCCGGGGGTTCTCGTACCTTGATTACGCTACATCACCGGATAAGCGAAAGGACCGGAAACAGGAATGGTAACCACCAAGGCGCACCAAGGCGAGCTGCGGCTCGCCGGGAACCCGCAGGAATGAAAACGCGCCTCCGATCCCCGCCCTGGTGGTAAATTTCTTCCGTCCGCATACCCGGTCTTTTAGGCTAAGCGGCCTGCTAGACCACCGTAACGGCGGCGTTTATCGGCGCCGGGGCGCCCCGTTCCTGGGACACCGGAAGAGGGGCCGCGTCCGCCGCGATAACCCGGTAGCGGCCGGGAAGCAGGATCCTTTCGCCCCGGGCGTCGACGGTCTCAAAGTCGGCGGCGGTAAGGGAAAAAGCCAGGGTCTGGGAAGCCCCCGCCGCCGCCCGCACCCGGCGGAAGGCCCGGAGGGAACAGAAGGGATCGTCGGGGCCCCGGTCCTCCCGGGAGATGTAGATCTGGACCACCTCCTCCGCGTCCCGGCTTCCCCTGTTGGTAAGGGAAACCTTTGCCTCCAGGGAAGCGCCGGCGGAAAGGTTCTGGGCGGAAAGCGTCAGGCTGTCGAAGCTGAATTCGGTGTAGGAAAGGCCGAATCCGAAGGGATAGAGGGGCTTTTCCGTCATATACCGGTAGGTCCGGCCTTTCATCGCATAGTCCTCGTAGGGAGGAAGCTGTTCGGTGGCGACGGGGAAGGTGATGGGGAGCTTGCCCGAGGGGACCACATCCCCGAAGATGATGTCCGCCACCGCTTCTCCCCCCAGTTCCCCCGGATACCAGGCGAAGATGACGGCGTCGGCAATGTCCTCCGGGACGGCGATGGGGCTGCCGCCGGTAAGGATAAGGATCACGGGCTTGCCCCCGTCCCGGAGTTTGCGGAGATAGGCAAGCTGCCAGGGGGGAAGTTCGATGCGGTCCCGGTCGCCGTTGGAATCCGACGCGATGGCGTCTCCCTCCTCTCCTTCCATGGCGCCGTCCAGTCCGAAGACCGCGATAACCAGGTCCGTGGAACCGGAAACCCCAAAGGGTATGTTGGAGGGGTGGTTTTCGTCGTACTGGAGGCAGCCCTGGCGGTACTCGATGCTGATGCCGAATTTATCCTGGACCTTGGCGGCCAGGCCTTCCAGGATGGTGACAAACCGGGGGCTTATGCCGTAGTAGTTGCCGAACAGGGTATGGGCGTTGGCCGCGCCGGGGCCCACCAAGAGGATTCCCTTGGGGCTGGAATCCAGGGGGAGCAGGTTCTTGTCGTTCTTAAGGAGGACGATGGATTTTTCCGCCGCCTTTTTGGCAAGACTCCGGTGCTTTTCGCAGTTGATCACCTCCCGTTTCAGGCCGGCCCAGGGATCCTGTTCCGGGGGATCAAACATCCCCAGCTTGAAGCGGGTCCGCAGCAGCCGGGTGAGAGCCTGGTCGATGGCTTCCATGGTTACCAGCCCCTTCTTGTAGGAGCTTACCAGTTCCGGGAAGGTGCAGCCGCAGTTCAGATCGCAGCCGGCGTTTAATGCCAGGGCGGCGGATTCCTCCGGGCTGGAGGTGACCTGATGATTCAGGTGGAAATCCCGGATGGCCCAGCAGTCGGAGACTACGTGGCCCTTAAAATTCCAGGCCCCCCGGAGAATATCCTTGAGCAGCAGGGTGCTGCCGCTGCATGGTTCCCCCAGGGTGCGGTTGTAGGCCCCCATCACGGTCTCCACCCCCGCGTCCACCAGGGTCTTAAAGGCGGGAAGGTAGGTTTCAAAGAGGTCCTTTTTGGAGACCACCGCGTCGAAGCTGTGGCGCAGCTTTTCCGGCCCCGAGTGGACGGCGAAATGCTTGGCGCAGGCGGCGGTTTTAAGATGTTCCGGGTCTTCTCCCTGGAGTCCCCGGACCAGGGCGGCGCCGATGCGGCCGGTAAGGAAGGGATCCTCCCCGTAGGTTTCCTGCCCCCGGCCCCAGCGGGGATCCCGGAAAATGTTGATGTTGGGGGTCCAGAAGGTAAGCCCCCAGTATTGGCCCCGGTTGCCCTGGGCGACGGCCTCGTTGTATTTGGCCCTGGCCTCGTCGGAGATGGCCTGGGCAATCTCCTTGACCAGGTCTTCATCGAAGCTGGCCCCCAGGGCTATGGCCTGGGGAAAAACCGTGGCTACTCCGGCCCTGGCAACGCCGTGGAGACACTCGTTCCACCAGTTGTATTCCGGTATGCCCAGCCGGGGAATTGCCGCGCTGGTATAGCTTAACTGAGAGACCTTTTCCTCCAATGTCATTTGGGAAACAAGTTCTTTGATTCGTTTTTCACGATCCATGTTGACCCCCTGTCGGATTTCCTTGATTATACCCCAGTATACAGGGGTATGTACCGAAAAAAAAGCTGACAGGAAGATAAAGATGCCTATCAAGATACCCCGGGAGCTTCCGGCTTACCGGGAACTAAGCGCCGAAAACGTCTTTGTTATGACCACAAACCGGGCGGAACACCAGGATATCCGGCCTCTGCGGGTCGGCATTGTCAATCTGATGCCCACCACGGTAACCACGGAGGTCCAGCTTTTGCGGCTTTTGGGGAACACCCCCCTCCAGGTGGATATCGCCTTTTTGCGGATGGGAAGCCATGAATCCCGGAACGCGCCGCCGGGGCATCTGGACAAATTTTACCTGAGCGCCCGGGAGGTGATGGCCCTGGAGCTGTATTTTGACGGCCTTATCATCACCGGCGCGCCGGTGGAGACTCTGCCCTTTGAGGAGGTGGACTACTGGGATGAACTGGCCGCGGTGATCGACTATTCCACGAACCATATCTGGTCCACCCTGCACATCTGCTGGGGGGCCCAGGCGGGGCTTTACCGCCGCTACGGCGTGAAAAAAAACATTCTGGAGAAGAAGCTCTTTGGGATCTTCCCCCACCGGATGCAGGAACGGAAGAACGTCCTTTTCCGGGGCTTTGACGACGAATTTCTGGCCCCCCAGTCCCGGTACACCGCCAGCGAACGGGACGCTATCGCCGCCTGCCCGGCCCTGTCCATCGAATCGGAGAGCCCCGAGACCGGGGTGTTTATCAGCACCGCCCGGGAGGGCCGGGAAATCTACGTCTCCGGCCATCTGGAATACGATCCCCTGACCCTGGATCTGGAGTACCGGCGGGACCTGGCCCGGGGGATTCCCGTCGCCATCCCCCGGAACTACTACCCCGGCGACGATCCTTCCCGGCCTCCCCTGGTCCGCTGGCGGGCCCACGCCCATCTGTTTTTCTCCAACTGGCTGAATTATGTGTACCAGGAGACTCCCTATAACTTGAGAGACATGGCCCCCATGCCGAAGCCCGGTTGAGCGGGGAGCGGCAGAGATGCCGAAGCAAAGCGCCGGGGGCCGGGTTTTTTGGAGTTTCGCGGTGGAGCGCGAAACTCCGCGGGGCTGGGGGCGGAGAACAGCGAAGGCGGAATCCGCAGGGACGCGGCCGGCAGGAGGCCGGCTGGACGTGATGTTGGAGTTGCCGGGCGAAGCGCGGCAACTCCGAAGGCGAAAAACGGCAGGGATGCCGCCGGCAGGAGGCCGGCTGTTTCTATTCCATGAGTTTTGCGCAGCAAAACTCAGAAGCTTAAAAACGGCAGGGAGGCCGTTTTTAAGCCGCGCAAGGGATAGAAGCGGAACAAAAACCCGCAGGGTTTTTGTTAGAGCGGATAGCCCGGTTTTTTTGCGAAGCAAAAAAATGCGCCCTAAAGAATCGTAACGTTATGCCCTTGCCTGTCCGCTTTTCCCCGGTTCTTTTGCGCGCGCCGGGCCGGTTTGCCGTTGATTCCTCCGCCGAATTGGCCTATCGTAAAATATGTCCCTTTATGGGATGCAGTTTGATCAGATCCAAAGAGATCCCAAGGAGAGGTTTATGGAACTAAAGGGTTCGGCAACGGAAAAAAACCTGGCGGCCGCTTTCGCGGGGGAGTCCCAGGCCCACACTAAATATTTGTACTACGCATCCAAGGCGGAGAAGGAGGGGTTCCAGCAGATTGGGGCTATCTTTAGGGAGACCGCGGGGAACGAGAGGGAACACGCGAAGATTTGGTTCAAACTTCTTCACGGGAACGATGTGCCGGCCACGACGGAGAACTTGAAGGACGCCGCGGGGGGGGAGAACTACGAGTGGACCGATATGTACGAGGGTTTCGCCAAGACCGCCCGGGAAGAGGGTTTTGACAGTATCGCCGCCCTTTTTGAGATGGTGGGGAAGATCGAGAGGGAGCATGAGGAGCGGTACAGGCGGCTTCTGGCCAATATCGAGGGGGGGCTGGTTTTTTCCCGCGAGGGGGATCAGGTCTGGCAGTGCGCCAACTGCGGGCATATCGTGATTGGGAAAAAGGCTCCGGAGCTTTGCCCGGTCTGCAAGCACCCCCGGGCGTATTTCCTGATTAAAGCGCAGAATTACTGATGGACGCCGCGCGGCCGGCCCCGGGCAGGGACGGGGCATTGAGGCGGGGCGGGGCTCTGAACCGGGATCGGGCGTGGGATCTGTTTCGGCGTTACAACCGGGATCCCTTCCACGTCCAGCACGCATTGACCGTGGAGGCGGTGATGCGCTGGTACGCCGGGGAGCTTGGTTACGCCGGGGAGGAGGAATTTTGGGCCGTAGTGGGGCTTCTCCACGATATTGATTTTGAGCAGTACCCGGACCAGCACTGTATAAAGGCGGCGGATATTCTGCGGGATGCCGGGGCGGAGGAGGCTCTGATCCACGGGGTATGCTGCCACGGCTACCAGTTGACGGTGGACATAAAGCCGGAGCATGAGATGGAAAAGGTCCTCTACGGGGCGGATGAGCTTACGGGGCTTATCTGGGCGGCGGCGATTATCCGGCCCTCCAAGAGCGTCATGGATCTGGAATTAAGGTCGGTCAAGAAAAAGTACCGGGCCCCCAACTTCGCGGCGGGCTGCTCCCGCGATGTGATCGAGCGGGGGGCGGCCATGCTGGGCTGGGACCTGGATAAGCTCATCGGGCAGACGATTCTGGCTATGCGTTCCTGCGAGCTTGAGGTGGCCGCGGCGATGGATAAGCTCTCCTGACGGATAGCGTTTCCTGGGGGGGGGCCGTGAACAGCCGCGGGAAAGCGGGTGATTCGCGGGGTCTCGGTTTTGGTGTTTGCGGGGTGCGGGGGGATTTGTTCCCCCGCATACGCAAAGATTTCAAGGGGAAATCTTCAATACCCCGCCGCTCTCGCGGCGGGGATTTTTTATTAAGAGAGGCTGTTCCAAAACCCCCTGATAGGATAGAAAAAGCGAGGGAAACCTGATACGATTGTAGTTGCAAAACCATCAATCAGGAGACCCTCACTATGAAAACTATAAGCCAAATCATCGCAGGAGCGCAAGCGCTCCTTAACATCTCATTCAACCCTGCCGGGTGTTTTGAAGAATATCTCTCGGATGAATATAAAACTTTTCTACAGATGCTGCGGGTTATAGAAGAACAGACGCCTGCCCTCATGCGCTCTATGCGGGAACCGGACGGACACCCTATCAGTATACTCCCTTTATACGGAGTTTTCTTGCCAAAGGGTATTTCGGGATGGAAAAGACCAGCCGGTTGATCCAACGGCTTAAAGGGGAACCTAATCTGCGGCTGTTATGCGGATTTACGGACGTACCCGGTAAGGCGACCTTTTCCCGGGCGCCTGCGTTTTTGTCAGGGCAGGGCATACTTGAGCGCACCTTGGACGGGATAGTGTCCATGGCGCATAAAGGCCGGGTGGTATATCATGCCAACCGGGATTCGACGGCGATAGAGGCACGGGAGAAGGCGGTGAAGAAAGAGGAGGAAAAGGCGTTGAAACAGGCTAAAAAGCGGGGAAGGCCGGCACAAAACGCGCCGAAAACCCCCAAAGAGCCGACCGTCATAGAAAAGCAGACAAAGCAGGACG
>JAIRSD010000196.1 GCA_031255615.1 Treponema sp. | reverse complement strand
TGTTTCGGGCCCTGTTCGAGAAACTTGCGGTATGATAGATTACGAGTTCCCCCAGCGGGGACGATGGGGAAAATTTACGCGGAACGCGTAAAGAACGATAGGGACGGACGGGATTCGCCCGGCCGGCCCATTAAGCAGGAGGATGTTATATGAAACGGCTATTCAAGGCGGCGGTGGTACTGCTGGCGGTGGTCTGCGCGACCGCGCCGGTTTTCGCGGGGGGCAGGAGGGACTCGGGAACCGCGCCCGAGGCAAAACCCTTCTCCGTGGCCCTGCTGATTCCCTACCTGGGGGATCAGAGTTTCTTTGATCTGGCGGCGGCGGGCATGGGGGAAATAAACAGGAATTTGCCCGACGTGCGAACCAGGATTATCGAAATCGGGACCGATGATTCCAAATGGGAATCCTACTTTCTTGACGCCGCCGAACAGGGCTACGATGTGATCCTAAGCTGCAACTGGCAGATTGCCCCCCATCTCAACGCCGCGGCGGAGCAGTATCCCGACCAGAAATTTATCAACTTTGATATTGAAACCTCCCCGGAACTGCCCAACGTGTACTCGATGTTCTACGCCACCAACGAGATTGGCTACCTCTGCGGCATCGTTGCCGCGGCCACCACCAGCTCAACCATGGAGCTGGCGAATCCTCAGGCAACGATAGGCTTCATCGGCGGCATGGACATTCCCGGAATCAACGACTTTATGGTGGGCTATGTTGAGGGCGCCCGGTCGGTAAACCCCGCCATCAAGGTTGCGGTGTCCTACGTGGGGGGATTCCAGGACGTGGCGACGGCCAAGGAAATCGCCCTTAACCAGTACAAGTCCGGCTGCGACGTGATATTCGCCTGCGCGGGGAACGCGGGGAACGGGGTCATTGACGCCGCCAAGGAACTGAACCAGTACGTCATTGGGGTTGACAGCGATCAGGCCATGCTCTTTAAGGCAAGCGATCCTGAAAAGTCCAAACGGATCATCACCTCCGGTTACAAGACCATCGATAAAACGATCCTGCTGGCGGTCCAGGGGGCCAGGGACGGAAACCTGCCCTGGGGCCGGCACGTAAAGTACACGTACCAGGACAACGGGGTGGGAATCGCGAAGAACGAATTTTACGAAAGCGCCCTGAGCGCCGGGGTAAAGGCCGAGGTCAGCGCCCAGGAGGACAAGCTGAGGACCGGGACGGTGAAGATTCCCACTGCCTTCGAGATGGACGCCGCCGCCATCAGCGCCTTCCGGGATGCGGTAAAACCCTAAGGGGAACGCGGGGGGCCGCTTAGACCACAGGCCGGGCAGCCCTTTCCCTTATTTCCCTTAAGGCCGGACTTGTTCCACAGCCGGGGCGGGCATTCGTTCCCGGCGGAACAGGCGTTCCCGTTTTTGCGCAAGGAGTATACCCATGGACGCGGAGCCGTTGCTGGAATTAAAAAACATTACCAAGGTCTATGATAACGGCGTAGTCGCCAACCGGAATATCGCCATGGGGTTCCGCCAGGGGGAAATTCACGCGATTGTGGGCGAAAACGGGGCGGGAAAAACAACCCTGATGAGTATTCTGTTCGGCCTGGTGCAGCCGACAACGGGAGCTATTCTGTACAAAGGGAAGGAACTGCGGTTTTCCTCCCCCGCCGATTCGATTGCCGTGGGTATCGGCATGGTACACCAGCACTTTATGCTGGTCCCTTCTTTCACGGTTTTTGAAAATATCAGCCTGGGCTGCGAGGCAACCCGGTTCGGTTTTCTGTCGGAGCGGGAAAGCAGAAACCGGGCCAGGGAACTATGCGGCCGCTACGGTTTCGATCTGCCCCTGGACGACCAGGTAAGCAGCCTGGGAGTCGGCGTTAAACAGAAGGTTGAAATTCTCAAGCTGCTCTACAAAGGGGCCACCATACTTATTTTGGACGAGCCCACGGCGGTACTTACCCCCCAGGAAACGGATCAACTGTTTATCCGGCTTAAGGATTTTAAGGAACAGGGGCACACAATCATTTTCATTTCCCATAAGCTGAAAGAGGTAAAGGAGATAAGCGACCGGATCACGGTCATCCGCCGGGGCGAAAGCCTGGGGACCATGGAAACCGCCGGGGTAAGCGTTGAGGACGTATCGGAAATGATGATCGGGCGGAAGGTTGAGTATGAGTACAGCGGCATCAAACAGCGGATTTCCCACACAAAACCCTGTGTCGAGGTAAAGAACCTTTCCCTGGCCGTAGAAAAAATAAACAAACTAAAGGATATTTCGTTTACGATCCACGCCGGGGAAATTCTTGGGGTTATCGGCGTGGAGGGAAACGGCCAGACGGAACTGGTGGAAGTCCTGTTTGGCTATAAAAAACCCGGCGGGGGAACCATCATGGTGAACGGCATAAGCCTTGGGGACAAAAGCATTAAGGAAATTCGCAAAAAGGCAAAGACCGCCTACATACCGGAGGACCGGATGCGGCAGGGGATTGCCGGCAGGGCCACGGTGGCGGAAAACCTCATCGCCAGTTACTATGACCGGCCTTCCCTGAATAAACCCTACAGGATGGACCAGCGGGCCATCGGCGCCGCCTGCGCCGGCCTGGTGGAGCGGTTTTCCATCCTCTGCCAGGGCATTGACGCCCCCCTGTCCTCCCTTTCCGGGGGGAATATCCAAAAGGTGGTGGTTGCCCGGGAGGCCAACGCGGACCCTGATTTTCTTATTGCCGAACAGCCCACCCGGGGGGTTGATATCGGTTCCGCCAACGCGATCCATAAAATCCTGATCGGACTGCGGAATTCGGGCAAGGCAATCCTGCTCTTAAGCGCCGACCTGGGGGAAGCCCTGGCCATGAGCGACCGGCTTATGGTGATGTATTCCGGCGAAATCGCGGCCCTCTTCGACAATCCCGGATCCTTAAGCGAACAGGAACTGGGACTGTATATGCTGGGCATAAAGAGGCAATCATGATCACCGGCGGATTAATGCTGCGGCGTTATAAAAACTCCTCAATCCAGACGACGGCGGCGGTCCTTATCGCCCTGGTTATTTCCTACGGCGTCCTGGCCCTGACCAGTTCCGAACCCCTTACCGCCTTTGGGAAAATGCTTTTTTCCCCCCTTACCAACGTCCGCTACTTTGGGAATGTGGTGGAACTTATGGTGCCCCTGGCCTTTTCGGGGATCAGCACGGCGCTGCTGTTCCGCTCCGGGCTTTTTAACCTGGGGGGGGAGGGGATTTTTTACATCGCAGGGCTGCTGGCGGCGGTTCTTGCCACCAAGCCCCTGGGCACAAGCCTGGTCCACCAGACCATAGTTATTCTGTCCGCTTCCCTGTTCGGCGGCCTTTTGGCCTGTATTTCCGGGTTTTTCAAGGCAAAGTACAACGCCAACGAACTGGTTACTTCCCTTATGCTGAACACGATTTTTTTTGGGGTGGGCTTTTATCTGCTGAAAGTACAGTTCAGGGACCTGGAAGTGACAGGCGTTGCCTCGGCGCTGTTTCTGGACACCGCCCGGCTTCCGGTGATCATACCCCGCACCCGGGTTACCACGGGAATCTGCCTGCTCCTGGCCGCCGTTCTGGCGGTGTGGTTCGTCATGTCCCGTACCAGGCTGGGCTACCTGATCAAAATGACGGGCCTTAACAAGGATTTTGCCGTGTATTCGGGGATGAGCATTTTCAGCCTGACGCTCATCGTACATTTTCTGTCCGGCTCCCTGGCGGGGATGGGGGCGGCGGTTCACCTGATGAGTCTGTTCACCCGTTTTACCTGGTCCGCCCTGCCGGGCTACGGCTTTGACGGATGCCTGGTTGCCATGCTGGGCAGGAACAACCCCCTGGGCTCCTTTGCCGCGGCCTTTGTGCTGGCCTATCTGCGGACCGGGGCGGATATTATGGCCCGCAGTACCGATGTGCCGGTAGAAATGGTGTCCATTGTGGAAATGGTGCTGGTGCTGATGATCACCGCGGATTTCCTCCTTAAGGCCCTGAACCGCCGGGACGCGCTGAAAAGCGGCGCCGCCGGATCCGCCGCCCTGACGGAGGCCGCCCGATGAACGGACTGTGGGGCCTCTTTCTTTCCCCCGCCTTTGGCTACGCCATCCTGCGGGTAACCACCCCCCTTCTTTTCGCGGCCATGGGGAACGTGATCTCCAGCCGGGCCGGGGTAAGCAATATCGCCATGGAGGGGACCATGCTGATGTCCGCCCTGGCGGGGGTCCTCTTTTCCGCCTGGTCCCAAAGCGCGGCGGTAGGACTTCTGTGCGCGATCCTGGTGGGGGTGCTGTTCAGCGCCTTCATGGCATACCTTAACCTGTATCTGGGTACCAGCATCATCATGGGGGGTATTGCCCTTAACCTTTTCGCGTCCAAATTTTCCGTGTACCTGCTGTACCTTGCCTCGGGGCAGAAGGGAAATTCCGCGGCCCTGGCAAGCAAACAGCTCCCCCTGCTCCATATCCCCGTGGTACGGCACATTCCGGTACTGGGGGAAATGGTTTCCGGCCAGAATCTGCTGGTCTACGGCAGTTGGATCGCCGTGCTGTTTACCTGGCTGCTCCTGTCCAAAACGCGGCTGGGAAAGCATATCAGGGCGGTGGGGGAAAATGCCCAGGCGGCGGCCTCCGTGGCCATTAAGGTAAAGCGGGTGCAGTTTATCAGCCTGTGCCTTTCGGGACTGCTGGCGGGTTTCGGCGGGGCCTATATGTCGATGGGCTACCTTTCCATGTTTACCCGCAATATGGTGGCGGGCCGGGGCTGGATTGCCATCGCGGCCAGCGCCATGGGCCGCTCCCAGGTTGCCCCCACGGTTCTGACATCCTTCCTGTTCGGCATTTTCAACGCCATCGGCAACATCCTGCAGCTTGAGAATATTCCTTCGGAATTGGTGACGGCCCTGCCGTCGGTGGCGGTCTTTGTGGGACTCATCATGTACAGTTGGTCCCTGTTACGAAAAAAGACAAGCCGGTAGTATCGGGCTGAAACCGCCCGCCCCCGGAAACGCCCCTACGGGCGCAGCCAGTCCCGCAGGTATGCCTCTTTCCGCCGGGCCCGGTCCGGGTAGCGGACCTGGGTTTCCGGGCGGAGCAGCAGGTCCAGGGTCATCCCCCCCAATATAAGGGCGGTATGCTCGTAGACATGAACCGGATCGTCCACCGCGAAATCATCGCTGTGTATCCTGCCCCGGATCCCGGTAAAGCCAAGCTGGAACACCGGCATCAGGGCAGCAAGGTCGCCGTGATCCCCGGATGCGCCGCTGGACTCGCCCAGGACATAGGCGCTTTCGTCACGGCCAAGGGCCGCGCAGAGGGCCTTAATATGCTCCGTCCCCAGCTTTACCAGTTCCGGGTTCTGGATGAAGGGAAGATAGCCCGGCGTTGTCGTAAGGCCGCAGTCAAGTTCCAGGGCCCGGGCGCAGGATTCAAAAAGCACATCCAGTTTGTCCGATATTTCCATCAAATTCTCCCGGTCCCGGGCCCGCAGGTAGGTTTCCAGTACCGCGTAGGAGGGAATGATGTTCACCGAAGTACCGCCCCCCTCAGAAAGTATGGGGTGGAGCCGCACTCCCGCCTCCGGGGGGAAGGTGTCCTTCAGCATCTGCAGGGCGGTAAGCGCCAGGCTGGCGCCGTGGAGGGCGTTCCTTCCCACATGGGGGGCGGCCCCGGCGTGGGCGTCCCGGCCCCTGAATTCCACGCGCTTGTGGAGAAAGCCGCTTAAGGACGTGCCCGCGTCAAAGAGAAGCCCGGGCCGGCGGGGATCGGGGTTCATCACGTGGCAGGAAAGGACCGCGTCAATATCGTCGAAATAGCCTTCGGCAATCAGGTGCTGTTTCCCCGACAGCCCCTTGATAAGGCCGGCGGCCTTCATCTTTTTGCGTTCCCCAATCTCGATAAATTCCTCCGCCGGCACAAAGATACAGGACACCCTGCCGGGAAGCTGGCGCAGAATCTCTGTTTCCGCAAAGGCGTGGATCAGGTTGAGCAGCGCGACAGTCTGGATACTGTGGCCGCAGGAATGAAAGGCCGCGGGCCTTCCCTCCTTTTGGACAAGCAGGGCGTCAATGTCGGCGATAAGGGCCACATGGTAGCCCGGCCCGTTCCCGGCAAAACTACAGGTAACCCCCCGGAGGGCGCGGCCCGTTTCGTGGGGAACCTGCCAGGCCTCAAGGCAGTCCGCAATACCCGCCCCGGTCTTTTCCTCATG
>JAIRSD010000007.1 GCA_031255615.1 Treponema sp. | reverse complement strand
CTTTTTACCGGGGTGTACCATTGGAACGAATTTTTTCAGGGCCTGGTGCTTACCACCAACGCAAGCCGCTATCCCCTGCAAACCTATATCCAGCAGCTTGTGGTCAATGTTCAGGCCTCCACCCTGTCCAAGGACATGATCGAAAACCTGTTCCGGCTTTCCAACAAATCCCTGAACGCCGCCAAGGTGTTTATCGCCATGATACCGATGCTGGTGGTGTACCCCTTCCTCCAGCGGTATTTTATCTCCGGCATCATGCTGGGGGCCGTAAAGGAGTAGGGGCTATTCGCTGTCGAAGACCACCTTGCCGATGTCGAAGTCCCGGGGATTTACCGCGGCCCGGCTTGCGGCCAGGGCCCTTGTTTCCCGTTCCAGTTCCGTAAAGTTGTAAAGGGTTCCCCCGGCCTCGTCCGCTTCCACTTCGGGCTGGGAATAGGAGGCCATCTCGGCGATGATCTTTTCCTGTTCCCTGTTCAAGTCCCGGGGCCGGCACTCCGGGGCGGGATTGTCGATGTCGGCGGCCCGGAGGCCCCGCAGTTTTTCCCAGATGGCGCGGAAACCCACCTTCCGAAGATTCCGCTTTTTTATCTCCTGATTTTCAGCCCCCAGCCGGGTGAAACGCAGGGCGGGGATAAGCCAAAAGAGCGCCGAAAAAACCAGAGGGACGATTCCCAGACCCGTCAGCATGAAGGACTGGGGATTGTCGAAGATCGTGGAAGCCAGAACATAGGTGATGCCGTAGATCCGGGGGCCGGTCTGCAGTTGTTCGGCGGTCCTGATGATCCCCGTCGTAAGGGCATGGTAAAAAAAGTAGCCCCCAAAGAGGAGATTTACCGAATTGATGATCCCGAACCAGGCGTTCAGGGTTTTGCTGTTGGCGGAAAAGCTCCGCAGCCGGCGGAGGGGTCCGGGCCCCGCCCCGGCGGAAGCGCCGGCCCCCTTATCCGTACGGAGAAGGATGTCCTGAAAGCGGTACACGATGGTCCCTTCTTCCGTAGCCTCCGGGTAGCCGCCGAATTCGGCGCAGAAGGCCAGGATTCCTTCCGCCGATTCCGAAGGGCCCAGGCCCGTAACGGCCATATATTCCGGCAGGGAGATGATCCCCCGGTTCGCGCAGAGCAGCGCGATAAGGGCCCGGTTTTCCGCGTCCTTCGCGCCGCTGTTGGGGTCCTTTTCCCCAAACACGAAGGAAAAAACCGCCCTGTGCAGGGGCTGCCGGGGGGGATCGCCGGCGGGGCCGGAGGGAATCCGGTAGGAGCGCCCCGCGGACCGGCTAAGCTCCGAATAAAACCAGAGCCGGATAATAAGATCGAAGATGTGGGCGGCAAGGAAGAAGCTCCCCCCGGAATTGTTTCGGGAACGGTTGTCGGAGGAAGATCCCCCCGCCGCCGAAAGGACGAGGGATGCCAGGGCGATCAGCATGAAAAGGGCGAAGTAGCCCAGGAGCATCACGAGAATCCAGGCCTTAAAAATCCAGGAGAGGAGGGCGATCCCCCCCTTGAACAGTTTATCGGCAAGGCGGCTGAAGCGGGCGGACAGGCTGGTATAACGGCTGGTAAAGCCCCGGGGGAAGGAGTAGAGGATCTCCGATGATTCGGTTACCTCCAGCCTGCCCCGGAACTCGTCGGCGGCCCGGCTTGCCAGCTCCCGGGCCGTGGGAAGGGGCAGGGCGGCGGCGGCGGCCAGATCCGCGGCGCTCTGTCCCTGGGGCCGCCGTTTGAGGACCGCTACGATTTTTTTGTAGGCTTCGGCGGACCGGGTCATCGCGGTGCGGGGCCGTTTTTCATAACCGAATCCAGGGTAAGGCCGGCCAGATAATTGTTCATAAGCCCGTTGAGATTCACCCATACGCTGTGGCTGGGGCAGCAATCGACCCGGTCGCAGCTATCCGCGTGTTTATCACAGGGCGCGTCCCCCAGATCTTCTCCCGCGGCCAAGAGGATATCCCGGACCGTCAGGGCTTCCAGGGGCTGGGTGAAGAAAAAGCCTCCGCCGGGCCCCCGGACCGCCCCCACGATCCCCGCCTTTCGCAGCCGGTGGAAGATCTGCTCCAGGAAGATGGGGGAAATATCCTCATACTCGGAGAGGTCGCCGACGGAAACCGGGGATCCCTCCTTGCCAAGCACCGTAAGGGCCAGGGTTGCACGAAGGGCGTAACGGCCCCGTGTGGTAATCCTCATGAAAAAAACTCCTCCGGCGAAATGGACCGGCTTAACTCCGGCCTTTCGAAACCGTTTCGCATCATACTATTTTTGATTAAAAGGATAAAGATATTCGCGGGCCGGCGTCCTGCTTGCCCTGCATCACCGGATAGAGAAACGACCGGGAACAAGAATAATAACCACGAAGGCGCACCAAGGCGAGCTGCGGCTCGCCGGGAACAGGAAGGAATGAAAAACGCCTTCAATCCCCGATCTTCGTGCGCCTTCTTCGCCTTAGTGGTAAATTTCTTCCGTCCGCATATCCGATTGTTTAGGCTAAGCAGCCTACCAACGCCTTGCTTGCCCTGCATCACCGGATAAGCGAAACGACCGGGAACAAGAATAATAACCACGAAGGGGCGCCAAGGCGAAAACGGCTCGTCAGGAATATGAATGAATGACGATCCCGGTTTCTGGCCTTCGTGGTCTGCGGCGTGGATGCCACGCCGATGGGCGATCCCCTGTGGGGCGGACCGGGGTTGAACTGAGAACTACCGGGGGGGCTGGCAAGAAGGCCGGCGGCGGGGGGTGATGGTTTTGCCCGGCAAAACCCCCATGCCGAAAAGAGCGGGGAACGGCGGGGGGATGCAAGGCGCAATCCGCGCCGGGCGTGGATTGCGCCCGCGCAAGGGATAGGAGCGGTATCCTTTTGCCCGGTCCGCCGGGCAAAAGGATTTAAGCGGATAGCCCGGTCCCCGCCGGAGGCGGGGATGCGCCCTTAAGATCCGTAATAATCCGGAATTTCTCCTTATCGATCTGCCGGGTCCGGCTTTAAAGGGGCCCTTACTTGCCACGGAGGGCCGGCGGAAAATATACTAACTCTAATGAATACGGTGGTGTTAAAGGCCGAGGACCTGGACGGGTATCTGACGGCGGGGGACAAGGACCGGCTGGCGCGGATGGACGGGATCTATCAGGACGTCATGAGGATTTTTACGGAGCTTTCCCGCGCCGATCAGGGGGAGGTCCGGCGGCTGGCGGAGGAGGGGCTTATTTCCCGTTACAACGAGATGGGAAGCCTGATGCAGGAGATCTGCGCCGAGGAGGCGGGGCTCCATGTGTATTCCTTCCAGACCCCCCACGAAAGCCACGCCGAGGCTTCCCGCCTTATCGCCAAGCTGCGGGACGTGCGGACGGAGAATCAGGAGTTTGTCTACTACATCCAGCGGGCCTATGAGATGCTTTTTAAGCTGGCCTACGGCGGCAGGGCGGGGAGCGACAAGAACTATCTTATCGTTAAGACCCCCGTAACGATGCCGGTGGATAACTACGCGGTGCATAAGATTACCAACATCGACGGCCTTATCGAGAATACCGTGATGTGCGTCATGCTTCGGGGGGCCCTGCTGCCTTCCATGATTATGAGCAAGGAGATCCAGGAATACTCGTCCCACGGTTATGTAACTCCCTTTGCTCTGTTCCGCATTAAGCGGGACGAGCGGAAGCAGGAAAACGACATGGAGTATATCATGGATCTGGAGAAGTCCTTCTTCAACCTGGCCGAACTGGACGGGAAGGATCTGGTCTTCGCGGACCCGATGAACGCTACCGGGGGGAGTCTGGTGACGGTGCTGAAGTACCTGCTCGCCGAGGGGGTAAAGCCGAAGTCCATCCGTTTCTTCAACGCGATTGCCGCCCTTAAGGGGGCTCTGCGGGTGGTCCGGGCCCTGGATAACTGCGAGGTCTATACCCTGTGGATGGACCCGGTGCTCAACAGGGCGGCCTACATTATGCCCGGCCTGGGGGACGCGGGGGACCGGATCAACGGGGTGGACGGGGAGAATCCCCGGAACATTATCCAGCTTATCGCCGATTACGGGGACAATATCGCCCGGCTCTACCGGGCCCAACTGCGCAAGATCGAGGACACCGTGCTTTCCCGCGGGATTGGAAGATGAAGACGGGGGCTTTCCTGGCATCGGCCCTGGGAATTGGGGCGCTGTTGTTTTCCTGCCAAAGTTTCGGGACTTCCGCGGAGGAATACTACAGTATCGGCATGGCTTATTTTGAGATGGGGAAGTACGAGGAGGCGGAACGCTGGCTGTCCAGGGCGGAGGCGGCGGATAAGACCCAGATTGCCAGCGAATACAATCTGGGCCGCATCGCCTTTGAAACCGGCCGCTACGAAGACGCGGTCCGGTATTTTGAACGGGTCCTGGCCCGGGACGAGTACAACGTGATGGTCCTGCGGGCCCTGGCCTACACCCGGATCAAAACCGGCGAAATTGAAAAGGCCGGGGCCCTGTACGAGCGGGTCCTGGCCCTGGTGCCCGACAGCCTCGACGACGGGTACAACCACGCCCTGATACTTTTTGCCATGGAAAAATACGAGGATGCGGAAGAACTGCTGGGGGCGAAGGGTTTTATTCTGGAGGAAAACAAGGATATGCTGCTCCTCTACGCCCGGACCCAGCGGGCCATGGGAAAGGTGGAAGCCGCGGACAGTTACGGCCGGTGGCTTTTGGAGAATGACGACGCCCGGGTTCGTTATGAATACGCCGGAGTCCTGGAAGACGCGGAACTCTACGCCAGGGCCCTGGAGGAGTATCAGGCCATCCTCGCGAACATCGCCGCCGACAGCGTAAACCCCGCCAAGGCCGATGTCCGTTTTGATACGGCCCGGCTTCTGCTGATTGCGGACAGCGAGAATCCCCAGGGAATGACCGAATTAAGGGCCGCGGTGGAAGACGGATTCGGGGACCGGGAAGCCCTGGAAACCCTGGCGGCGGATGAACGGATCCTTGAGGAGGATCGGGAGGATATTCTGGAAATTATCAAAAATTTGCGCACGCCGCCCGCGCCGCCCGAGGAAACACCCGAGGAAAGCGAAGAAACAGGGGAAAGCGAGGAATCCGGGGAAGATGCGGAGCTCTCATAGCCATGATGGGAAGTATCGTATACAGTAACGGTGATGATCGTCTCCATGATTCAACTGATCTTTGAGATTCCCGACGCGGATACCATAAAGGAAAAACGGCGCGTCCTCCGCTCGATGAAAGATAAGCTGCGGCGCCGTTTCAATATGAGCGTGGCGGAAGTTGACTTGCAGGATTCCCTGTCTTTTGCCCAGGTCGGGGGGGCCCTGGTGTCCAATTCCCGGAGCTTCGGCGAGTCGGTCCTCCATAAGGCCTTTGAGATGATTGAGCGGGATATTCCGGTAAGAATCCAGGATATGAGCATACATTCCGAAGAATTTTAAGGCCCGCGGAAAATCGGCCGGATCGCGGCGGGCTTTCCCCGCCGATCCCGGTACGGAAGGAAATTCACGATGAAGTTTTTATTGTCCCGTATTGTCCGAGGGGGTTCCAAAACCCCGGCTTTTCGGCATACCCCTTTGAACGGCAGGCCGCGCCCGAAGATGGCCGGATGTTGGCGCGGAATTATTCTTCCGCTTTTCCTGGGAACCCTCTGCTCCTGCCTTGGTTCCAGGGCGGAGATTGTCCTTAAGGCCGACGGCGCGGGGACCCTGAACCTGGAATACCGGATCTCCCGGCAGGTTCAAAATATCGGGGCCCTGGACGGCAACGCCCGCTGGCCCGGCGTCCCGGTAGACCGGGCGGATTTTGAACGCGGCATCGCCCGCCTGAACGCCGCCCGGCCCGGGGCGGTGAAGCTGCTGTCTTTTTCCGCCAGGGAAGAGGGGCCCGATATGGTTTACCGGGCGGCGGCGGCTTTTTCACGGCTGGAAGATATTCTCCCCCTGCTGGACTACAACGGCGGGGGGATCCGGTACATCCGGGGGGAAAAACAATCTCTGACCCTGAATTTTGCGCCGAAGGGGGAATTGGGAGGGGATTCCGTCGATCCGGCGCTCCTTGTCCTGGCGGAGGAGGCTTTCCGGGGCTACAATATTGCCATAAGCCTTAGTTCCCCTTCCCCGGTGGAACTGCGGGTTCAGGGGGAGGGGGATGCGCGGATCGAACGGGAGGGGGGGAAGGCCGGATTTTCCGTTCCCCTCTACCGGCTCATTTCCCTGAGCGGGCCCCTGACGGCGGAATTTATTTTTTGATGCGGCAATGGGGAGAACGGCGAAGGCGGAAGATGCGCCGGCACGGAAGGCCGGTATAGGCCGCGGATGCCTTTCCCCGTGTTTTTGCGGCGCGGCCGCAAAACAGACGCCCAACTTTTACTCGATACGCGGCGTTTCCCAAAATGAGAATTGCCGCGGCAAGGAGCGGATATGCAGGCGGTAATACTGGCCGCGGGAATGGGGGCCCGTCTTGGGAAATATACCCAGGAGAATACCAAGTGTATGCTGCGGATAAACGGGCGCACCCTTATTGAACGGGCCCTGGACGCCCTGGACGGGGAGGGTATACGGAAATGCGTCATGGTTGTGGGCTATCAAAAAGACAACCTTATGGAGTTTGTCGGGACGAAATACAAAAATATCGACATTGAGTATGTTTCAAACGACATATACAGAAAAACAAATAATATTTATTCCCTGTACCTCGCCCGCGAACATTTGACGCGGGACGACACGATTTTAATCGAAGGCGACTTGATATTTGAGGAACGCATCATTAAAGATCTGCTTGATAATCCCGAACCTACCCTCGCGGCGGTCGCCCCCTACGAATCCTGGATGGACGGTACGGTCGTACAAATTACAAAGGACGGGGCGGTTAGTAATGTTATTCCCCGCAAATTCTTTAACTACGATGAAAAAGAAACCTACTACAAAACCGTCAACATATACAAATTTTCAAGGGAATTCTCCTCGAATTGCTATGTTCCGTTTCTGGACGCCTACTCCAGGGCGATGGGGGCCAATGAGTATTACGAACAGGTTTTGCGGGTAATAACCACCCTGGACAGGAACGAGTTAAAGGCCCTGGTATTAAGCGATCACCGGTGGTACGAAATCGACGATGTCCAGGATAAGGATATAGCCGAAATAATTTTCTGCGAAACGGCGGCGGAAAGGCTGTCCCTTATCGGCGGGCGTTACGGGGGGTACTGGCGTTTTCCCCGGATGCTTGATTTTTGCTACCTCGTTAACCCCTATTTCCCCACGGAACAGATGCAAAACGAGATACGGGCCTACTTCACCGATCTGTTGACCGGCTATCCTTCCGGGTTGAATGTGCAAAATCTGCTGATGGGAAAACTTTTTCATGTGGAGGAGGCCAATATTTTAGCGGGAAACGGCGCGGCGGAGCTGATTCACGCCCTCGCCCGGGCGCTGGAGGGAAAGATCGGCGTCGTGTATCCTACCTTTAACGAATATCCGGAATGTTTCGGCGAAGACCGGGTGGTTCCCTTTGTCCCCGGCGGTTTTTGCTACGGCGCTGAAGATCTTTTGTCCTTTGCCGAATCCTGCGATGCCATGGTCCTGATAAATCCCGACAACCCTTCGGGCGCCTGCCTCTCGTCTTCCGCCATAGTCTCCGTACTGGAATTCCTCCAGAGCCGGAATAAACGGCTTATCCTGGACGAATCCTTCGCCGATTTTTGCGATTCCGGAGAGCTTTCTTCGTTTTTTCGGCAGGACCTTTTGGAAAAGTTTCCCAACCTTGTGGTAATAAAGAGTTTAAGCAAGAGCTACGGCGTTCCCGGTATACGGCTGGGGGCTTTGGCGTCGGGGGATACGGGCCTTATCGCGGAGCTCCGCCGGCAGATTCCCATTTGGAACATCAACGCCTTCGGCGAATATTTCTTGCAGATTATCGGCAAGTATCAAAAAGACTACGCCGCTTCGTGCCGCCGGATTGCCGAAGAACGGAACCGCTTTGGATCTCTCCTGGGGGGTATCGGGATTTTTGAGAAGGTGTATCCTTCCCAGGCAAATTATTTTCTTTGCGGCCTTAAGGCGGGCCTGAGCGCCCGCCGCCTGAGCGAATATTTGCTTGATCGCTGCGGCGTATATATCAAAGACCTTACCGGAAAAAAAGGGATTCCCGGGGAAGGATGGGTGCGGATCGCCGTTAGGGACAGGGCCGACAACGATGTCTTTATCGAGAAACTGCGTATCCTTGAAACGGAATGGAAAACCGATGCTTGATATCCTGCATACCGTTATTATTTTTCCGCTGGTTCAAATAATTGAACTGTGCTTTTTCTTTGTGTACCGGGTCGCCGGACGGAATCCCGGGGCCGCCGTCCTGGGGGTTAGCCTTGCGGTAAGCGTCCTTACCCTGCCCCTTTATTTCCGTGCGGAAAAATGGCAGGAAACCGAACGGGAGACGCGGAAACGCATGGCGGCGAAGATCAAAAAGATCAAGGCGGTCTTTTCCGGCGATGAGCAGTACATGATTCTGTCAACCTATTACCGGCAGAATCATTACCATCCGGTCTACGCGCTGCGGAATTCCGTCAGCCTGCTTATCCAGGTTCCCTTTTTTATCGCCGCCTATTCGTACCTTTCCCACCTGGATGTACTGCGGGGCTCGTCCTTTCTTTTTATTCGGGATCTGGGTCTTCCCGACGGGCTTATTTCTATTGGCCCCTTTAGCGTAAACGCGCTTCCCGTCGCCATGACCGTCCTTAACTGTCTTTCGGCGGCCCTTTATGCCAGGGGCTTCCCAGCGAAGGAGAAAGCGCAGCTTTATCTGACGGCCCTGGTTTTTTTGATTCTTCTGTACGATTCTCCTTCAGGGCTGGTGCTCTATTGGACGATGAACAACCTTTTTTCCCTGGCAAAAAATATCCTTGCCCCGTTGTCGTACGCAAAGAAATTGATCCTTGTCCTGCTGTTCGCCGCCGCCGCCGCCCTTGACATCTACGTCCTCTTTTTCCACCACGGCGATTTGCCCAACCGGCTGCTGGCCTGCGCCCTGTTTTCCGCCGTTTTTTTTATTCCCCTCCTCGAAAAGCTGCCCGCGGCCCTCCGAAGGCTTGGATCGCGATCCCCCGCACTGGACGGGGCGAGCGGAAACCGCCGCTTCATCGTTTCGACCCTGATCCTCTTTGTTCTGACCGGGCTGGTGATACCCGGTTCCCTTACGGCCTCCTCGGTGGAGGAATTTTCTTTTATTGAATCCTACGCATCCCCCTTCCCTTTTATCCTTTTTGTTCTGGGGCAGGCCGCGGGATTCTTTATTTTTTGGGCCCCGGGGCTCTACTTCCTTTTTTCCGGCAGAACCCGGCAGGTTTTTTCCTTCGTCATGGCCGCGCTGGCCCTGGGGGCATGCGTCAACGTATTCACGGTTTCGGAGAATTTCGGCTTTCTTACGAATACCTTGATATTTTCCGAGCCGAAATCCTTCTCCGCGGGGGATCCCCGGGCCTATGCCCTTAATCTTTTGATCCTCGCCGCCGCGGGATTCCTTGTTTTGTATCTGGTTCTGGCGGGGAGGGGGACCCTGCTTTTTTCCATCCAGGCCGTTATCCTGACCTCGCTTTTGGGTTTTGGAATTTTGAACCTGGTGAGGATACAGGGCGACTTTGCGGTCCTTCGGGACCGGCGGGCCGGCGGCGCTGCGGAGGGCGGGGAAATTGAAGAAACCTGCTACCGCTTGTCGCGGTCCGGAAAAAACGTGATGCTTTTCATGCTTGACGCGGCGGTATCCGGCTACGTGCCCTATATGTTTGAGGAGAAACCCCGGCTGGCCGATTCCTTTAAGGATTTTACCTGGTTTCCCAACTGCGTTTCCTTTGCCAACCATACTCTGGCGGGGGCTCCGCCGATTTACGGCGGTTATGAGTATACGCCGGAGGCGGTAAACAGCCGCGGCGACGTTCCCCTCGTGGAAAAACACAGGGAAGCATACCTTTTGCTGCCTCGTTTATTTTTAAAGGCCGGGTATTCGGTTACCGTGACCGATCCCCCCTTTGATAATTACAGTATGCCGAATTTGGAAATATTTTCTGGTTATCCCGAAATCCACGCGGAAAACGCCGCCGGAAAGTATACGTCCCTCTGGTTGAACCGGCACCCCGGCATAGCGGGGATAAATATCACGAATTTACTCAGGGCAAATCTGATTCGGTTCTCGTTTTTTAAAACATCCCCGCTTTTTCTTAGATATTTTGTCTACAACGACGGCAACTGGCTGGGTACGGAAAATCTGCGGGGCAGGCGGAGCGCGAAGAACGGGCTAACCAGTACGACCATCAACGATTATGCTTTCCTGGATCTGCTGCCCCGGCTTACCTCGTTTACCGCGGAAGGCGGCACCTATACCGCCGTCTACGGGCACCTTCCCCATGATCCCGCGCTGCTGCGGCTGCCGGACTACAGGCCCCCGGGCATGGCGGACGAGGGGGAATCCGGTCCGGCGGCGGTCGATCTTCCCGCCGGTAAATTCGCCGAGGACAGCCGCTACCATGTAAACATGGCTTCCTTCCTCCTTATGGAAAAATTTATGGATTTTCTGAAAAAAGAAGGAGTATATGACAACACGCGGATCATCCTTGCGGCGGATCACGGCAGGGGATCCGGCGATTATAAAGAAAATATAACCTTGCCCGACGGATCCCCTCTGCAATTCTACAATCCCCTGTTAATGTTTAAAGATTTTAATTCCGCCGGCGACAGGATGCGGGTTGACGATTCTTTTATGACCAACGGAGACGCGGTGTTTTTTGCGCTTAAAGACATAGTAGCCGATCCGGTGAATCCCTTTACGCATAAAGAACTAAAGGCCGATAAGGACGAGGGGGTAATGGTTACGACTATCGGGGCCCTGAGCAGCTACCGGCACAGTAAATACCGCTACAACATCCGCAAGGATCAGTGGATGCGTGTACATTCGAATATTTTTGATCCGGCAAATTGGGAGATTCCGAAGAATTAATAAAAGTTTTAACCGAAAGGAGATTATCAGGGCGCACCGGGAATCGACGATACGGCGCATGGCGCATACGGCGGAGCTATTCTGTCCGTCCGGGATACCACGGGGGTAAACTACAACACCCATCTGAAGACTGAGGGGATAGGGTCTATCAGCGACAAGATGCTGGGGGTCAATGTCTACAGCCGCTTGGCGGCGGCCAGCGGCGGGCTGGTTTTAGGGGTTTTGAACCAGTCCGCTTACAACCGGGAAGAATCGAAAGACGAAACGGCGGGCTGTGAGAGCAAAAAGGTGCGGCCGATAGCGGTATGCGTCATATCCGGAAAAGCGGCCGTATATTCTCAATCCGGTTAAGGCATTGCCGGATTGTATAAGTATGCGTGTTATCTATGCGAAGGAAGAAAAGCCGCCTGCGGAGAAGGCGGCGATAGAATGGTTTCTGATGACCAGCGAACCGATAGGGCGGCCTGGAAGAAGCGTATGAATATACCGGATATTAGGGTGTTCGGAAACTTCGGTTTCCGAACAACAACCGCTCAAAAGTCCAATGATACTGAACACGGCCTATGCGGCGCGGCTTAGGCCCTGCCTGCCCCGGTCCCTGCTTTTGGGGAAGGAACACAAAGGGATGCACAGCCGCTCCCCTGTCCCCGCCCTTCGCGGGCCTT
>JAIRSD010000210.1 GCA_031255615.1 Treponema sp. | reverse complement strand
AAGCCTGACCCTTGTCCGGAGGCTGCGGTCATCCCCGATGAATATCGTGTCATGCGGTAACCAACCCGCGGATATCAGTCTGACCGAACGTCGCGTTAAGTTTCCCTGTTCATTTCACTATGGCCGTTTGTTATTACGGCATTTACTGATGTAGGAGGGGGGAATGGTTTAAGATGTTTGTTTGAAGGCTATTGACCTGGGGCACATCATATCAGTTTGCCATCCGGTGCCGGGCCGCCAGGACAAAGGAAGAAAAATCCAGGCTCCTTACCGATTTTACCTCCGTCACCGGATTCAACCGGAAATACTCTATCGGCCTCCTCAACAGCGAAGGGAAAACCAAACTCCTGTTGTTGGGCGGAAACCTGGTCAAAGCCCGGATCACCGGCAAAGGGGGAAAAAGCGGGTATATAAAAAACGGTGCAGCCCGGAGGCGGCCGCCGGTGCGATCCGGCTGTGGGAGTTTTTTAAGGATATGTGCGGGAAACGCCTGGCCCCCCTTTTGCGGACAAACACCGCCGCCCTCGCCCGGGACCCGCGCTTCGGCGTTGCCCCGGACATCCGGCGGCTCCTGGAGCAAATAAGCCGTTCAACGGTGGAACGAATCCTCAAGGGGGAGCGGAAGAAGCGGCGTCTGAAGGGACGGTCCGCGACCAGGCCCGGTTCCCTTTTGAGAAACCGGATTCCGGTCAAAGTCTTCTGGCCCTGGGATGAGCAAAAACCCGGTTTTTGTGAAACAGGCGCCGTTTTACACGACGGCGGCAACGCTTCAGGGGAATTTTGTTTTACCTTGACCGCCGCCGGCATCGCCGCCCAGTAGACCGGGGAACGGGCCTTGAAGAACAAGGCCCGCCGCCGGGTCAGGGAAGCCATGGATGATATTTCCGCCTCCTTCCCCGTCCCCCTTAAGGGTATCGACAGCGACAACGGCGGGGAGTTCCTCAATACCGCCAAAAAAACCTGGTGTGAACAGCGGGAGATCGCCTTCACCCGCACCCGTCGCACCACAAAAATGACAACTGTTCTGTGGAACAGAAGAACGGGGACGCGGTCCGCAAAACCGCCGGCTATGCCTGCTATACCAACAGATTTTTAACGTGAAATTTTTCCTCTTTTCGACCGGATTTTTACTTGAGGCTTCACGGATTATTTTATCACAATTCCCTAACGCTTGCGACGGGGAGCTTCATTACGTTCTACCAAAAAACCAAGGTTGACAGGATCGAATTGAAGAGTTTGTTCAGCTCTACCAGGGGGTCTTCGTACTGTTCCAGGCGGAAGTAGAGTTCGAAGCCTTTGTCCGATACGGCACGGATGGTTTTTCCAACACAGTCGTGGATCGGCTGGTTGTTGAGGCCGGGGAAGTATTCGGGTTTGCGGGGGTAGAAGGAACAGGTTGAATTCTGGTAGCGCAGTTCGCCGATGTTGGGGGGGACCTGGACGAGGAAAATGAGGAAGTCGGAATTTCCTCCTCCGATGGTGTAGGTGAGGCCGGGTTTTACGATATGGGTGTTGCGCTTGCCGATGAGGGTGCTCTGATCGGCTACATAGAGTTTGAGCATGAGGGGGCCGCCGTAGGAGACTTTTTGGGGGGAGCTGTCCGTGTAGGGGCTCTCTCCGGGGGGCCGTGAGCTTGCGGATTCCGGGGGGCTGGCGACGGGGGCGGCGGGAGAGTGAGGAGCGGGGGGTGAGGAACGAGGAACGGGGGCTTTCCGGGGCCGTCCGGGGGGGCGTTTCGCGGCGGCGGAGACTGCGCGGCTGGGGGTTTTCCGAAGGCGGCGGAACAGGAGGAAGATTCCCAATCCGAGGAGTCCCAGGGCGGGGATCGCCGCGATGACGGCTATGAAGCGCGGGTCCGGCGAGGTGTCATCCGCGGCTGAGGCCGCCGCCTGAGGCGGAGCGGGGGGCTGCTGCTGGGCCGGGGCAGGGGTTGCCGCTTGGGACGGAGCGGTGGGGGACCGCTGGGCCGGGGCAGGGGTCGCTGCCTGAGGCGGAGCGGCAGGGGGCCGCTGGGCTGGGGTCGCCGTCTGAGACGGGGCGGCGGGCTGCTGCTGGGCCGAGACGGGGGCCGCCGTCTGCGGCGGGGCAGGGGGACGCTGCTGCTGGGCCGGGGTTGCCGCCTGGGACGGAGCGGCGGGGCGCTGCTGCTGGGCCGGGGCTGAAGCCGCCGTCTGAGGCGGAGCGGCGGGGGGCTGCTGGGTCTGGGCCGGGGCCGCCGCCTGAGACGGGGCAGGGGGGCGCTGCTGGGCCGGGGCGGGAGCCGCCGTCTGAGGCGGAGCGGCGGGGGGCCGCTGGGTCTGTGCAGGGGTTACCACCTGGGGCGGGGCAGGGGGACGCTGCTGCTGGGCCACTGCCTGAGGCGGGGCAGTGGGGGCCCGCTGGGCCGGGGCGGGAGCCGCCGTCTGGGGCGGAGCGGCAGGTGGCCGCTGGGTCTGAGCGGGGGTTGCCGCCTGGGACGGAGCAGCGGGGCGCTGCTGCTGGGCCGGGGCTGAGGCCGCCGTCTGGGGCGGAGCGGCGGGGGGCTGCTGGGCCGGAACGGGGGTTGCCGTCTGAGGCGGGGTAGCGAGAGGCCGCTGGGTCTGAGCGGGGGTTGCCGCCTGGGACGGAGCGGCGGGGCGCTGCTGCGGGGCCGGGGCTGAAGCCGCCGTCTGGGGCGGAGCGGCGGGGGGCCGCGGGGCCGGAACGGGGGCCGCCGTCTGAGGCGGGGCAGGGGGGCGCTGCTGGGCCGGGGTGGGAGCCGCCGTCTGGGGCGGAGCAGCGGGCTGCTGCTGGGTCTGAGCGGGGGCCGCCGTCTGAGGCGGAGCGGGGGGCTGCTGCTGGGCCGGGGCTGCCGTCTGGGGCGGAGCGGCGGGGGGCCGCTGGGCCGGGGCTGAGGCCGCCGCCTGAGACGGAACGACGGGGCGCTGTTGGGGCGCGGGCAGGGAGCGGGGGTTGGCGTACTCAAAGCTGATGTTCCGTCCGCCCAGGCGGGTTTGGGTTTCGGCGGCCAGGGTTTCGATCGAAGCGGCGGTTGAACCGCCGCCAAGGCTGAGGAGGAGTATTTTCTTTGGCCGGGGGGAACTCAGGGAAAGGGCGTAGTTCTCCACAAACGAGAGGGCGGCGCTGAGATCCGGGGGGGGGTCCAGGGGGTACATCAACAGCATACGGCCAATGACGGTTTCCAGGTCCCCCTGGCCTTCGACCCGGCGGGCAATTTCCATCCGGGGCTTGTCGGAAAAGGCGATAAGGTGGAAGGTGTCCCCCAGACGCAGGTTGTCGCGGAGAAAGGAACCGGTCAGGTAGCTATTAACTTCCCGGTAGGAGCCGCTCATGGAAGCGGAGGTATCCAGAAGTAGAATCAAGTCTATGGGGCCCCGCTGCTGTCCAAAGACGGCGGGTTTTCCCAGGAAGATTAGCGTCCATACTACCGCCGCCAGAACCGGCTTAATCCGCATACAGAAATCCGTTCCCCTTTAAGGCCGGCGCGGACCCTGGTTCGGGTCTGCAATGCACCTACCCGGACGGGCTCTCATTTTAGAGCGCCGTGCTGATACTCTCTACAACATAGGAAATCTTTTCGTCGTTTACCGAGAAGTCGAACTGTTCCCCCACTCCCTTGTTCAGCAGGGTCCCGCCGAAGGGAGAAAGGTAGGAAATGACGTTGTGATCCGGGTCGGATTCCCAGGGGCCCAGGAGGGTGTATTCTTCCTTCGCGCCGCTGGAATTGTTTTTCAAGGCGACCCTTGTACCGAATCCCGCCCGGGAAGTGTTGACCGTGGAGGGATCGAAAAGCTGGGCCCGTTCTATTTCGTCGCTCAGTTTCGCCAGGGTCGCGTTCAGTATCGCCTGTTTTTCCAGGGCCGCCTTGTATTCGGCGTTCTCCCGCAGATCTCCCAGGGACTTGGCGAATTCTATTTCCTTGGAGTTGGCGGGGACGTCCTCCTCAAGGATTTTCGCGAGCTGTTTTTGCTTTTCCTGATATTTCGCCATGGTAACGATAAGGCCGAGGACGGCGGCGTGCTTCTCTTCCTCCCCCAGGAATTTGAAATCGGGAAACCTTTCCAGAATTCTGTTCCGCAGCTTGATCTTATCCGCCGGGTCCAGATCTTTTACGTCGTTAATGAACGTATAGATCCGCAGGATCGTGTAGGGGTCCGCGGCGGAGATGAACTGGTCCAGGACGCCGCCGGTAAAGAGGATTTGGTAGACCTGTTTGTTTATCTTGCGGTTTTCCGTCGTATCCCGGTGGTTTTCAATTTCCCGGTAGCTCTTGTCCAGGATGTGAATAAGGGTGATAAGCTGTTTTTCGTAGGGAATGTTCGCCTTCTTGTACCATTCTTCGCCGCTGGAATTCTTGAAAAGCCAGACCACCGCGTCCCGGCAGTCCCGGAAATTCTCAAAGGCGGCGGCCGCCATGGCGGAAAGTTTGTCTTCAAAACCCGCCGCCTTAAGATGCTGGATGATGCTGCTGGAAAGGGCGTGGGGGAAAAGGTTTACATAAACATCCGCCCAGTTGGGGATAAAGAGTTTAATGTGGCGGAGGAATTCTTCCCGTAATTTCGCGTCTTTAAGGTTAAGGAAAAGGGCGGGTACGTCTTCGACCGCCTGGAAAAGCTGGTCAAAGTCCAGGGAAAAGCCGGATCCCAAATGGGGGTACTTGGCCGCCATGTCCTTTACCAGAAGGTAGGAGGCCGCCACCTGCTCGGTTACCTGGCTGTATGATTTTAGATAGCCCGTAAAATAGGAGAACATTTCGGTAAAATACTCCGAATCTATTTCGGCGTCCTTGCGGGAGACAAATTCCCGAATCGTGGCGGCCCGGTCGAAGAAGCTCCTTTCCGCCTTGAACTCGTTGTAGAGTTTTTCTTCCAGGCTGATGGGGCGGTCCCGAACGGTGAAAAGATCGATGTTCTCAAGGCTGACCCCGAAATTCGGGTCCGATTTCAGGATTTCCCGGGCCTTGACGCTCCAACTGGTCCATTCCCCGGCGCTGAGGACCTGGGGCACCAGCTCCGCCTTGATTCGTTTGATGTCGCAGGAATTATCGAAGCTGCGGATCACGGTTTTAAGGGCCCACTGGTAGTCGTTTTTTACCTTTTCGTGGAGTTTTTCTTTTTTCCAGACGGCCTTGAGGACCCAGATGTGGTTTTTCGACAGGGTTTGGAGGGCGTTTACCGCCATTTTGAGGGACATGGAGTGGCCCCGTTTTTTGGCGAAGTCGATGGCTATGTCGTCCCCCCGCACGCTGGCGATCCGGCCTACGCCCCAGGTCCGGTGGTACACGAAGTTGCCCTTATCAAAGGCGATGTGCTTTTCAAAGTCGATGATCGCTTCCCGCACGTTGCGGGGCCCCTGGGCCAAGCTGGAAACGCGGATGTAGTCCTCCAACTGGCTGTGGTCCGCGTACTTTTTGCGGTAGCACTCGGTAATTTCCTTGCGGGCCTGGCTGTCCCGGTCGTCGTAGTCCAGCACGATCTTGAGGATTACTATGGAAGCGGCGATGTCGTCCCGTTTTTTGCAGATCTCGTACACGTCCTTGAGCAGGGACGCCGCCCTGTCCTTGTCGATGATCTTGGCGACCCGCTTTTGCACGTTAAGGAAGAAATCCGTATCCTCGCCGATGTAATCCAGGAGTTTCTGCCAAATATCCTTGACTTCCTTGAAGGCCCCCCTGGTGATGTAGCGGTGCAGGGCCTTCTTGTAATAATCGATGGTGGAGTCAATGTCCCCGAGTTTTTCATAATGCTCCGCCAGGGCTTTGGCGAGTTCCGCCTCCTCAATATCGACCTTGACCAGCCGTTCCCAGACCCCGTAGATCTCCTCCTCGTTGCCCTCGTTCCGGTAGCACTCCCCCAGGGTGCGGAGGGCGAATTTCGATTCGCCGTATTCCAGGATTCCTTCGCAGAGGTACTTGACGATGCCCCATTTATGGTTGTCCACAAAAATGTTCACCAGATTGATGATGGCGGAGTCGTCGATGACCTGGCGGGAAAGGGCGATTATCCCGGAAATATACAGGGCAATGATACTGTTTTTTGTGTGGATCAGATGTTCATCGCAGAGGGATTTAAGTCCTTCGTAGAGATGGGCCTCCTGACATTCCTTGAGGACGGCGTCCAGTTCCTTGAACTGGGCGGCGGAATAGTTTCCCAGGGTCGCCCTGGTCCACTTCTCCTCGTTTAACATTTCCTGCACGTTTTTTAATAGGGCCGGCAATTCCATCACTTCAGTATCGGACATTTCAAAACTCCCCTTCGCCTCTGCGGGCTTATCTTGTGTACCATTCATATATGGACTCATCAACGATTTTGATCTTCCTCATTATGTCTTCCACCGCCCCGGAATCCTCCCTGGCGTTTTTGTAATGGTCGATCAGCCAGAAATAGCGGTTGATCAGCCGGGGCTTTAATAGGGGGTTTTGATCCCTGCCGGAATGGCTTATTTCGTTCTCCAGCGCGAAGATTGACTGCTTCAGCCTGCTTAGCTCCGCCTGTTTCAGTTCCCTTTTGACGGAGAATACCCCAAAGAGGCTTCCGTATACGGGTATCCATTCCGCCAGTTCGGACCCCCCGTAGCCCATCTCCTCCAGCCGGTTCCTCAGCCGGATGATCAGCTCCGATTCCATGGACCGCAGATCGATTTTTTGGGGGTCCATGAAAAAGGCCTCCCGGAACAGGGCTTTGGCGGCCCGGTTCTCCGCCACCAGGGCGTTTACGTCCGCGAGTTCCGCCAGGGTCTCCGCGTCCTCCCGCTTAAAGCGGACCGCCTGTTCCAGGTATTTCAAAGATTCCCCGTAGTCCCCGATTCCCTTGCAGCAGCGGCCCACCAGGAGGAGCAGGTCCGGGTCATGCTCGTTCGCCCCGTCCCCCAGCACGTCGGAAAAATGCTGGAGGGCGGCGGAATACACATAACGGCGGAGGGCGAATTGGCAGACATCGAAATGCCCGTCAAACCGGTCAACGAAGCTGTAATAGGGTTTCCATTGGGAAAGTATGAAAGCGCCCTTGTCGTAGGATTCCCGAAAATCCCCGGCCCTTTTAATATGCTCAAGCCACCAGTTCAGACATTTCAGGCCGTACTTAACCTCGGGGTGATCAAAGTCTATGCCCAGGGCTTTTTCCAGGGCATCCAGGGCCCCCTGCGGATCAACGGCGTTCAATTTGTCGTAGGCTTTCTGAATGAGCCCTCCAACGGTATCTTGCGAACCCATGGCTTGAATAACTTTTCACCTTGCGGTACAGAATATACTTTTCGTATTATACCCAGGCTTCCCGCCTTGGGCAATCCCCCTGTTTTGCCGTCCGGTTGTTCTCAGTTTAAGAAATGCCCCATATCGAGGGCGGGTTGGGCGCATTTTCGGCGCTTCGCGCCAAAAACCGGGCTATCCGCTCCAATTCCCCGCCCCCGGCGGGGGCGGGGAATTCCGCTTCTATCCCTTGCGCGGGCATTCTCCCAAACGGAGTTTCGCGAAGCGAAACTCCGCCGGACCAAAACGCGCGGCGTTTTGGTCCGGCCTCCGCGCCGCTTTTGAGCCTGGGGTTTTGCGGAGCAAAACCCCAATGGTTCATTCGCGCCGGCCTCCTGCCGGGCATCGAAGGCAGCTTTGGGCGCATGTTTGCGGCTCCGCCGCAAAAAAATCGGGCTCCGCCCCGATTCCCGCCCCTTGGGGCGGGCCTTCCCCTTCAAGCCCCGCCGCATCCGGCTGCCTGGGGGCACGGCGAAAGGCGGAAGCCCTGCCGCACCGGCAGGGCTTCCGCCCGCGCAAGGGATAGGAGGGGTGCGGAGCAGACCCGGCGCGGAGCGCCGGGGCCGGAGCCCCGGATAGCCCGGTCCCCGCCGGAGGCGGGGATGCGCCCGTCTTGCCGCGCTGGGGCGGGACGGCTGATACCCGGTCTTTATCAGGAGGGCGCGGGGCTACCAGACCGCCGC
>JAIRSD010000213.1 GCA_031255615.1 Treponema sp. | reverse complement strand
AAGTTTCTGAACAACAAGCGAAATAAAAATTCTGGAGGGTAGTAAGTTGCTTAATCAACGGGACGCGATGAAAAAAGAGACAAGGGAAAGGATGCGGGACGGCGAAGGATCCGTGCATTTCATCCATCTGGCCGACTGCGAAAAGGAGAATCATCTCCGTCTGCTGTCGGAGATAACCCTGCCCCCCGGCGCCTCAATCGGGAATCACCGCCACGATAACGAGACCGAGTATTACCTTATCCTGTCCGGGGCCGGGGAAGTGGACGACGACGGCGCGGTAAAACCGGTCAAAGCCGGGGACGCCGTGATCACGGGGAACGGCGCTTCCCACAGCATCAGGAACACCGGCGATGTTCCCCTGGTGCTTCACGCGGTCATTGTCTATTAAGCGGGGGAAGATGTCCGCCGCTACGCCCAGAGGAGGGCAGGCCCTATAGCCCGGCATCCATGCCGCGCTTTGGAGAGGCGGAAGCCGCGGCGCGGCTTCCGCCCGCGCAAGGGATAGGAGGGGTGCGGAGCAGACCCGGCGCGGGAGCCCCGCGCCGGGGCCGGAGGCGAAGCCGCAGCCCCGGATAGCCCGGTCCCCGCCGCAGGCGGGGATGCGCCCGCATATACATTCGCTATGCGGGCTGATGAGCGTTACCGGCGGAATTTCCGCAACCGGCAAGGTCCCGCAATCCGCGCCGCGGGGATTTATTTTCTCCCGTACTGGGCGAGGGTCCGTTCAATGGCCGCGGCCCGGTCCTGGAGGTTCTTGACGTCCCAGGCGATGACTTCCTGGTAGCCGAAATCGTCAAGCTGGGCCTTCATGTCCCGCCAGATTCTTTCGAATTCCGCGTCGTTGGCGGCGTAGATCATCTGCCAGGTCGCCGGCTGGGTGATGCTGCGGAGCTGGTTTCCGGCGGTCTGAATGTCCGACGGGGTGCTGGGGGCGGTGTAATCCGTACCGGGGGTTACCGCCAGAAGGTTGCGCTTTTTGAGGAGTTCCAGGGGGCTGTCCGCCTGGTAGAGCTCCCGCCATTTGGTGTTCCATTCGTTCCTGTTGAGTTCCACGACGGAGGGCCAGAGGTTGTGGTTCACCGAGTATCCGTTCAGCAGTTCGTTGGGATCATCCTGGTGGGTAAGGGGATAGTTGAAGGCCTGGATTCCGTCCCGCCAGGAACCGCCGCCCAGGGACGCGGGGGCGAATTTGTCGGGATTGGTGTCCAGTCCAAACTCGGTAAGGTAGGGCTGGCCGTTCCTCATCTCGTAGGTGATTCCTTCTATATGGCTGTGGAAGTTTAATATCCCCTTGGGGGTGCACATCCAGTTGAGCAGCTCCATGATCCGCTCGGGATACTTGGCCTTGGACCCGACGGCGTAGGCGTTTCCCTCGAAGCCGTAGGGATTGTAGCCGTTCATGTTGATGACCATGCCGTTGACCGGGACGACCGCGTAGGGGGATCGGCGGGTGAGGTCGATCTGGGCGAAAATGGAGGAGGCCTGGAAGGGCCAGATGCCCATGGCGATGCGGCCGTCCTCAAATTTCGCTACGTGCCTGCTCCAGTCCTGGGTGGAGGAATCGGGATCCAGAAGGCCCCGGCGGTAGGCCTGGTTCATGAAGCGGAGGACCTTTTTGTATTCCCCGTTGTCATCCATGAGGTAGGAGAATTTTTTGCAGTCTTCGTTTATCCAGATATAGTCGGTCCCTTCCCGGTAGCCCAGGCAGGCCAGAAATTCCCTGGCAAGGCGGGCGGTGGAACCGTCCCAGTCGGGGAAGCCGGAGAATCCGTAGCTCTTGTCCCCCGCGGCGTTTGTGGGATGGGCTTTGACCATCTTTTCCACCACGTCCAGAAGGCCGTCCAGTCCGTTTATTTCCGGCGCCCCTATGTCGAGGTACCAGTCAAAGCGCAGGAAGATCGCCGCCTCCGGGTCCAGGGCCCGGCCCGCGGGTTCCGTGGGGGGTTTTATGGAAACCCTGCCGGGGAGGGCGTAAATGCCCCGGCCGTCAAACATTTCCGCGAATCGGGTGTAGGCCACGCTGAGCTGCTTCTGAATATCCGGGTACCGGCCGGAATCCAGGAAGGGCTTTATATTCATAAGGAGTCCCGCCTTATGGAGATCCAGGGTCCTGGTCTTGTCTATGACGATAAGGTCCCCCAGGTTCCCCGCGGCGGTGCGGGTCTGGTACAGGGCGTCCCCCGTGCCTGCCACGTTGGGGGAGATAAAGTTGAGTTCCATGTTGAGTTCATTTTTTAGGATGTTCGCCCACCAGCCGGTACTCAACCCCATGTAGTTGGCGTAGGTATTGAATACGTCGATCCGGTAGAGTTCCCGCCCGCCGGTACTGGGGGGGCTCTCCCTTCTCCCGCCGGCCCAGAGGCCGGGGGAGGCAATCAGAACGATGAACAGCGCGATTGTCAGGTTCTTCCGAATTCGAAACATTTTGTTCCTCCTGGTATATAAGTGTCTGTCCGCAAAGCCGGCTGCTTTGTGGACAGGCCCTGCATTTTCCCAGCCGAAAGGCGGCGAAAATGCTCAATAAAACTTAAACCCAAAAATTAAACCCGGCGGATGACGAACAAGACGCCGGGCAAGGTTCCTCCGCAGCGCCTCAGCCCTTGACCGCCCCAATCATGATGCCCTTTACAAAGAAACGCTGGAAAAGGGGATAAACCAGGAGGATGGGAATCACCACCACTACCGCTATGGTCATCTGCACGGAACTGGGGGTCTGCTGGGTGGCGGCGTTGATGATCGTATCCATGAGGCTTCCGCCGGAGGCCTGGATCATCGTGGTTAATGAACGGGCTTCGCTCAGGTATCGGTAAAGGACGAACTGCAGGGTATAAAGTCTTGAATCCGTCATAAGGATCAGGGTGTCCATAAAGGCGTTCCACTGCCCCACGGCGGAAAATATGGCCACGGTGGCCAGGATTGGTTTTGAAATGGGCAGGATGATCCGGCTGTAGATGTAAAAAATCCCGGCCCCGTCCACCTCCGCCGCTTCCTGCAATTCCATGGGCGTATTTTCGATATAGGTTTTAATTAAAATAATATTAAAGGGCTGTACGATGGCGGGGACGATATAGGCCAAAAAATTGTTGGTAAGCCGCAGCGTCATCATGGTGAGATACCAGGGAATAAGCCCCGCGTTAAAGTACATGGTAGCCACCACAAAACGGTACCAGAATTTGCGGGCCCAAAGTTTTTTTTGGGTGAACATGAATCCCAGAAAGGAGGAGCCCAGCACGGTAAATCCCGTCCCCAGTACGGTGCGGGCCAGGGAATTCAGGGCCGCTATGGGGAGGCCGGGAATTTTCATGACGCTGGTGTAGTTTTTAAAATGTATCTGCCGGGGATAGAACATGATGCTCCCCTTCACGCTTAAATCGTTGGCGCTGATGCTGTTGATTATCAAATAATAAAAGGGAAAAACACAGGCCAGGGTAAAAAAGACAAAGAAAATATAGGTCAGCGTTATGATAAAATACTCCACCGGACTTTTTTTATTCATGCCTACCGCACCGTTTGCCATACCGCCCTCCCTAGATGATGGATTCGCCGCGCAGAATCTTTGAAAGCCTGTTTACCGTAAAGAGGAGGGTAAGGCTTACCGCGCTTTTCATCATGCTGATAGCTACCGCCAGCGAGTAGCTTCCCTGTCCGATACCCAGGTTGTACACAAAAAGATCCAGCACTTCTATTTTTGTTTTATTAAAGGCGTTGGAAAAAACGTAGTATTGTTCAAAGCCGTTGGTAAGAAAATTCGCCACGTTGAGGAGCAAAAGGACAAAATAGGTGGGTAAAAGGCCGGGAATCGTGATATGACGCATCTGCCGGAAACGGCCCGCCCCGTCCACCGCGGCGGCGTCATAGAGTTCCTGGTCGATCCCCGTAAGGGCGGCGATATACATGATCGCCGACCAGCCCAGGCCCTTCCATGTGCCCCAGAGCCACATGGAAAGCCAGACGTGGTTGTTCATCTGGAGGTAGAGGATCGGTTCGCTGTATATGCCCAATTTTATGCAGAGGCTGTTTATGAGCCCCGAACTGTTGAAAATAAAAAATGCCATGGTGTAGACCAGGACCCAACTGATGAAATGGGGCAGGGTGGTAAGGGTCTGGACCGCCTTTTTAAAATTCGCGTTCCCGATAAGATTTAGAAAAATGGCAAAGGTCATGGGCAGCCAGGAAAAAAGGATGGAAAGGCCGCTCATGGCGAAGGTGTTGATCATGACGTTGAAGATCTGCCGCCGCTTGGATGCGTTGGTAAACAGGTTGATAAACCAGTGGAACCCTACAAAATCGGTGTCAAAGAGTTTGAAGGGCGGACGGTAATCGAAAAACGCATAGGCCCAGCCGTGGAGGGGGAAATAGGAAAATAGAAACACTAACAGGATCAGGGGAAGGGTCATTAAAAAATAGAGATAGCCTTCCCGTTTCCGCGGGTTGGTATTTAATGCTTTAGAGGGATATACCGTGGGGGGGGGGGGTACTGTTGTTGACTTTTCCATGAAAGCCCGCCTTTGCTGAAATTTCTCTATGGCCGCAATCACGAATACAATTTACGAATACGGTTATCTATGATAGCAGGGATTTGGGATTTGTCAATGAAAATTTTTCGCTGTAAAATTTTTTCGCGCGTCAAATTTCCCGGCCAACGGGATTTTCCCGCGCCGCTTTCCCGGGGCGGCGGGTATTCCCCGCCCTCCCCTCAGGCCGGGGCGGCGCCGAACTCCGTGACGCGGCCGTTTTCATAGATGTAAAGCCCGCTCTGCCGGTCCAGCCTGAAAACGTTGGGATGAAGGAGGATCTCGCTGCCGCCGGGAAGTGTTTCTTCGGGGCTTTCCTCCTCAGCCCGGCAGGAGATCCGGGCCCGGGGATCCCTTTCCACAAGGACCGCCGCCGCCGCGTTGACCGCCATGCGGATCTGCTCCCGGGGCATGAAGGCCCGGCAGGCGGGGCAGGCGCACCACAGATGTTCCGCCCCCCGGTCGGGCCAGAGGTGGTAGATCCGGGGGGGCGATTCCGCCCCTTCCTCCCGGGCTTCCGGGAAGATCCGCCGCCCCAGCAGGGCGATGGCCTCCGGATTGGTGGGGCAGAAATGGTGGTCCCGAATCCGTTTTCCCCCTTCCATACGAAAGAGTTCCCGCTTAAAAAAGAAAAGACTCCGGGGGATAAGGAAACCAAAGTCCCAGCCCCCCCGTTCAATGATGAGGCCCCATCTGTTTTCCAGCTCCGCGATAGCCCTGTTTTTCGGCTTTTTCGGGCGCCGCGGAAACCGGCGGTCCCCGAAGGAAAACACCAGGGCGTCTACCCGGTTCCGGGCGGCCCAGCGGCCCAGGGCGGGAATCTCCCTGGTCGGCGTATCCGGGAGGACGACAAGGCGCCGCCGCCTTTCCGGCCCCGCGTCGGAGGGGGCAATGAATTCCCCGCGCCGCAGCGGATAGTTCCCCGCCGCCCTTCCCCCGGCGTCCCCCGGCCGGGGCGGGAGGGATTCTTTGCCGGGTCCGGGCCAGGAGAAACCCAGGGCGGCCAGGAAATCGTAGATCCCGTTGCAGAGCCCCCGCCGGGAATCGCCGTAGATCTCCACCCGGTCCCGGCCCTTCCGCCAGGCGCAGCCCCCCCGCTCGCCGCCGCCGTCTTCCATATTCAGCACAACGACGGGGACCGAATCTGCCGGGGCGGGGCCGGAGGCGTCCATGACGGGGGGAACGCCCTGCCCCAATCCGTCCCGCTCGCGGAGGACGGCGATGCAGCGGGCCAGGTCCTCCGCCGCGGGGATAAGCGGCAGGGGGGCCAGGATGACCCACCTGGCGGAAACATCGAAGGAATCCATAGGGCCGATTGTAATCACAATGGACCGGTTAATGAAGCAGCGCTCCACGGCGGCCCAATCCCCGATTGAGAACTCCGCGTATCTCAGACCGCGCAATATATGGGCGCATCCCCGCCCGCGGCGGGGACCGGGCTATCCGGGGCTCCGCTATCGCTCCGGCCCCGCCTGCGGCGTGGCTGCTCCGCACCCCTCCTATCCCTTGCGCGGGCGAAAGCCGCGGCGCGCGGCTTTCGCCTTTGGGGCTGCCGCGCTCCGCGCAACAGCCCAGGGAACGTATCCCCCGTGCGGAGCCGCCGCGCTCCGCGCAGCAGCTCCGAAACCCAAAACGCGCAAGCGTTTTGGTTCGGCAGGTATGCCGAGGCATAGATGCCGTTTTTC
>JAIRSD010000203.1 GCA_031255615.1 Treponema sp. | reverse complement strand
CCCACAGGGCCCCCGACCCCAGGGGGGGGTAACTGGGGATAATATGTGGATTATTAGGTGGGATATAGTTTTGTTGTTTAGAGTAGTAATACTACTGTGGTGTTGTAATAGAGGTAGTTTATAATTTTATGCTGTAGGGTGGTGGTTGTAGTGGGTAGTATGGGAGGGGGCGCGGCAGGGAGGCGGAACCAAAATGGCGCGGCCTTTTTGGTTTTCGGAGTTTACGCGGGGCGTAAACTCCACGGCGGGGATGGCCGGCAGGGAGGCCGGCTCTTACCCAATGTTGGAGTTGATGCGCGAAGCGCAGCAACTCCGCAAGGCGAAAATCCGCAGGGATGGCCGGCAGGGAGGCCGGCTGTTTCCATGTCAGGAGTTTTTGCGAAGCAAAAACTCCGAAAGGCGAAAAACGGCAGGGAGGCCGTTTTTCGCCCGCGCAAGGGATAGGAGGGGTGCGGAGCAGACCCGGCGCGGAGCGGCGGGGCCGGAGCGATAGCGGAGCCCCGGATAGCCCGGTTTTTTGCGGCGGAGCCGCAAAAAATGCGCCCCTATATGAATTCGGCATACGGGGATTCCCAAACAGGGGGCGGGGGTTCGTGGTATACTGGGGGGGAAGGAGGCGGGGATGGCGCGGTATTGGTATCAGCGGAATCTGCGGTTTTTGCAGACGGTTTTGCGGGAGATTGACATTATCAACTACGATCCCGCGGGGGTTGCGGCTTACATGGCGCGGGTGAACGCCAATGTGCTGGTGGTGAACGGCGGGGGGGTGATCGATTTTTTCAAAAACCCGCTGGAGATGGCGAATCTTAACCGGTTTATGGGGGAGGAGATTCTGCCGGGGCTTTGCGGGGAGCTGCACGGGAGGGGGATGCGGGTGATGGTCCGGGTGGATTTCCGGGGGGTGGAGGCGCGGCGTTACCATCTGCATCCTGACTGGTTTGCCCGGGACCAGGACGGGGGGGTGAAGGAGGGGATCTCCGGGAACGCGAGGCTGGTCCGGCCTTGCTACAATTCGCCTTATACGGGGGACTACGCGGAGGCGTTTATCGACTATTTGCTGTCTACTTATCCTCTCGACGGGATTTGGGAGAACGCGCTGGGTTTTGACAATAGTCCCTGCTACTGCAAGCGGTGCCGGGATTTGTACCGGGAGGAGACGGGGAAGGAGATTCCTCTGATTTCCGGGTCCCCTGGGTCTTCCGGGTCCTCTGGATCTTCCGGCGGGGGGCGGGGGGACGAGGGGGCGGCGCTGGATACGGCGGAGTTCGCGGAGTACCGGGTCTGGAAGGCGCGGCGGGCGGACGCGCATATCGAGCGGATGCGGCGGGCGGTGAAAAAGCACGGGGAGGACAAGGCTTTCTGCGCGGAGATTTTCGATTTGTACAACCGGGGTTTCAGCCGGAATACGGGGATCGATCACGGGAACGCGAAGAAGAGTTTTGACTTTATCGTAAGCTGCGTGTTCCTTGACGCCGCCCATGATCCTTCCCAGAACCGGGTGTACGACATTATCAACAACGCCGCCACGACGGTTCGGTTTTCGCGGGCCCTGGACCCGGCCAAGCAGCCGGTTATCGTGACGGGGAACAACGGGACCCGCTGGCGGTACTGCGCGGATCCGCTGCTGGAAACGCGGCTCTGGATGTGGGAGATTGCCAGCGTGGGCGGGGGTATCTGGAACTGCTACTTCAACGGGCAGCACCCGGCGGCGGCGGCGGACCGGCGGGGGGCCTATAACGAACAGGATGTTTTTACTTACCTGGCGGATAACGCCGGCCGGATTTCCGATACGGTTCCGGCGGCGGACCTGGGGATCTACTACTCCGGCGTTACCAAGGACAAACTGATTCGGGGGGACGAGGGGCAGGACGAATTCGGGGTCTATATCCGGGGGCTGGAGCGGGTTCTGCTGGAGCATCATATCCAGTACGGGTTTCTGCCGGACGGGGATTTCGGGCCGGAAAAGCTCCGGGGGCTTAAGGCGCTGGCGCTGCCCAACGCCGCCTGCATCCCCGACGCCCATCTGGAGATCATCCGCCGTTTTGTGGCGGAGGGAGGGGGGCTGGTGGCCTCCAAAAATACGAGTCTCTTTGACGGGGAGGGGAAGCCCCGGGGGGATTTCGGCCTGGCGGATCTGCTGGGGGTTTCGTATACGGGGGTAACGCTGGACACCGGGAACGACAGCTACCAGCTTATCCGGGAGAAGGACAACCCGGTGTTCAAGGGGCTGGGGGATACGGATCTGCTGATGAACGGGGGGGCCACGGTCCTGGCGGCGCTGGTGAACCAGGACTACCGGGCGGCGGCTACCTATGTGCCCCGGATCCCCAACCAGCCGCCGGAGTACGCCTGGATACCGGAGATGAAGACCGGGTACCCCACGATTGTGACGGGGGTCTACGGCAAGGGAAGGGTGGTCTACTTCGCCAACGGGATCGAGGGGCTGGCCTTTACCAACGGCCACGAGGACTATACGGAGCTTTACAAAAACGCCCTGGATTATGTCATCGGCGGACCCTACCTGGTGGAAGTACGGGCCCCCCGGAGCGTTCATGTGAACGTGATCCGGGACCGGGAGGATGAGAACCGCCTGGTGCTGGCCCTGGTGAACACCACCGGGACCAGCCAGCGGCCCATAAAGGAGCTGGTTCCCGCGGCGGCGGAGATCCTGGTCCCCCTGGGGGGCAGGGAGCTTGCCGGCCGCGCGGTCCTGTGGGGCGAAGGGGTCTCGATTGAGGCGGCGGCGGATGCGGTGCGGATTGCCGTGCCGGTCCTTAAGGAATTTGCCGCCCTGGAGCTGCGGCTGCGGCCAAAGGGGGCCCCCCGGTAGGCGGCGCGGATGCCCCGGACGGCGGGGGGCAGCGAAAGCCCTGCCGGCGCGGAGGCGGCGCAGGCGCGGAGGGCGGCCCCCTCCCTCAGCCCACGCTCCGCCGGTGGAGGGCCCCCAGGTCGATGCGCCCGGCCATGTCGTTGGCGACGGCCACGTTTTGGCGGACCCGCTCCGGGCTCCGCATCCCCACCAGGGCCACGTCCACCAGGGGGTTGCTCAGGACAAAGCGGATCAGCGCGGGGCCGTAATCAAAATCGTCGTCCGGGCGGATCATCTTTATCCATCGTTGAAAGGCGCCGGAGGTAGTGGTCCGCATGGCGGCGATGCCCAGGCCCTGCCGCTCCGCCGCCAGCAAGCTGCCGAAGGGCCGGTTGGGCTCGTAGCCGTGCTGGAACAAAAAGTTGCAGCAAAGCTGGGCCGTGTCGAAAAGGCCGCTTTCGATGAAATCAAAAACCGCCCGGTTGTTGTCCTCGCTGGTAAAGCCGATATAGCGGATCACCCCCTCGGCCTTAAGCCGGAGCATCGCGTCCACCATGCCCCGGGGCCCCAGAATCTCCCGGACCCGCTCGTCGGTGTAGGTCCCGCCGTGGATCTGCAGCAGGTCCAGGTAGTCCCGGCGCAGCCGCTTCAAACTCCCCTCAACGGAGCGCATCACCCCGTCGTAATCGGTGGGCACGCATTTGGAGGCAAGAAACACCCGCCCCTGCTCCAGCCCCCCCAGCACGTCCCCGAAGATCCGCTCCGACACCCCGTCGCCGTAAGCCGGGGCCGTATCAAAAAAAGTCAGCCCCAGCTCCACCGCGGTTTCCAGCGCCCGGTGGGCCCCCTGCTTCGCCTCCTCCGCGCCCGGATCGTAGGGCCGGATATAGTTTTTCACCCCCAGCGCCGCGCCGCCGAAGCCCAAACGGCTTACCGAAACCCCGGTCTTTCCAAACTGTACGTACTCCATGGACTATCCTTTTCCGCGTTTCCCGGTTCTTTTTTGGGCACATTCCCGCCGCCGGAGGCGGCGGGAACCGGGCTATCCGCTCCAATTTTTGCTCCGCCCCGCTCCGCAAAAATTCCGCTCCTATCCCTTGTGCGGGCGAAAGCCGCGCGGCGCGGCTTTCGCCTTTCGGTCCGGCGCGCTCGCGCCGGACCCGGGGAGTTTGCCCGCGCGGTGGAGTTTCGCGGCGGGCCGCGAAACTCTGAAAGGCCGCAAAACCCGCAAAACCCCGGCGGGGTTTTGCCTGGCCCCTCAAATTGTAGCATCTCCCCCGGTTCCTGGGATATAGTGGGGCGGTGAACAATAACGCCCCCCTTAAGCAGCGGCTGCTCAACCTGGGCCTTCAGATTCCCCGGATACTCCTCCCCCGGAAATCCGTCGATCTTTCCGCCTGGGCGGTTATCGCCTGCGATCAGTTTACCCAGGACCGCCGCTATTGGGAGCGGGTCCGGGAAACCGTGGGGGACCGAGCTTCCACCCTCAACCTTATCTTCCCGGAGGTCTACCTTGAATCCGGCGGCGGCCAAAACCCTTCCGGCGGCGAAGCGCGGCGGGAGCGGATCGCCGCCATCCACCGGAACATGGCGTCCTACCTGGGGGGGGGGATCTTCGCCCCCCCCTTTACCGGCGGGGTGTATGTGGAGCGGGACAGCCCCCATCACCGGCGGCGGCGGGGCCTGGTGGCGGCGGTGGACCTGGACCGCTACGACTGGGGGGCCCGGACCCGGTCCCTGATCCGGGCGACCGAAGACACCGTCCCGGCGCGGCTCCCCCCCCGGATGGAAATCCGCCGGGGGGCCCCCCTGGAAAGCCCCCACATCCTCCTCCTTATCGACGACGACCAGGACTCCCTGTTTTCCGCGCTGGCCGGTCTTTTGGATTCCGCCGAACCCGCCTACCGGGGAAAGCTGATGCTGGACTCCGGGGCCGTCGCGGGCTGGCGGCTGGACCGGGAGGAACACTGGACCCTTATCGCCGAAAAGCTGGAATCCCTGCGCTGCCGGGCGGAACGCCGCTACGCGGAGGCCGCCCCGGCGGAGGGGGAAGGCGGGGAAGGCGCCCCCTTCCTCTACGCCATGGGAGACGGAAACCACTCCCTCGCCGCCGCCAAGGGGATCTGGGAGGAATACAAGGCCGCCCATCCGGGGGAACCGGGCCTGGCGGATCATCCCCTCCGCTTTGCCCTGGTGGAGATTGAAAACCTCTACGATCCGGCTGTCAGCTTCCAGCCCATCCACCGGATCCTGTTCAACGCCGACGCCGGGGCCCTGCTGGCGGCCCTGGACTCCCTGCCGGATTTTAAGGCGGCGCCCCTGGAGGGGGAGGGCGCTCTCGACCGGCTTCGCCGCCTGGTGGGGGACCGGGAAGCCCCCGGAACCCGGCTGGGCCTGGTATCCGGCCCCCGCCTTTTCCTGCTGGAAACCAGCGCCCCCGGCCTCGCCCCCGTGGCCTTGCAGCCCCTGTTGGACCGCTTTGCCGCCGCCGACGGGGGAATCTCCATCGACTACATCCACGGGGAGGAAGAACTTATCCGCCTGGCGGGGCCGCGGGAGGGGGGCACGGGGCGGCCCGGGGGGGAAACCGGCGCAACGGGGATCCTCCTCCCCCCCATCCGCGCGGCGGGGCTTTTTGAAACCGTGGCCCGTTCCGGCCCCCTGCCCCGGAAAAGTTTCTCCATGGGGGAAAGCGTGGAAAAGCGTTTTTACCTGGAGTGCCGCTCCCTGTCCCGGAATCCCTGACGCCGGGCCGGGGAACACAGCGGGGGAACGCCGAAACCCCGGCATAGTAATTCTGGAATTTCGAATGTCTTAAAATTCATACAGCGTTGGGGCCCCGAAGGGGGCCGGGCGGGATGGGTGTATGCTAATTCCTTATCATATAAGGAATTAGAAGATCGTCCCTCCGGGCCGGTTTTCGTTCCGCGTTTTGGCACGGAATTTGCTTATATAATGGCATGAGTGATATAACCCTTCGGCCAAGAACCATATTAGCTTCATATCGGAGCGGCATCGTCGATGCGGCGCCGAATGCGAGGGAATTTAAATCTGAAATTCTCAGGAAATCCATACATTTTCTCATTGGCCTAAGCCCCCTGCTGGCGGGCCTGAACTACCCTGTCGCGGTAACGCTGCTCCTGGCCGGAGTGCTGGGTTACATCCACATGGAAGGCCTCCGGCTGGCGGGATTCCGGGTGCCCCTGGTGTCCTTCATTACCAGCAAGGCCTCCCGGCCCCGGGATCGGGGGCGTTTTGTACGGGGCCCCGTAACCCTGGGGTTGGGGGCCCTGGGGGCCCTGCTTATCTACCCTTTGCCGGCGGCTTCCATCGCCATTTACGCACTGGCCTTTGGAGACGGTTTCGCCAGCCTTGTTGGAAAGTTCTGGGGCCGCCTGCGGCCCGGCTTTCTCCGGGGCAAAAGTTTGGAGGGCTGCGCCGCCTGTTTCTGCGCAACCCTGTTTGCGGCCTATCAGGTCTCCCGCGATTACCGCGTCGCCCTGGCGGCGGCCTTTGCCGCCGCGGTAACGGAGGCCCTGCCATTGGAAGACTACGACAACCTCGCCCTGCCCCTCGTCGTCGGCCTCGTCGTCGGCGCGGTGTCCAGGGTTTAACAGGCTGTCATAAAGGGACAGCACATGAGTGAGACCGCCTGGATGCGGAAGACGCAACGGGACCGTGTTCCAAATCCAGGCCCCTGCGGTTCTTAAGTATGTCCCTGTCCGCCTCACACCGGAGGGATCTGTCGGCATAGATGTTGCGGTAGAAATGCCAAGACATAGATGCCGCGGCAGGAGAGACGCGGCGGGGATGTTGAACCAAGGGGAGAAGGCCAAAAACGCCTACGTCTTTGGCCTTACGGCGTTTTGGTTGCGGAGGAGTTTGGGGCGAAAGCCCCAAACTCCTCCTGACCATGCCGGCGGGAGAACGGCTTGGGTAATTTTCCGGGGTTTCCGCGGGGCGCAAAACTCCGGTTCACACCGGGGGGATGCCGGGCGGAACAGCCGGGGACAGGAATTTTAACCGCGAAGAATATTAACCACAAAGGCGCACCAGGGCGAGTTCGCGGCTCGCCGGGAACACGAAGGAATGAAAAACGCCTTCAATCCCCGCCTTTCGTGCGCCTTCTTCGCCTTCGTGGTAAATTTCTTCCGCCCGCACATTCTGCCTTTTAGCCCAATCGACCCACCAGCCTTTTAGTAAACGACCCGGGAACGGCGGGGCGCAGCGAAGGCGAAAGCCGTGCCCACGGCTTTCGCGCCCGCGCAAGGGATAGGAGCGGAATAAAAACCCGCAGGGTTTTTGTTGGAGCGGATAGCCCGGTTTTTGCGGCGGAGCCGCAAAAATGCGCCCAACCTGGCCTTACTATGCGGCGGCATATCTCAACCGGGCAGTGCTGTTAAAGCCACAGGTACACTCTGTGCAGCTTGGTGGAGATGAGCCATTCCCCGGCGGCCAGAAGGAAAAGTCCCGGCAGGGGGCTTATCAGGGTATCGGCGGAGAAGAGTATGTTCCTGCCGGTAAAGACGATCAGGGAACCGAGGCCGACGGCCGCGTACTCCGGGGCGCCCCGGGACCAGGCGGAGATGAAAAAACTGAGGACCGTGATAAGGAGCACCGCCGCTTCCATCAGGTAGATCAGGGAAGGGTACCCGTTGATCATGCTGAAGCTGGAATCCCAGGTAAGGATGTCGATGGGTATTCCCAGGGCGATGACCAGGGACACGAAAGCGACGGCCAGGATGACGTTTAGGTGTTTTTGAATTTCCATCCCGGCGGCGCACACGCTGGCGGCAAAGAGGGAAAAAATGCCGAAAAAACGGCCGAACAGCAGGGTGCGGGATGCCAAAAGCGGGTAGAGGGAAGGGAGGTTCCATATTTTTTGCAGCGGCGTTATAAGCCGCATGATTTCAAACGAAAAAGAAAAAACAAAAAGGCTGACAAAAAGAATCTCCGGGGCCTGGGTTTTCTCAAAGAAAAAATGGATGCACACCAGGGCGGCCAGGGAGAAAAGCGCGGCCCCGGACAGGGAAACAAGCGGCGCCAGGGGGCTCGGTTCCAAACGCGCCAGCAGCCCCTGAACAAGGCCGGCGGAGCGTTTCACCGCCTCCTCCATCGCCGCGGAGCAGCCCGGCAGCGCCGTAAAAACCAGGGCCCCGGCCAAAATCAAAAACCCCGCCGCGATAAGGATCTCGACGCGGAAAAAAGCGTTTCTGCCGTATATGGTCATTGCCGCAAGCATAATCCCCGGCATGGATTTTCTCAAGACTCGGCGAAAAATTCCCGGCCTCCCCCAATTCAGCGGACTCCGCGCATCGAGTCTCTTTTGGGCGCATCCCCGCCTGCGGCGGGGACCGGGCTATCCGCTTAAATCTTTTGCCTGGCGGGGCCAGGCAAAAGATACCGCTTCTATCCCTTGCGCGAAGATTCCGCAGCCCGCGGTTTTCCGGTCCGGGGTTTTTGCTTCGCAAAAACGCGGGAACGGGGCAGGCGGCGCCGTTGGGCGGCGCGCCGGCGGGGAGCAGGGCGGCGGAAAAACAGGACCCCCGGAAAGCGGGCCGGGCCGGGCGAAAAGGCCGCGGCCCCATTCCCGGACTAAGGTTATCGCGATAATTCCCGATACTAATGATAGAGGAGACGCCCGGTTATGTTGAAGAAAAGTTTCATTGCGGCTGCCATTCTGGTAATCCATGGGGCCGCCCTTTGGGCAGGGGATACCGCCTCTTTTGTGGATCTGGGTTTTTCCCCCGACGGGAAGGTATATATGTTTGCCCAGTACGGCGTATCGTCAACCACCCTGAAACCCTGGGCGGATCTTTTCGCGGTTGACGTGCCCCGGAACGATTTTGTCTCGGGGGGAAAGGTTTCCTACAGTTCCAATAACCCGATAAATGCGGGCAACGACGGCATCGGCGCGTTTTACCGGATAATCAGCCAGAATTCCGCCCTGGCGAACCGCTACGGGGTGGATTATCTTCGCCAGGGGCATCCCCTGTACGTCGCCCTGGATTCGGAGGAAGAGAATTTACCGGGAGAGAGTATTGAATTCCGGGATTTCAAGCGGGGTTTTTCCTATCAGGCGCGGCTTATTCCCACAGTGGAAGGTTCCGGCGCTAATCTAAAATCCTCGTTCTACATCTCCCTGAACCGGATAGGACCGGCGGGGGACCGGAAAACCTTTTCCGTCGGCAATCCGGAGATAAAAAGGCCCCAGATCGCCGCTTACCGGATAAAAAGGGTGATCGCCTCCCCGCTGGACAACTCCGTCATCTTCGTGATCGAAACGAGAAAGGCCGCCGCCAGCGGCTACGACATCCGCTACATGGTGGAAACCCTGCGGCCCTAAAGGATGTTCCGCCCCCGGCAAGCCGGGGATTTTTTTAGGTTTCCCGCTCCGGCGGCCGGTAGGGCCGGAATATTTGAGTCACAACGCCGCCGTCCCCGGAGAGGTACCGCAGGTACAGGCGGTTTTCCAGACGCAGCCGTTCCCAAAGGCCGTCCTTCTGCGCTTCAACCGCCATGCGTATCGTCTCCTCCCGGTCCAGGAACGCCCATTCCTGGGCGAAAAGGTAAGGCCCCCGAGGGAGCTCCAGGCTTCCGCCCGGAGCCGCGGGATCGGCGAAACCCGCCGCCAGCAGGGGGCCCAGAAAGATTGACGGTTCGGGCTCTATGCTTCGGCCCTGGGACTCGTCAAGGGCAAAACAAAAAAGGAATTCCTTCCCCTCCCCTTCCCCCGGCCTGGCCCCCGGATGAAAAGGTTCCAGCGCCGGGGCCGGAATATACAACAGGGGGGCCAGGAGTTCCAGCCGTCTGGCGCCTTCTTCTTCCACCTTTTAATGATAGCGAAAAATTTTTTTTAAAAAAAGCGTGAAAAAATGAATCACCCCGCGGGAACGCGCCCATAAACAGAGGGAATGTAAAATCGTTTACTGCCCCATTGGTTAAGGCTTCGTTTTTAGGCGGTCGTTGTTCAGAAACTTCAGTTTCTGAACAACTCTATTCAAAATCAAAGGTTAAGGAGAAAGATCTATGAACGTATCCGCGTGGTTGCGGGGGAAGGGAATCCCGGCGGCAACGGCGATCCTCTGCCTCTTTGTGTCCTGCTCCGTGGGAGCAACGGTGGAGATCCTGGAAAACCGTTCCCAGACTCCGGTTTTTCTTGGCTGCAAGGCGGTGGATAAACGGACTCTGCATTTCAAATTTTCCCAGGCCGTAGAGGTTCTGTCATTCAACAGCGAGCCTCCCCTGCCGGTAGAAGAAATCGAAGGCGGCGAGATGGTCCGGGTGTGCATGTCCGACGACGTGCCCGGCGGCGTTCCCTACACGGCGGATATGCTGGTAAAAGACGGGGGAGGCAACACCCTCAACGTGCTGATTCCCTTCCGTTCCCGGAATGAGCGGATGCCCAAGGTCCTTATTAACGAACTGCGGACGGAGTATTCCAGGCCCCGGACCGAATATGTGGAACTCAAAACCCTGGAGGCGGGGAACCTGGGGGCCCTGCGGCTTTTTATTCCCGGAAATACCAAGCAGCCCCTGATTTTTGAATTTCCCCCGGTGGAAGTGGGGGCCAGGGAATACGTCGTGGTGTACTTGCGGACCCTGGAAGAAACCGAAAGCAGCTCGGCCCCTCCCGGCGGCGGCGATGACGCTGAAAGCCCCCGTGAGTTCTGGGTGCCGGGCAATGAAAAATTGCTGCATAAAACCGATGTGGTGTATGTCATGGACCAGGATGACAATATCGTTGACGCGGTTATGATGAGTGAAAACCCGGACTCCTGGTGGACGAAGGATCACTTTGTGGAAGCCGCGGATCTTCTCTACCGGGAAGGAGAGTGGCTTTCCGTGGATGAGGGAATTGCCGGCCCCGCCGACGCGGTTATCACGTTTAATATTAAAACCGCCGCGACCCGCAGCATTTCCCGGGACGAGGAGGTCCCGGACAGCAACACCGCCGCCGACTGGTATGTTACCGCCACGGCCACCAAGAATCCCGGCGCCACTCCGGGGGAGCGGAACAATCCAAACCGTTTTGAGGAATAGGGGCGGCGGAGCGCGGCGGCGGGCCCCGCGGTCTTCGGGGTTTAGAACGGCTTCCCCGGCGATTCGGCGAGGGCCCTTGCCAGCGCAGCTTTGGGGTCCCGCTCCCGGCTGTTGAGGGTCTTGGCCGCGGCGATATAGCGTCCCAGGTCCCGGCCGGAGGTTTCGTACAGGTCCCGGTAGAAGCTGTTTCCCTCGTAGTACAGGCGGTAGAGTTCCAGGTATGCGTTGTTCACGGGCAGATCGGTAAAGGCGCGGTAAGCCTGGCCCTTGAACAGGGCGTCGTAGTCCCGCCCGAAGCGGATCTGGCTTTGTTCGATGAGCTCCGCCTTGCGGGCCAGTTTTTCTTCCCGGTCCGCCGGGCTTTGGTAGACTTCCTCCAGTTCCGCGATAAGGCCCCGGAGGTATGCCACATAAGCGGCGGTGTCCGCTTCGGAATCCGCGAGTTCCCGGTACTCCGGGGATTCGGGGCCGTATTTCTTTTCGATGTAGAGCCGGGCCCCCTCGGTTCCCACAAATTCCGCCAATTCTTCGTTGAACTGGGACTGGCCCTTTAGGTACACGGTGGCGTGGAGGAGTTCGTGGATGAGGAGGTTGGCCAGGCGGTAGTCTGAATAATTCCGCATATAGGAGTAGAGGGGGTCCTTGAACCAGCCCAGGGTGCTGAAACCGTCCACTCCCCGGATCCATACGTCCAGGCCCTTTTTCCGCAGTTTATCTCCTTCCCGGCGGGAGGCCGCCGGGTTAAAAAAGCCCTTGTAGGGCACCCTGCCTACCACGGGGAACCACCATTCATGGGTGGTAAAGGAATCCGCCGCGGCGGCGGAAACTACCGCCGCCAGGTAGTCCCGATCCAGTTCCACATAGGCGGTGTAATTGGCGCTCTCCTTTAGGCCCAGGTCCCGGGCGAAGCGCCGTATCTCCCGAACCCGCTCCACAAAAAGCCGGGCCCCCGCATCTTCGGCCTCCCCTGGGGAGGCGGCGCTTTTTGCGGCCTGGACGCCGGCCAATTCCTCCAGAGGGACCGCCCGGGCCAGGTAGCCCAGCAGGGTTACCCCCTGGGCAAGGGTGTAACAACCGGAAAAAAGGAAGCCGGCCCCCAGGATCAGGGCAAGGGCGGCGGCGTAGGGCAGGTAACGGAGGGCCATGGATTCAGTATAGCCGGGTGTTCCGGCGGGGGGGAAGGCTTTGAGGCCGGCAACGCCCAGTTGAATACGCCGCGGGTCGAGTCCTTTTGGGGCGTATTTTTTGCGGCTGCGCCGCAAAAAACCGGGCTCTCAAGGCAGCCGAAGGCTGCCGGGGCGGCAGGGAGGCCGAACCAAAGCGCGCAGCCTCCTGGTTTCGCGGAGCAAAACTCCATAGGCGGGGACTGCGGCGTCTCAGAAGGCGGACATCCGCAGGGACGCGGAGGTCCGCCCGCGCAAGGGATAGGAGCGGTATCTTTTGCCTGGCTCCGCCAGGCAAAAGATTTAAGCGGATAGCCCGGTCCCCGCCGGACCGCCAGGGACGGCGGGGATGCGCCCTAAAGAATTTCAATATACGGCGGCTGAACCAAAACTATCGCGAAGGGGGCGAAAAAGAACGAAATTCGTTGACATCCGGTGTAAAGCCTTGTATGCTTTATATATGCTCATGTATTCAACTGTTTGGCGGAGGCGCTAGGGTTATGGCGAAGGGCGCGGTGGACATTGAGAGCCTCGACTGCAACGTCATCCACGAGGAGGTGGTGGCGGCGGTCAGGAAAAAAATGCCCGACGACGAGATCTTGATGGACCTGGCGGACCTGTTCAAGGTGTTCAGCGATTCTACACGGGTCAAGATCATTTGCGCCCTTCTGCGGGCGGAGATGTGCGTCTGCGATATTGCCGCCCTTTTGGGGATGAGCAAGTCGGCTATTTCCCACCAGTTGAGGACTCTCCGGCAGACCCGGCTGGTGAAGTACCGCCGGGAGGGGAAGGTGGTTTACTATTCC
>JAIRSD010000152.1 GCA_031255615.1 Treponema sp. | reverse complement strand
CTTATGAACATCCCCTTTGTATCACGGGAAGGGGACGCGGAAAAACGGAAGGAAATCGAGGCCCGTTTTGTTAAGGAGGCCGCCGCCTCGGCCCTGATAAACCTGGGGGGGCACCGGCTGGTGGGGGGCATGCGGGCCAGCATCTACAACGCCATGCCCCTGGAAGGGGTAAAGGCCCTTATCGAATTTATGAAAAAATTTGAAAGGACCCTCTCCTAGCAGGCTGCTTGGCCTAAAAAATCGGATATGTGGACGGAAGAAATTTGCCGCGAAAGCGAAGAAGGCGCACGAAGGGCGGGGATTGGAGGCGTTTTTTCATTCCTTCGTGTTCCCCGGTGCGCCTGGCGCTTTACATGTTTGTTTTCGGTTGTTTATCTTGCCGGCGGTTTAGTAAATTTGTTCGGAAACTGCGGTACCAAAAGAAAGGGTACAAAGGAATATGCGTATGTTCAGAATACAGACCTTTAACAAAATTTCTCCCCTGGGGCTGGACCTTTTCCCCAGGGATACATACGAAGTGGCCAGTGAAATCCTGCACCCCGATGCCATCCTGGTGCGGAGCGCGGATCTCCACGCTGCGCCCATTCCCGACTCGGTAAAGGCTATCGCCCGGGCCGGGGCGGGTTACAACAACATCCCCGTGGGATCTTGCAGCGACCGGGGGATAGTGGTGTTCAACACCCCCGGCGGGAACGCCAACGCGGTCAAGGAACTGGTGCTGGCGGCCCTGCTCCTTTCTTCCCGAAACATCCTGGGGGGCGTCAGTTGGGGGCTGGGGGTCGCGGACCAGGCGGACCTGGTGCCGGAACTGGTGGAAAAAGAAAAATCCCGGTTCGAAGGCCCGGAATTGCGGGGAAAGACCCTGGGGGTCGTCGGCCTGGGCGCCATCGGCGCCATGACGGCCAACGACGCGGTAAGCCTGGGCATGGAGGTCATCGGCTACGATCCCTACATCTCCGTTGACGCGGCCTGGAGTCTGTCCGGCCAGGTTATCCGGGCGGACACGCTGGAGGGCCTTTTGGGAAAATCGGATTACGTCACCCTCCATATCCCCCTAACCGACAGCAACAAGGGTTTCCTGAACGCGGAAAAATTCCGGTTTATGAAGAAGGGGGCCCGGATCATCAACCTGGCAAGGGGGGGGCTGGTAAACGAAGCCGATGTCATCGCCGCCCTTAACGCGGGACGGATCGCCCATTATGTTACGGATTTCCCCACAGCGGAGCTTCTGCGCTGCCCCCGGGCGATCTGCATCCCCCATCTGGGAGCCAGCACCCCGGAGGCGGAGGACAACTGCGCCGTCATGGCGGTGCGGCAGCTTATGGAGTTCCTTGAATTCGGGGGGATAAAAAATTCGGTGAATTTCCCCCGCTGCCGCCTGGACCAGCGGGCGCCCTACCGGCTTCTGGTGGCGAACCGGAACATCCCCAACATGGTGGGACAGATAACCACCCTGTTGGCGGGGCAGAATATCAACATAACGGATCTGATAAACCACCACCGGGACGATTATGCCTACAACATCATTGATACGGAACAGCAGATTCCCGGCCCCCTTCTGGAACAGCTCAAGAGCGTGGAAGGGGTTATCAGGGTTAGAACTATTAACCATGGAGTATAAGAAGTGTTTGAGGGTAACGATTATCACGCGGCCGTGGGCCTTCTTTTGCCGCATACCAACATAATCCTGCAAGGGAAGGCCCTGCTGGAGGATGTTCCCGTCTTTTGGGATCGCCGGATTCGCGGCGGGAGGGAATTCCGGCCCCGTTTAAACTTCCCCAGTTGCCCGGATTCCCGGAATTTTCCGGGCCTGCTGGTCCTGCTTCCCTTTTTTCTCTCCCTCCTGCTGGCCATAAACCTGGGGGCCCTGGTGATCTCCCGGTTCCTGTTTCCCCTCTCCGAAACAGTAAAGGCCCCGGAGGTCCCGGACCTACAGGCGGGTCCCTCCGGCCCTGTGGAAATTCCCGTTTCCTTTACGGGGCTTTCCGGTGATTTTTTACGATCCCCGGAATCCTACGACGATGTCGTGCTGGATTCCTACCGGAACCCGGAAACCAGGGAATGGACGGTCGGTTTTTTTGAGCTGATCTGCGGTTCCCCCGGCATAGCACGGGCGATTCTGGAGGAATCGGAACGGCATTCCATATCCCCCAGCCTGGCCTTTGCCTTAAGCTGGGAGGAGAGCCGTTTCAATCCCCGGGCGGAGAACAGAAAAAACCGGGACGGCAGCATAGACCGGGGGCTGTTTCAGTTAAACAACCGATCCTTCCCCAAATTGACCGAAGCGGAGTTTTTTAATCCCCAAATAAACGCCTGGTACGGGATGAACCATCTGCGGTTCTGCCTTGACGCAGGGGACTCGGAACTCAGCGCCGTGGCCATGTACAACGCCGGAACAACCCGGGTCCGTTCCAACGGGACACCCTACCAGACCCTGAACTACGCCGCCAGGGTATTCTCAACCCGGCGCAACATAGATTCGGTGTTCTTGGAAGAATGGACCCGCCGCCAGGAGATCCTCTGGAAACTCCAGGAAACAGAGGACAAGCCCCCCGCCGCGCTCCGGGAAAACGCCGCCCCCCGGAAGTTCTGGAACATCCTACCCGCGCTCCTCCCCCCTATTTCCCGTTAGGCCCCGCGGATTCCCCCGTCCGCCGCAGTTCCAGTTCCAGTTCTCCGCCGTAACCGTCATGGTAAACCAAAACCCGAAGGGCCGCGTACACGATCCGAAGGGGCTTGCCGTCCGCCCGGCAGTCATATACCGGCTTTTCCCCCAAAGCCTCGGGGGGGGCAAAAATTTCCGTGGGGGCCGTAATCGCCGGATCCGCCCGGTAACGCAGGCGGAAGACCCCGGTTTTCCGGTTCCAGCGGCAATCCAGGGGGATTCCCGCGACGGCCATGGGATAGGGCCGCAGCCAGCCTCCCATCGCCCGGCCCTGCGCCTTGCCGGCGGCGTCCCTGGTCACGATTGAATTGTCTTCCCCGTTCCAGCCGTCCCCGTCCTCCCGGCTGTGGCCGGTGCTGTAGTTCCAGATCGCGGCGTGGAGCCCCGCCTCGTCAAGGGCGTTGTAATAAAAGTCCAGAGCCTCCTCCTGGACGGAATAATCGCCGGTCCTGTAGGCCCGCCCCCCGTTCATGTTAAAGGGTATGCCGAATTCCCCCAGCAGACAGGGCATATCCCCCATCTTCTCCCGGGTCCAGGCCAGGACCCGGCCCAGGGAATCCCGGTAATAGGCGGCCATCCCCTTTCTGCCCAGGACCGGTCGTCCGTCGGCGCGGAAGCCGAACCAGGGACGGAAGGTCCGGGTATAGAGGCTGAAACCGTCGTACCAGTGGAAGGCGTTCACCACATCGGCGGGATCATCCTTTCCCCAGCGGGGATGCCCCCCGTTGGGGGGTCCTTCGATGAAAAAAACGGCCCCCCGCCGGCCCTCCTTCATGGCCTCAATAAACTTGATCATAAAAGGTTTAAGAAAATCGTCCTCAAAGCGGAGGGGCCTCCCCCGGCGCCGGGCAAAGTGATCCTTCCGCAGCAGCCGGGGCTTTCCCCCCTGGTCGTCCCAGACCCCCGCCTGCTTCCAGGGGCAGCAAAAACCTTCCCGGAACAGGGACAAGCCCTGGGGATTCATCGTTTCCCGCCGGATCGCCCGCCTGCCCAGGGGGGTGATGCCGTAGACCGGCGCTTCCACCCGGTACCCGCCGGCGGCCGCCATCGTCTGGAAGGGGCTGGGGGCCGGCCCCAGGGGGATCAGGGGATTCTCCGCCGAATCCAGATTCCGGTGTCCGATAAAGCCCGGATGGGGCTCGTTCATGGTCCCCCAGCCCGCCAGGGCGGAACAGTTCTTCAGCCGCCGGTAGCAGTGCCGCATGGCGGCGATATAGCGCCCCTGGAGCCAATCCTGGACGGACTCCCCCCTTATCCGCAGGTCCGGGGCGAACTCGTTCCCCCCAAAGAACAGACTGAACATGGTGGCCGCGGCGTAGCGGTTATAGTTGGCCGGCCAGCTCATGGGCGGACAGGGGCGGCCCCCATGGTATTCACCGTAGCGCTGCCAGGTAAA
>JAIRSD010000031.1 GCA_031255615.1 Treponema sp. | reverse complement strand
ATCATGGGCCCCCAGTGTAGCACGCCCCCCCGCCCCGCGTCCAAGGGCCGCCCTTAACAAGCAGGGCCCATGACGCCGCTAGCGGCCTATTTTCGGCTATCGAGGACGCGCTGGCCGTGAGAAGGGGCCTTTGCGCAAAGCGGTCCGCCTTTTGCGTGTTGGGGGGCTTGAGTTTCGCGGTGGAGCGCGAAGCTCCAGGCCGGCAGGGAGGCCGGCTGTTTCCAATGATGGCGTTGCTGTGCAGAGCGCAGCAACGCTGAACGGCGGACAGCCGGGATGCGCCGGCATGGATGCCGGCTGTTTCCGATGACGGCGTTGCTGTGCAGAGCGCAGCAACGCTGAACGGCGGACAGCCGCAGGGATGCGGATGTTCGCCCGCGCAAGGGATAGGAGGGGTGCGGAGCAGCCACGCCGCAGGCGGGGCCGGAGCGATAGCGGAGCCCCGGATAGCCCGGTTTTTTGCGGCAGCAAAAAATGCGCCCAAATTTCACTCGATATGCGGCCTTTTCCGAAGCGGCGCTGCCGCCGTCGATTCCCGAAATGTTGATTCTTAACGGCTATTCTTTGATAATTAAAATTTATGATGGAATACAGCCGCCTTGTCGCTGTTTTGGAGATTGGTTCCACCGGGATTCGTCTCCTGGTGGCGGAGATTCTGGGCGCCAGCGAGTGGCGGGCGGTGGACCAGGCGGAGAAGAATGTGGCCCTGGGGCGGGATGTGTTTACTTCGGGGAGTATTTCCCGGGAGTCCCTTCTGGAGTGCCTTTTGGTGCTGAAAAACTACCGGGAGCTTCTGGGGGGCTGGGGTATCCGGGACGAGGATATTCATATTATCGCCACCAGCGCCCTCCGGGCCGCCCGGAACCGGGACCTTTTTATGGACCGGGTGAGGCATGAAACGGGGTTCGGGATTTCCATTGTGGAGGGGATTGAGGAAAACCGGCTGATGTACCTGGCGGTCCGCTTCGCCCTTAAGCAGGACCTGCCCCTTTTTTGGCGGTCTAATTCCATGATCATCGAGATAGGCGGGGGCTCTACGGAAATCATGCTGCTGCGCCGGGGGAAGATGGTGGCGGCCCACAGTCTGGGTCTGGGGACCATTCTTATCGACCAGCAGTCCCGTTTGGGTCCCGCCTCCGGCCGTTTCCAGGAGCGGTACTTGAACGAAAATATCGGGCGCACCGCCGGTTTTCTCAGCGCCGAGCTGGATCTGGGCCATATCAGGACCTTTGTGGTGGTCGGTTCCGATGCCCGGCTGATTTCTTATCTGGCGGGCGGGGAGCTGAACGAGGACTGCCGGATCATCGGGCGGCAGTCCTTTATCGGCCTGGTGGAGCGGATACAGGACTATACCGTGGAGGAATGTGTCAGGATTCTCAACATTTCCTACGCCCACGCGGAGGGTCTGCTCCCCAGTATTCGGATCTACCGGTTTTTTCTTGAGCAGACCGACGCCGCCCAGGTGGTGGTTCCCCTGGTTTCCATCCGGGAGGGTTTTCTGCTGGACCTGGTCCTGGGGGTGGATTCCGAGCTTCAGGAGGATTTTTACTCCCAGATCATCGCCTCCGCGGTAAATCTGGGCCGCCGCTACCACTACGATGAGGGCCACGGCCGGCATGTGGCGGATCTGTGCCTGGCGCTTTTCGACGCCTTAAGCCGGGAACACGGCATGAGCCGCCGGGAGCGGATGATGCTGGAGACCGCCGCCATCCTCCACGATATTGGGGGCTACATACGGGGGGCGGATCACCATAAACACGGCCAGTACATCGTCGCCAACTCGGAGATCTTCGGCCTCCAGCCGGAGGAACTGGGGGTAATCGCCTCCGTTATCCGCTACCACCGGGGGGAAGCGCCTTCCCGGGGGGACATCGGATACCTTGCCCTGCAACGGACGGATCGGATTCTTGTCCTTAAGCTGGCCTCCCTCCTCCGGGTGGCCGACGCTTTGGACCGGGGGCATACCCAGCAGATAAAAACGATCAGCCTGGAGCGGAGGGGGGAAACCATGGTTATTCATACCGAGGGGGTCCACGACCTTTCTCTGGAGCAGATCAGCATGGAACAAAAGGCGGACCTGTTTCAAGATGTGTTCGGCTACAAGGTTATTCTTAATTAGCGTCCCTCCGCTATGCGGAGGCATGATATGGACGTATGATGGACGGATTTTTTGAAAAACGCCTGTCCGCAAAGCAGCCGGCCTTGTGGACGGGCGCCAATTCCTGCATGGGGGCCGGACATGGGACGATACTTTAATCGGGACCTTTCCTGGATCGATTTTAATTCCCGGGTTTTGGAAGAAGGGCTAAGGAAAGAACTGCCCCCCCTGGAGCGTTTTCGGTTTCTTGCGATTGTAGCCTCCAACTTTGATGAATTTTTCATGGTCCGGGTTGCCGGATTAAAGCGGGCCCTCCGCGGCGGAAGCGGGCCGGATCCTTCCGGCCTTAGCCCCGCCGGGCAGCTTAAGGAAATTTCCCGGAAGGTCCGTTCCGTCATCGACCGGCAGTACCGCTGCCTGATGGAGGAGGTGCTTCCCGCCCTCGGGTGGGAGGGACTGGAACTGCTGCGCCCCGCCTCGTACAGCAAAGCCCAGCGGGATTTCCTGGAGTCCTACTTTTTTTCCCATGTCTATCCCATCCTGACCCCCCTGCGGATTGAAGATGAAGGGGCCCTGCCTTCCATCGACGGCTTTGGCATGAACGCCGCCTTCCTGCTGGCCCCGGATGCGCCGCACGCAGAGGAGATTCTGGGGCGGGCCGGGGAGAAGATCGCGGGGGAGTATATCGCCATGGTCCAGGTTCCCCCGGTCCTGCATCGAATCATCCGGCTTCCGGAAGAAGACGCCCCGGCCGGCCCGCGGGTTTCGGAATCCCCCCGGACCGTCCAGGGAACACGCCCCTGGGCATTGCTGGAGGATCTGATTTTAACCTGGGGCCCCGCCTTGTTCCCGGGATTCCAGGTTAAGGAGAGCATCCTTTTTAAGGTGAACCGGGACGCGGATTTTTCGGTGGACGAAAAGCGGGACGAGGATTTTGTGGAGGCCATGGAGGAAGTTCTGGAGGGCCGGGAACGATCCCCGGCGGTGCGGATGGTCTATTCCGCCGGGAGTCCCCGGATTCGGGACGAACTGGCCCGCCGCCTTTCCCTGGAAAAGGAGGATCTCTACAGTCCGGCGGGCCCCCTGAATCTGGGGGGGCTCTACGACCTGGTAAACATCCAGGGTTTTGAGCGGCTCCGGGAAAAACCCTGGCCCATTTACCCCAGCCCCCTCTTTAACGGAGACGAATCCCTGTGGGACCGGATAAGCCAGGGGGATGTGATGATCCACCTGCCCTACCATTCCTTTGATCCGGTGGTCCGGTTTTTTCAGGAGGCTGCGGCGGACCCGCAGGTGATTTCCATCAAGACCGCCCTGTACCGGACCAGCGGGAATTCCCCGGTGATTCGGGCCCTGGAGGAGGCCGCCGTGAACGGCAAGCAGGTTACCGCCCTGGTGGAACTGAAGGCCCGTTTTGATGAGGAACGGAACATCTCCTGGGCAAACCGCCTGGAAAAGGCGGGGGTCATCGTGGTCTACGGCCTGGCCCGGCTTAAGGTCCACGCCAAAATTACCATGGTGATCCGCCGGGAAAACGACCGGATAAAGCGATACCTCCACCTGGCGACGGGAAACTATAACGACAAGACCGCCCGGATCTACGAAGACATCGGGCTTTTTACCTGCCGGGACGATCTTGCCTATGACGCGGGACTCCTCTTTAACATGATCACCGGGTATTCGACGATCCAGTCCATGCGGAAACTGGTTATCGCCCCTACCAGCCTTAAACGGCGAATCCTGGAGTTAATCGACCGGGAGATAAGCCGATCCAAGGCGGGAACTCCCGGCAGGATCATGGCGAAGGTGAATTCCCTGGCGGATACCGAGGTGATCGACGCCCTGTACCGGGCGTCCCAGGCGGGGGTCGCGGTCCAGCTCTGCGTCCGGGGGATCTGCGCCCTGGTCCCCGGCGTGCCGGGGCTTTCGGAGCATATCCAGGTGCGGAGCGTCATTGACCGGTATCTGGAACATTCCCGGATTCTCTACTTTGCCAACGGCGGGGCGGAGGAACTGTACCTGTCCAGCGCGGACTGGATGCCCCGGAATCTGGACCGCCGTGTGGAGTTGATGTTTCCGGTCTTGCAGGATGACATTTCCGCCCGGCTGCGGGACATCCTGGATGCCTACTTCCGGGACAACACCCAGGCCCGGATCCTGGATTCCGACGGCGGCTGGAGGTTCCAACGCCCCGGACCCGGGGAGGAGCCTTTCCGGGTTCAGGAGCACCTTTTTTCCGCCGCCGCCGCCGGATACCCCGAAGCCGTCCACACCGAATTCATTGTCCGTCGCTCCCCGACCGCCCCTTAGCACCTTGATTACACTACATCACGGATAAGCGAAAGAACCGGGAACGAGAATTTTAACCACTAAGGCGCACCAAGGCGAGCTGCGGCTCGCCAGGAACACGAAGGAAAGAGCCTTCAATCCCCGGTCTTCGTGCGCTTTCTTCGCCTTCATGGTAAATTTCTTCCGTCCGCATATCCTGCCTTATTAGACTAATCAGGCTACCAGTACCTTGATTACACTGCACCACCCGATAAGCGTAAGTGCCGGGAAATGGAGTGTTAACAACGTAGGCACACAAAGGCGAGCTGCGGCTCGCCAGGAACACGAAGGAAAGAGCCTTCAATCCGCGGTCTTCGTGCGCCTTCCTCGCCTTCGTGGTAAATTTCTTCCGTCCACATATCCGACTTTTTAGACTAAGCAGCCTGCCAGGGCCTTGATTATACTAAATCACCGGATAAGCGAAAGAACCGGGAATAAGAATGTTAGCCACTAAGGCGCACCAGGGCGAGCTGCGGCTCGCCAGGAACACGAAGGAATGAAAAAACGCCTTCAATCCCCGGTCTTCGTGCGCCTTCCTCGCCTTCGTGGTAAATTTCTTCCATCCGCATATTCGATTTTTTAGACTAAGCAGCCTGCCAGGGCCTTGTTGGTGGTAAGGGGCTGGTATTCAGTAATGCTCAGGGCGGGAGTCCGCAGGGGGTTGTTGTTCAGAAACTGAAGTTTCTGGGGGTATATGCAGGTCCGACCCCGGGTGAAATGATGCGGGAGGGCCGGGGAAAATGCGGGGCCCAGCGGTTTTTTGAGTTTCGCGGTGGAGCGCGAAACTCCGCACTGCGGGCGAGATCCTGAGAGTTGCCGCGCGGAGGGCGGGGAGTGGGATGGCGCGACACGGCCGGGACGCCGTTTCGCGCCCGCGCAAGGGATAGGAGCGGAATAAAAACCCGCAGGGTTTTTGTTAGAGCGGATAGCCCGGTCCCCGCCGCAGGCGGGGATGCGCCCATCGATAGAGGATGACTGGCAATCTTCGCTTTCGTAAAGCCGCCATGCGGCGGCGGGGCTTCGCGGGTCCGGCTTAGAGTCTGCCTTCCCGTTTTATTTCCAGATAGCGGTTTACCAGGGCGGAGGAAAAATTTTCCGCCCTGCCTTCCATGGTGAGGAGTCCTTTCCGCTCCCAGCTTTGGTAGAGTCTTCCGCGGGCGGCGAGGTAGGAAAAGGCGGCGGCGCTTTCCAGGATCTTTCCCGGCGGGGAAAACATGCCGCGGCTGAACAGTTCCGCCGTGGGTCTGCGGGCCAGCGCTTCCACTCCGGCTTCCCGAAAGCTGACCAGGAGCAGCAGGTGTTTCCGCCTTACCTGGGGGAGAATCCAGGACAGGGAAGGGCCGTCTTCCTCCCGGAAGTTGCTGATCAGGATGATAAAGGTGCGGCGGCGGAGCCGGGTGAGGGCGCCTTCCAGGGCGGAAAAGGGGGACGAGGGGGCGGGGCTGCTTTGGAGGTCGTAGAGCCGGTTCATGATGATGGGAAAATTCCGCAGCCCCTTGCGGGGGGGGACCCAGCGTTCCTGGGAGCCGAAGCTCATCACCGCCGCGGCGTCCCCGTGTTTCAGCGCGGTATAGGAGAGCAGCATGGTTCCCTCCAGGGCGGCGTCGAAGTCCGCCCCCCGGAGCCGGTAGCCCGTATCCAGGATGCACAGCACCTGTTGATCCTGCTCTTCCTGGTAATCCCGAACGATGAAACGCCAGGTTCCGTTGGGGGCCCGCTGTCTGGCGGTGGCCCGCCAGTCGATGGATTTGACGGGATCCCCCTTCTGGTATTCCCGGAGGTCCTGGAATTCAAGGCCCCGGCCCCGCCGCCGGATTTCCCGGAGTCCCTGATCCTGCAGGAGGCCCCGCAGGGCCTTCCCCGCCATGAGTTTTTTGAAATCCGGGAAGGTCCTGCCCCGGCTTTGGCAGGGGGAAAACACCCTGAGCCGCCAGAAAAAAAGGGGAGAGGTGTAGAGAAGGTCCAGCCCCTGAAAGATCCAGGCCCCCCGTTCGCGGGGAAGCAGGGTATAGGCAAATTCCGCATAGCTTTCGGCTTCCCCCTTCGGCGGCTTTGGGAGCCGGGCGGGAAAGGCGGCGCAGTCCATAAGGGAAGGGTAAAGATCGAAAATCCGCAGCCTTGACGGGATTCCCCCTTTCCCCCGGATGCGGAGCAGAACCTTGACCGGTTCCCCCTGGGCAAGGGTAAGGGGCAGATCCCGCTCCGCCTTATAGGGGCGGCGGAAAAAGAGCAGCAGTACCGCATCGACGGCCAGGACCGGAAGGAGGCAGAGGCCGAAGATGCTCCAGACAAAGAAAAGGATGCCGGAAAAATAGGCCCCCGCCCCAAGGCCAAGCCACAGAAGGGCCCCGATGAGAAGGCCGGGACCGCTCCTCACCGGGTCTCCCCACTCCGGCTTCCCCCGGCAGGGGGAGGGCCTTTCCCCCGCCGGCGCGGGGCGGATCGCAGGCCGGGGAAGCTCACGAAATTTCTCCTCCCCCGACACCGGTTCCCCGGGGCGCGGGGATGCGGGCCAGGATGTTCTCAATGAGTTTTCGCTCCCCCAGGCCCTCCAGTTCGCTTTCCGCGGCAAGGGTGATCCGGTGGGCCAGAACGGGGACCGCCAGGGCGTTGATGTCGTCGGGAATCACGAAGTTCCTGCCTTCGATGAGGGCCCGGGCCCGGGCGCAGCGTACCAGGGCGAGACTCCCCCGGGGGCCCGCGCCGGTCTGTATGCCGGGATCGGAACGGGTGGCGCCGCAGATCCGCACCGCATAGTCCAGAATCTCCGAATCAACCCGCAGGGAAGAAACATGGTCCCGGAGGGCCGCGAATTCCTCCACATTGAGGACGGGTTCCACCGTTTCTACCCGGAGCGCCGCCCCGCTGGCCCCGTTCAGAATCCGGCGGACCATTTCTTTTTCTTCCTCCAGCGGCGGGTAGGGAACCATGACCTTCATCAAGAAACGGTCTTTTTGGGCGTCCGGCAAGGGGTAGGTCCCCTCGTGTTCCAGGGGGTTTTGGGTGGCCAGGACCATGAAGGGAAGGGGCAGGGGGTAGTCCGCCCCGTCGAGACTTACCTGGAATTCCTGCATGGCCTCAAATAGGGCCGCCTGGGTTTTGGCCGGCGCCCGGTTAATCTCGTCGGCGATAAAAAGATTGGTAAAGACCGGCCCCTTCCGGGTCGTGAATTCCCCGGTCCGGGTATCCAGCATCATGCTGCCGGTTATGTCGCTGGGCATCAGATCCGGGGTAAACTGGACCCGCCGGGAATCGCCGGTTATGGCCCGGGCCAGGGCCCGGACTAAAAGGGTCTTCCCCAGGCCCGGCGGACCTTCCACCAGGAGATGCCCCCCCGCCAGGAGGGTGATAAGGGCGTGGTTTACCAGATCCCGCTGTCCGATAAAGGCGCGGGCGACTTCCTCCCTGATCCTGGCCAGGACCTCCGCCGCCGGCTGATACGCCGATTGATACGGTGGTTGATAATCAATCATAAACGCTCCAGGGCCGACATAAGATTTTCCAGATAGACGGCCATTTTTCTTGGGCTGATTTTTTTTCCGGCCGCCAAAGCCGCTTCAACTTCTTCACATTCCCGCCCCAGGGGCCGCCCTCTGCCCCGGCGGCGCAGTTCCCGCAGGTAGATTCCAAGATACACCCTTAGGGCATCGTGGCGGCGGAGGAAACGGGCTTCCGCGGAGAAACGCTTGATAATGGACGGCTGTTTACGGGGATCCTCCCCCAGGGGAACGCCGAAACCGGGCAGCGTCATCCAGAAACCGGTAAAAATAAGAACCAGGATGGAGAGGACCGGGGGCAGCAGGTTTCCCCGTTCCCGAAGGATTCCAAAAAGTCCTTCCGCCCCCCGTCTGCTCCGGACGAAAAGGATTGCCGGCCGCTCAGGCCCCAGGGAAGCGCCGGTGAGTTCCCAGGCCAGCCGGGCGTTCGCCTCATCTTCCAGGTGATAATTATACATAAAAACGTAGAATCCGGCCACGGCGACCCAGCCTTTCCCCAGAGCCCTGCGGATCAGCCGGATATTCCCCCTCGCGTCTCTAAGGACCAGGGTTTTTTCGGATTCCAGGGCGGGAATGGCGGGAGCGGGTTCCTCAAAAACAATACTGAGGTCATAATCGGGGAAACCTCCCGCTTCCGCGGCGGCGCGGCCTTCATCCGGTTCCATAGCGTATTCAGATTCCGCATCGCTTTCAGGCCCCGGAAAGGCGCCGCCGCCCCCTCCGGCAGCTTCGTCAGCACCTGCAACACCGTCAACGGCGGTCCTCCCTTCGGCAATACTCCCCCCTGCGGCGTTCTCCCCGGCAACCCTCCTTTCCGGAACGGGGGGCCGTATGCTTATTTCCAGCTTTTCAAGAAATTCTTCCAGGGCGAGAACCGCGGGAGGGGCCTCCGCTGCCGGATCTTCCCGCCGGTACCAGGGGAAGTCGATAGAAACCATCAGGATGCCCCCCTCCCGCACCCAGGGCAGAATATCCTCCCGCTCCCAATCAAAAAGGGAAGCCTGGATAAAAAGCCCCCCCTCCCGGGGAGATATGCCCCTTTTCCCGGCCCAGCGGGGGCTAAAACGGACCGGCCTGCCGCTGCCGGAAAGCCATTCCCCCAGCACATAGAAATTGTTGGACAGGAATTCGCCGGAAGGCAGGACCCACCTTTCCCGTTCGTAAACCTCAAGCCGGGCAGCCGCCAGGATCGCAAAGATCAACAGGGCCAAGACGGCGGCGAGGGCGAATAAGCCGTACCCGTTTCCGGCGATTCCCCCGGACTTTGAAAGCCGGGGGCCGGGGGATGACTTAGCCACGCTCCCCTCCCGCAGCGCCGGGGGGCGCATTGTCCCCGGAACCCGGCGTTTTGCAGAGGGACCCAACCCAGGCGAGGGAATCCTCGAAAGCTCCCGCCGGGGGCCTGAGCCCCCCGTAAAAAAGGGCTACCCAGTGGTGGATAAGCCGGGCGAAGGCGGCCTCCGTCTGTCCTCCATCGATATCCGCCGCCCCCTCCAGCCGCCCCTGCCCTTCCCAAAGCCGGACCAGGGCGAGGCAGCGGTATTCCGTGGCCCCCGGAGGAAAACGGAAACCCCAGCGCAGCGCAAGGGCCCCCAGGGAAGCGGCATAGCAGAGGGCCCAGGCTTCCCGTAAAAGGCCCCCGCGGTAAAGGCGGTCCGCCTCCTCAAGGAGGGCCGGCGGCTGTAATCCGGGGGGGCCCGGACGGGGGGAAACTACGGAAGGCCGTCCCGCCGGCGGGAACCGCCGCCGGCGGCGGCGGTAAAGAAAAACCGCCGCGGCCAGGACCAGGAGGGCGGAAAAGAAAATCAGAAAAGCCCGGAGAATCCGGGCGGCGGCCTCCCGAAAGGAAGGGAAAGGCCGATCCTGATTTTTGAACCGGACAGCCCAGGTTTTTCTCCAGCCTCCCATGTTCTGCTCCAGGATCCGCCGCAGTTCTTCCGCGGGCATGCCGGCCCCCAGGTCCGGGGGAAGGGCCGCGGCCGCCTCCGTTTCCGCCCTCGCATCCCCCGCCCCGGCAGAGTCCGCGTCAATCCGGGGGGAAGGGAGAAAGACGAGGAGGACCGCAAGGAAAAGAATAACGGCCCCGCCGCCGGCCCCCCCGCCGGGGAAAGGAAAGAGGGGAGGACGGTTCAATGTTCTCCCCCGCGCAGTCCGGCAAAGCCGCGGAACAGAAGTTCTATGTCCCAGCCTTCAACCTCCACCCGGCTGTTCAAGTAAAGGCCGAATCCCATGCACACATACATACTTTCCACCACCAGGGTATTCACGCACCACCCCGCATAGCAGTACAGACCCTTCCCCGCAAAAAAGGCGCCGAACCCCGGAATCTGCGGATTCGTAAAGATCGACAGGACCATCAGGACAAAAAGAATTTCTCCCGCCAAAAGAATCCACTGGAAGATAAAGCACCAGGCCGTAATAAAGATGCAGAAATGGATCCCCCCCTTCGACAGGGCCCGCTTCCGGTCCCGTATCCGCCGCCGGCTTCCCCCGGCCCCCTGTTCAAGGATCCGCAGGGGCAGCATTGCCGACCGCCAGGGGCTTAAGCGCCGCCAGAGCAGATCCCCCGCGAGCCCCCGGCCCAGACTCCTCCCCAGACCCCGGAATAAGCCGGAAAGGGAGGCATCGGATTCAAAGAACCGTTTCGCCGCCACATGGAGGATAAGACGGTCAAACAGGGGATTAAGCCACCAGAGGACGATCCAGGACCAAAACAGGGGGTAGGTCCAGGGGCCGGGCAAAAACCCGCCCCCGCCGGGCATCAGGCTGAGGGCAGGGACAGACACGCCGCCTCCCTGAACAAGGCCGGGGAGAAAACAGAGGGCAAAGGCGCAGAGCCAAAAGGGAATGGCGAAAAGGGGAATGAAATAACCTGCATTTCGTTTCCACAGGAGCAGCCCCGCATCCGCCGCCTCCCAGGAACTCCGCCGCCTCGGGGCGAGGATTCCGGCGTTAAGCATCAAAAGCCCCGTCAGGGGCGTCTTTAACGGCGGGCCCGCGCCGGCCGGCCAGGGCAAAGTAGAGGATCAGAAGAATCCAGCCCAGGCCCCCAACGATGCAGCGGATCCGCGGGGGGATCCCGATCCGGGAGGACCAAAAGGCTTCAACGGCGGCGGCAGCCGTCAAAAGCAGGGCCGCCCCGGCCACGATGGGCAGGGCCTGCCTCCCCGCCCGCCGCAGGGAGGCGCTCCGGCTGAGACCCTGGAGCGCGAAAAACCGGTAGCCCAGGAGCAGGCCCGCCTGGGCGGAAAAGATAATCGCCGTTAGTTCAAAACTGCTGTGGCCGATGATAAAGGCAAAAAAGGTCTCGCCAAAGCCCCGGTTGATTAAATGCCCCGCGGCGGCCCCCAGGGTCAGGGCGTTATAGGCGAGAAAAAAAAGACTCCCCAGGCCCCCCAGGATGCCCCCCGCGAAGGTTCGAAAGGCGATGGAAACATTGTTGTAGATATAATAACCGAACATATCCGCGTCCCCGCTCACGTTCCGGGGCTTTAAGTAATACGAACCCTGGGGATTGTACATTTCCTCCAGAGACTCCGCCGTATCATCCGACAAAAGCTGGTAAGCCGTTTCGGGAAAGCGGACGCAGAGGAGGGCGAAAAACAGGGCCAGGCCGTAAAAAATAAGACAGCCCGCGGCAAGACCCCGCCAGTTGGCCCGCACCTGCCGGGGAAAAGTACCGGTAACAAAGATTAAAAAGGACTTAAAGGAAAATTCGGGACAGCCGTAAAGCCGCTGATGCCCCTCCAGCACCAGCCGGTTCAGCCGTTCAACCAGGGCGGGATCAAAGCCGTGGGCCCGGGCGGTGTTCAGATCCTGGGTCAGTTCCCGGAAATCCTGGGGGAAACGCCCCGCCCGCTCCCGCATCAAACGGCGGCTTCCCAGGGTTTGGGAGAATTCCTGCCAGAACCCGCCGCGCCGGGCGATAAAGCCGCGTTCCGTCATCAATCCCCCAGCAACCGTTTGCCGATGCCCAGGAGGTAATCCGCCCCGCCGGAGGCCGCCGAATCCATAGCCGTCGAATCCCTGCCCGCCGAATCTGCGCCTGTTGAATCGACGCCCGTTGAATCCGGCCCGCCGCCGCCATGCCCCCGGAGGGCCTCGACAAAGGGGGCGGCGATTTCATCGGCCCGGGCCTTGCCCAACAGGGGATAACGGCGGAGAAACATGAGGATCCCCTGTTTTTCCTCCCCGCTCAGCGCCCCCCATCCCCCGGCGGCGCCCCCGTATCCGGCGGGCCGCCTAGATACGGCCTGTTCCGCCGCCCCCAGGGAAGACACAGCCAGGGACTGGGCCGTGTATACCACCACCGTACCGGCGGTCCAGTCCCCCAGACGGCGGAAACCCCTGCTCAGGAGCATGCTCGCCAGGGCCACGGGGCAGAGAAAAAGAAAGGTATCCGCAAAGCGCAGAAGGTTCCGCAGAAATGACGCGCCCGGATTCACCGGGGACCCGTCGTCGCGGAGCACCCGGATTCCAAAAAGCAGCTTCCCCGGACTCTGCCCCCGGCAGAAGATCTCCCACAGGGTATGGTAAAACCAATCGACGCAGAATATCAGAATCAGCAGCAGCCAGGCCCCATTATCGGCGGTGAAAAATTCCAAAACCGCAATGATTATCCACTGAATCCCCTTATCAATTCCCCAGGCGCAGCTTCGAATGAGGGGCCCAGCGGGAAAAAGGGTAAATTCGATCCCCTCCGGGGACTCCACCGTCATCCCTGAATCGAGGGAAGGAGGGGGCGCCGAAAATGGCACGGGCGTAAACCCTAAAAAACAGAGGAAAGCGCCGTCACCAGCACCGCAACGATCCCAAGGGGCACAAAGGATATACCCACAATGGCAAGGATGCCGGTAAATTTCCACAGGGACCTGTTATTCTTAAAGGCTTCCTCCAGATCCCGCTCCGCCCCGCTCTGGAGGTAGTTCCGGATCTTCGCCCCAAAGGCGTGGGTAAAACGGGCGTAAAAGAAGGCGGCCGCGCCGGAAACCACATAAATCAACCCCAAAAAAACCGAAACCGCCCCCGAAACCCCGCTAAACAGGCCGCCCCCGGTAACAATCGCGGCAACAGCCGCGGCAAGCCCGGAAACTATAAAAAAAACCGCGCCAACATAGCCCAGGATGCCGATAAACCGGAGCCAGGGAGACGATTCCTTCAGGTAACGGATCATGGCCGCGGTCAAAATCCCCTGAACCGCGCTTTCCTCCACCTTCACCGCCGCTTCAGGGCTCTGCCAGGGGTTCGTATCAGACATACCCGCCTCCTTGACGGTTCCCGCCGCTGAAGTTGCCATCCCGGTTGGAAGACCCGCCCTGTTAAGCATACTATGGGGGGGCTTTAAGAACTAGCCTCAATTCCTGTTCAGGGGGACTTTCTTTTGGGCGCATTTTTTGCGGCTGCGCCGCAAAAAACCGGGCTATCCGGGGCTCCGCTATCGCTCCGGCCCCGCCGCTTCGCGCCGGGTCTGCTCCGCACCCCTCCTATCCCTTGCGCGGGCGAACATCCGCATCCCTGCGGATGTTCGCCTTGCGGCGTTGCTGCGCCCCGCACAGCAACGCCGTCATCGGAAACAGCCGGCCTCCCTGCCGGCCTAAACCAACGGATCGGTCCCTGGAAAGCCCCAAACTCCGCCTGAACCAAAAGGCGCAGCCCTTTGGTTCGGAATTCCCGGCAGCCCCCAACACATAATTCCATCCCTATGATATAATCGGAACCATGAAATTTCGCCGTCTCTACTGCCTCTCTCTGTGCCTCGCCCTGGGGGCGCCGCTCTTTACCCAGACCCCCGCGCCGGCCAGAGAGGCCGGGGAAGAACGCGGTACGGCCTGGATTATCCCAATTCAGGGCGATATTGAACCTTCCCTCGCCACCTTTGTACGGCGGGAAGGCCGGAAGGCGCTGAACCAGGGGGCGGACTTTCTTATCTTCGAGATTGACACCTTCGGAGGCCGGGTGGATTCGGCCTTGCAGATCACCTCGTTTATCACCTCCCTCAAGGACGTTCGGACCATCGCCTGGGTAAACAGCGGGGAGGGTTCTATGGGGGTAAGCTGGTCCGCCGGGGCCCTCATCGCCATGGCCTGCCAGGACATTTATATGGCCGCCGGTACTTCCCTGGGGGCGGCGGCGCCGGTAACCGTTGGGGCGGACGGCCAGACCGAGGGAACCGGGGAAAAGACCGTCGCCGCGGTGCGCTCCCAAATGGCGGCCCTGGCGGAACGGAACAACCACCCCGTGGAAATTGCCAGGGCCATGGTGGATTACGACGTGGAGCTTTGGGAAGTCTCGATAGACGGCGGGATCCGGGTCCTTACCCTGCAAGAAATGGAACTCCTGGAAAAAGAGCGGGAAGGGCTGGAGCGGCGGGGGATAATTTCCCCCAAGGGGAAGCTCCTCTCCCTTACCAGCGGGGAGGCCCAGCGCTACGGCCTGGCCCGGGGGCTTGTCGATGACCGGGATGCGCTGCTGTCCGTCATCGGGGCGGCCTCCCCGGCCATGGAAAGCGCCCCCAGCGCCGCGGACAGCGTGATTTCCCTCCTCACCAGCGGGCCGGTCCAGGCCATCCTCATCGTCCTGGGCCTGGTGATGATCTTCCTGGAAATTAACAGCCCCGGCTTCGGGATCCCCGGAGTCGCGGCGATTCTCGCCTTCGCGACGGTCTTTGGGGCCGGGGCCATGCTGGGCCGGGTGGGTTCCCTGGAGATCATCCTGTTCCTCATCGGCCTGGCCCTTTTAGTGGTGGAGATCTTCATAACCCCCGGTTTCGGGGTCATGGGAATTTCCGGTTTTCTGTTTATCGGTTTTTCCCTGCTGCTGTCCATGCAGGACTTTGTGATTCCCCGCTTCGATTGGGAATGGACCCTCCTGGGAAGGAACGTCGTCGTGGTAATTATATCCCTCATCGCCGCCGTCACCGGGATTGCGGCCATTATTTTGCTGGGTCCCCGGATCCGCCTCTTTGACAAGCTGACCCTGCGGACCCAGATCACCGGCACCGCCGCCGGGCCCCTGGCCCCAGGGGATTCGGCGGCCGGGGCAGGAACGGAATCCGGGGAAGGCGGCCCTTCCCTGGTGGGGAAAATCGGCATCGCCGCCACCCCCCTGCATCCGGTGGGGAGGGTGGAGATTGACGGGGAAGTGTACGAAGCCCAGGCGGAGGGCCTCTTTGTTGAAAGGGGCCGGGGGGTAAAGGTTACCAGGGTAAGGGGGAACACCATTACCGTAAGGCTGGTTTAGGATGTCGCCGCGTTTCCCGCTTAACAGGGCTTGCCGGACCAAACCGGAGAAGCTGCGGGGACAAACGCTTAATACAAATGTTTATTAAAGGGAGCGTGTTATGATTTATCTGATCCTGTTAATCGTCGTCGGGATTTTTGCCCTGGGTTTTCTGATTCTCTTTTTCCGGTTCTTCGGCCTCTGGTTCCGGGCCTTCCTTTCCGGCGCTTACGTGGGCCTGGGGAAACTCATCGGCATGTGGCTGCGGCACGTCAACCCCGCGGTCATCGTGGATTCCCGGATCATGCTCTCCAAGGCGGGGATCGAGGTGGCCAGCGATATGCTGGAAACCCACTTCCTGGCCCGGGGGGACGTGATGAAGGTAAGCCGGGCCCTGGTGGCGGCCAACAAGGCCAACATCGAACTGCCCTTCCAGCGGGCCGCCGC
>JAIRSD010000028.1 GCA_031255615.1 Treponema sp. | reverse complement strand
TACATACGAACGGCGATACCGGCTTCTTTTTGTTCAACCGCGGTAGTTATAAGATTTTCATTTTCAATGGTCAATAAAGACTGCGGAGACACCGGAGCATCGCAGCGAAGGGCAAGGAGTGGGCTAATGCCGTCGCTGACCTTTTGGGCAATGCCGGGGATATTGTTATTTTCCGCTATTGATACGGAATACGCATAATGACAAGTACGATCTAATCTCATATCAAATTTATTGATAGTAGACCAGAACCATGTGTGGGAGGCGTCTTCCCCCCGGAGAAAGACTTCGTTCAACGTCAGGGCGCGGTTTGCGTTTTCCACCATCACGGGAAAGGGGATCTTTGCCCCCAGCCATTCCTGAAGGGGGATGTTGTTCCAGCCGAAGTCCGGCGAAAACAGGACGGTCCCGCTCTCCTTTTCGATAAGCCCCGGCATGGCTACCCCCACCCCAGAATTTTGCCGTTTTCTGTTTTTAACCGGGCGGCGGTTTTCATGATAAGCCTGCCGATCCGGTCCACAAACCTCTTTTCCGGGACCGGGTTGTTCGTCGGCTCCTGGAGGCAGACCACCTGCCGGGACAGGACGTCGGCGGCGACCGCCCGGATCGCGGTTCTTCCGACATCCAGCCCCAGGTAATAAAAATGTTCCGGCACAATTTCCAGCATCTCTGGGGGCTTGCCCCCGGAGGAGGCTCCTTTCCCTACGGAACGGATAACCTTGCCCCTTTGCAGGGCCTCGGTTATGAACATGACGGTGGGGATGCTAAGGCCCAGGCGTTTGGCGATGGCGGCCCGGTTTATGGGGCCCTCCCGCATTAGGCAGTGGATCACGTTGTACTTGTTGATCTGCGCGATTTGAAGTTTATCCATCTTGCGAAACTGCTGCATCGGCGCCCCCTGTTCAGGATACTTGGGGAGGCGGCTTTTTCAAGTGGCCCCCGGTGCATTAAAGGGAAAACGGGGCAACCTAAAACCCCCAATATCCTGCCTGTTCCAAAACTTCTGTTCCGGGCTTTCGGCAAAGCCCCGCTTTGCCCCGCAGAGGGGGGTAGCGGAGGACACCGGACCCGGCCCGGGGGCCGGGGAGGAGGCCGGAGCGGGGGGGGAGGCTTCCCCCCTTTAAGGCCGGCGCTTTTCGTTGAAATACCGGGAAAAGGCCCCTATAATGGGCTTATCTCGAAAACGGGCGGGCCCGGATCCTTTCCGGGGCTGCAAGGCAGAGGAGGTTGTAATGAGCGGTAAAGAAAAGGGCGAAGCGCTGAGGATACTTGGGGAGCTTACCCTGGAAGAAAAGGCGTCCCTCTGTTCGGGGAAGGATTTTTGGACCCTTAAGGGGGTCGAGCGGCTGGGACTGCGGCCAATCATGGTTACCGACGGGCCCCACGGTCTGCGGAAACAGGCGGGGACCAGCGATCATCTGGGGATAAACGAAAGCGTCCCCGCCACCTGTTTTCCCGCGGCCAGCGCCAGTTCCTGCAGTTTTGACCGGGAACTGCTGCGGGAGATTGGGGCGGCCATGGGGGAGGAGTGTCTCCAGGAGCAGGTGGCGGTTATCCTGGGGCCGGGGGCCAATATTAAACGCAGCCCCCTTTGCGGCAGGAATTTTGAGTACTTCAGCGAGGATCCCTTCCTGACGGGGGAATTGGCGGCGGCCCTGATCGGCGGGGTCCAGAGCAAGGGGGTGGGGACCAGCCTGAAGCACTACGCCGTCAACAACCAGGAAACCCGCCGCATGACCAGCAATTCCGTGGTGGACGAGCGGGCCCTGCGGGAGATCTACCTGGCCGGTTTTGAGGGGGCGGTAAAAAAATCCCGGCCCTGGACCCTGATGTGCTCCTACAATCTTATCAACGGAACCTACGCGGCGGACAACGAATGGCTGCTTTCCGGGCTGCTGCGGGACGAATGGGGTTTTGAGGGGCTGGTTATGACCGACTGGGGGGCGGTGAACGACCGCGTCCAGGGGATACGGGCGGGGCTGGACCTGGAGATGCCCGGATCCGGCGGCCTGAACGACGCGAAGATCGTTGAGGCGGTAAAGAGCGGCGCCCTGGCGGAGGCGGACCTGGACAAGGCGGTTCTCCGCATCGTGGAACTTATCCTGCGGTCCCAGGAAAACGCCAGGCCCGGCTATGCCTACAACGCCGAAGCCCACCACCAACTGGCCCGCCGGGCCGCCGCGGAGTCCGCGGTGCTGCTAAAGAACGAGGGGAATCTGCTGCCCCTGGCGGAGGGAAAGAGTCTGGCCCTTATTGGGGCCTTTGTCGAAAAACCCCGCTACCAGGGTTCGGGGAGCAGCAAAATTAAGCCCCTCAGACTGGAATCTCCGCTGGAGGAGTTTCGCAAGGCGGGTTTTGCCGCCGAATACGCCCCCGGTTACGGCCTGGGGCCGGAGGGCGGGAAGCCGGACGCCCAACTTATCGCCGAAGCCGCCGCTCTGGCGGGGAAAAAAGACGTCGCCCTGGTCTTTGCGGGCCTCCCCGATGAATACGAGAGCGAAGGCTTTGACCGGGATTCCCTGGATATGCCCCAAAGCCATAACGAGCTTATTGAGGCGGTGGCCCGGGCGAATCCCAACACGGTGGTGGTCCTGTTCCTGGGGGCCCCGGTGATTCTGCCCTGGGCTTCCAAGGTAAAAAGCATCCTCCTCCTCTACCTGGGCGGCCAGGCGGCGGGGGGCGCGGCGGCGGATCTGGTCGGAGGCCTGCGGAGTCCGGGGGGCAAATTGGCGGAGAGCTGGCCCCTGGCCCTGGAGGATAACCCGAGTTACCACTATTTCCCCGGCGGGGCCAAAAGCGTGGAATACCGGGAAAGCGTCTTCGTGGGGTACCGCTACTACAACACCGTGGAGAAGGATCTGGCCTATCCCTTCGGCTACGGCCTTTCCTACACCAGTTTTGAATACTCGGATCTTAAACTTGATCGGCGGGAATTTAAGGGCGGCCAGACGCTGGGGGTAAGTTTTACGGTGAAGAATACCGGGGACCGTCCGGGATCGGAGATCGCCCAGCTCTACGTTGCCCCGGAGTCCTCAAAAATCTTCCGGCCCCGGGCGGAGTTGAAGGGTTTCGAAAAGATCCGGCTTGAAAGCGGGGAAAGCAGGACCGTAACGATCACCCTGGATGAACGGAGTTTCGCCTATTACCACGCGCCGGAGGCTGTCTGGGCCCTGGAAGGGGGAACCTACGACATCCTTATCGGGGCAAGCAGCCGGGATATCCGGCTGCGGCAGTCCGTGGCGGTAGCCGGAGACGGCAGAGAGGCGGGTCTGGCGGCCTTGAAGGAAAAGGCCCCGGAATACTTTGCCCTGACAAAAGAGGGCTTCGCCGTAAGCGATGAATCCTTTGCGGCCCTGTACGGCGGGCCCCTGCCCCCGGCGGACCGGCTCCCCGGCGAGTCCTTTACGATTAACAGCACCATAAGGGACATCAAGGATACTCCTGTGGGGCAGGCCCTGCTCCAGCAGATTGCCGCCGGCATCGAAAAAACCTTTGGGGCCGGCGGCGGCGAGGATCTTCGTCCGATGATAGACCGGATGATGATGGATATGCCCCTGCGGGCCCTGAGCATGTTTAACCCGGAGGGCATGCCCCCCGGCGCAATGGAGGGGATGATCAACGCCCTGAACGGCAAGACCCCGGCTTAAGGTTCCCCGCCGGACGGCGGCATTGCCGCCCGGCTGCATCAAAGGGGGCCGCTCCAACATATTAACGGCGGGGCGGCCCCTTGTTTTAATGGGGGAGCCGGGCTTAATGCCCGTTGAGCCGGATCCAGTCGCTGACCCGCCGTTCCAGGGGGCTTACCGCTTCCCTGCTTTCATGGCGGATCCGGTCGTGCATGTAGGGGAGGATCACCTTTTCTTTGAGGGCGGTCCAGTTATGGGGCAGCACGTTGGGGGGGGTCAGGTAATCTTCCGGGGGAATGTGGCCCACCAGACCGGGGTAGAAGCGGGGGAAAATCTGCTCCGTTACGCTGCGGAGGGCGGAGAAGCCCCCCCCGATGCCGAAGAATCCTTCGTCTATCCGCCGATTCCGGCCGGATTCCAGGAGCAGCAGTTGGGTTTCGCCGCTGAAGAACCAGCGGGTAAAGGCTTCCGCCGCCTTTTTTGCCCTCCCCCCCTTGCAGATTCCGTAATACACCGTATCTTCGCTGAGGGGGATGGACCTGTTTTCCACGATCCAGCGGAAATCCAGGGCGGAGCGGCGTTCCTCGGCCATGGTAAAAAATTCCGCGCTCCCCATGTAGGTAAAGAGGATATGCCCGGAGAGGAGGAGCTTTGCCGGCGGATCGTAGAAGTACTTGAACGTAAAATCATCCACCTGCTGGAATCCGGTGTTCGCCTCCTTGATCCACTGCCGGTTGTAGAGCATGGCCCTTTCCAGGGCGTGGGTGTCCCAGGCCAGCGGTTCCGCCTCCCGAAAGGCGGAGTTGAAAAGTTCGGCGGTAAGAAAGAGGAACTTGTCGTTCCAGGCGGGGGAGAATCCCATACGGGAGTAGGATTCCCCCGTTTCCTGGTTGTACACCTTGCCCAGCCGCTTTATTTCCTCCAGACCGATGGTGAAGGGATTGGACACCATGCCGCCGTTGTCCCTGACAAAGACCAAGGCGGGGATGTTAAAGGAAACCGGCAGCAGATACTGGCGGTTTTCAATCTTTCCCAGGGTAAGCAGTTGGGGGTAAAAATCCTCCCCCGAAAGGGTCCCGTTCTTGAAAAATCCGTCCAGGGGGCTAAAAAAAGTCCGGGCGGCGGCGCTTTTCAGCCAGTTCCCCACCACAATATCGGGGTGCTCGGCGGTCCCGGTGAGTTCCTGAGCCGGCGAATCAACATAACGGACCTCCAGCTTGTAAACATTCTGCGCGGAGTTGAAGTGGTCCGCGTAAATGGCGAATTCGGGGCGGCTGGTCCAAAGCACCGCCGCCTTCCCCCGTTCCCCTCCGCAGGATGCCAGGGCGCAGAGGAGCCCAAGCATCGTGAACAGGGGTGCAACGCTGGTCTGACGCATACCGCATACTAGGGTTCCCTCTTTTTTCTTGTCAACAGCCATGCCCAGTTTAGAAAACGCCGTATACCGCCTTATATCGGGCGCATCCCCGCCTGCGGCGGGGACCGGGCTATCCGGGGCTCCGGCTTCGCCTCCGGCCCCGGCGCTTCGCGCCGGGTCTGCTCCGCACCCCTCCTATCCCTTGCGCGGGCATTTATGCCGATATGAGACGGACCGGGGCTAAACCGGGAACCATCGGCTTGTTAATCAGTTTTTCAGCGGCTATGATGGATGTATGGATGAACTGCGGGGGGGCGTAATCAGCCCCGGCAGGGGGCCCTGTTTTGCGGGGGGAAGCCCCCATGTTTGACGACTGCGTCATCATGGCGGGGGGATCGGGAACCCGGCTCTGGCCGGTCAGCAATTCCCGGCGGTCCAAACAGTTCCTCCCTGTTTCCCCGGATAACCCCTCCCGGAGCTTTTTTTCCTCCGCCCTGGAACGGGCCCTGGCCGCGGGGGCCGGGGGGGTCCCCGGACGGGTGATCATCATAGCGGGAAAACGCCATGCCGCCTCCGTCATTTCCGCCTGCGCCCTTTTTGGGCGGGAAGACCGGGACCGGATGATCCTGATAGTGGAACCGGAGGGGAAAAACACCGCCCCGGCGATTGCCTGCGGGATTATGTACGGGAACCTGGAGACGGAGGGATCCGCGGAATCCCGGGATCGGGCCGTCCTCGTCCTTACCAGCGATCACATCATCGAACCCCTGGAAACCTTCCTCCGGGACGCCCGCACCGCCGCGCTCCTGGCCCGGCAGGGAAAGTTGGCGGTCTTCGGCATCGCCCCCCTCCGTCCCGAGACGGGTTACGGTTACATCGAGGCCGGCAAGGACCTGATCCTGCCGGGAGAAGGGGAGGCCGCCGGGGGAAGGGCCTGCGAGGCCGCATCGTTCCGGGAAAAGCCCTGCCGGACCCAGGCGGAACAGTACATCGCCGCGGGCCGGTTCTACTGGAATTCCGGGATGTTCGCCTTTTCTTCGTCCTTCATGGTGGAGGAATTCCGCCGCCGCGCCCCGGCGGTGCTGTCCCCCTTTGAAAAACTTGCCCCCCCCGGCCCGGATTCCTTCCGCCTGGAGGGGGGCCTGAGAATCCTGGACAACTGGCCGGGCCTTGCGGAGGCGTACCGGGAAAGCCCGGCTGTCTCCTTTGACTACGCCGTCGCGGAAACATGCGCCTCCTCGGCCCTGGTACGGGCGAATTTTTCCTGGATCGATGTGGGCAGTTGGGACGAGTACGCCCGGCTCCTTAAGACCTCGAATTCCGAAGTCTACTCCGCCGGCGCCCGGAACTGTTTTGTGGATTCCGACATCCCCGTGGCCCTCTGCGGGGTGGAGGATCTTATCGTCGCCCTCCGGTTAAACGGGGACGGCCCCCCCCTGGCGCTGGTGGCCAAGAGGGGCGAAACCCAGCGCATCAGGGAAATCGTGGAACAGCTCAAAGCCGCCGGCCGGACCGAACTGCTGTAGCAGGCTGCTTGTCCTAAAAAATCGGATATACGGACGAAAGAAATTTACCACGAAAGCGAGGAAGGCGCACGAAGACTGGGGATTGGAAGCCCATATTCATTCCTTCGTGTTCCTGGCGAGCCGTAGCTCGCCTTGGTGCGCCTTCGTGATTAACATTCTTATTCCCGGTTCTTTCGATTATCCGGTGGTTTAGCGCAAGCAAAGCAGCAGCCTCCCGGATCGGTCTTGGCGGGCCCCGGCTAAGAGGAACCTAATCGTAGAAAAGACAGATTCCGCAGACCCGTTCCGCGCCCGCCTTTTTGAGGGCCCCGGCGCAGGATTCCATGGTAGCCCCCGTGGTTATCACGTCGTCAATGAGCAGGGC
>JAIRSD010000009.1 GCA_031255615.1 Treponema sp. | reverse complement strand
ACGGTGGTGATGCCCCCGGAGACGGCGATGCCCTGTTCCTTAAACACCCGCTTGCACAGGTCCAACTGCTCTTTGGAAGCCCATTCGGAACGGAAGGTTTCCAGGTACACCTTGTCGGGGTTCACATAGTGCTTAAAAAACCCAATCTGCTTACGGAGTTCCGCCTCCGTAATCCGGGCCGCCCAAGGGGCGATGCAGTAAATGACGGTAGTAAAATTGCGGTAGTTTCCCATAAAGTCCTCCGAACATCAGTATAGCAGAACTCGGCCCCGTAGTTTAGCCCGGATCCGCCCAGGGCCCGGTCTACAGGGCGATGGAGGCCGGGGCGAATCCTTCCGAGGATGCCTCCAGCCGCCCCTCCCCCGCGTCCGCGGGCCGCAGCACATAGACGATGAGCCGCCCCATGAAGACCCGCCGCCAGGGGGCCCGGTATTCGGTAAGGTCCGAGAGGTCCCCGTTTTCTATGCCCAGGATCTTTCCCTCCCCGGTGAGGCTGAAACTGACCGGGGGATTCTCCTGCACGCAGAGCCGGCCCTCTTGGTCCAGGAGTTCCAGCTCCACCTGGGAGATCCTGTAGGCGGCGGGGGGGCGGCCCGGATCCCCTTCCCCCTTTTTCCCGCTTTCCCAGCGCCTCAGGCGGAACTGAACCGCCGGGAGGGTGGATTCCAGGACATCGATGAGGCCCTCCTGGGCCCGGGCCTCCAGCTTTCCCCGTTCAAAGGGCAGGGTCCAGGCGGGAAATCCTTCCGAATCGCCCCCCCGCCGGACCCCTAAACTCTTTCCGTTGAGAAACAGCTCCGCCGGACCCCGGTTGGTATAGCAGATCACCGTAACCTCATCGCCGGGCCGGTAATTCCAGGAACGGCGGAACCGGGGCCTGCCGGATTCCGCCTCCCCCCGGAGGGCGCCGGCCAGGTAGATCAGCGGCTCGGCGCTCCACAGGGCCTTCCGCCGGTAATAACCGGTCTTTTCAAAGCCTGCCGTGTCCAGGAGCCCGGCCTGGGAGCCCCGGACGGGCCAGCCCCGGGCCTCCCCCAGGAAATCAATGCCGGTCCACAGAAACTGGCCGGCTATATATTCGTTGTCCCGCGCCGCCTTCCATGCCTCCAGGCGGTGGCCGTTCTCGCTCCCGATGATGGGGAGCCGGGGGAACCGCCGGTGATCGGCTTCGTAAAATTCCTCTTTGTAGTTGTAACCCGCCATGTCGAGGGAATCGAAAAACCCGATTCGGGACGAGAGTTCCGGGAAGGCCGCGGCGGCGAGGACCGGCCTGGAGGCGTCGTATTTCTTCACGATTGCCGTGAGCTCCGCGGCCAGGGGGGCCAGCCTTTCCATGTTTGGTTTGCCGGGGTTGTATTCCCGCTCCGCCTTGGGTTTGTCGGCGTCGTTGTTCCCCGTCATCTCCGCGAAGACGGGATGGACGTAGGGATCGTTGGGGTAATCGATCTCGTTGCCGATGCTCCACATAATGATTGAGGGGTGGTTCCGGCCCCGGATAACCATGTCCGCCAGGTCCCGTTCGTGCCACTGGGGGAAATCTTCGTAGTAGCCGTAGTGGGCGGGGGGATACACGTTGTGGCCCCGGACCCATTTGTTCTTGCAGCCCTCCCATTCGTCAAAGGCCTCATCCATGACGTAAAAACCCATCTCGTCGCAGAGATCGTATAACTCCCCGGCCTGGGGGTTGTGGCTCATCCTGAGGGCGTTGCAGCCCATTTCCTTCAATTTGCCCAGCCGCCTCCGCCACACCTCGGGCCAGAACACCGCCCCCAGGCAGCCGCAGTCGTGGTGGAAGCAGACCCCCCGTAGTTTTTCGCTTTTGCCGTTGATGAAGAATCCCCTGTCGGGATCGAAGCGGAAGGACCGGATCCCGGTCTTGACGGCCGGAGCCCGGTAAAAGAATTTCCGCCCCCCCGCGGAAGAACTTAGCTCTACTGTTACCTGGTAAAGCTCCGGCGTCTCCGCGGACCAGAGCCGGGGGCGGGGGATGGGGACCTTGAGGGAAAAGGGAACCGGAAGCCCCGCCCCCAGGGGCCCCGGCGAACAGCGGCCTTCGTAGTCTTCCCCCTCCCCCCGGACGAGGACCCGCAGTTCCGCCTCCTCCGCGGCTTCCCCGCATTTGTTGGCTATCTCGCCGGAGACGGCGATGATCCCCCGGCCTCCCTCCGCCAGGCTTTCCAGGATCAGGCTTTCCGGCCTGATGTAAACCGGGTCATGGAAGCCGACGAAGACGCTCCGGTATATCCCCGATCCGGCGTACCAGCGGGAATCCGCGGCCTCCTCATGGCTCACCTTGACGGCCGCCACATTGTCCCCCTCCCGCAGGCAGTGGGAAATATCGTAGCGGAATTCCGCGTAGCCCGAGGGCCGGCGGCCCAGGTAGTAGCCGTTGCACCAGACCTGGCTGTTTTTATAGACCCCGCCGAAGTTGATGAAGCCCCGTCTTCCGCCCCCTTCGGCGCGGAAAACCGCCCGGTACCAGCCGGTCCCCCCGGGCAGGTAGCCGGCGCCGCTGGAATTTTCCCGGGAAAAGGGAAAGGAGATCCCCCAGTCGTGGGGGACGACCACGTCCTCCCAGGAGCGGTCGTCAAAGTCCGCCGCCCAGGGATCGGTGTGCTGGTCCAGGCTGAATTTCCAATTATGCAGGTACCGTATTTCCATGTTGAACCGCCTTGAATTTTGCTTTGCCTGGGATTGAGTGTATACGAGGGGGAAGGCCCTGTCAAAGCCTTTTTGAAACGGGTTTCACGCCGTCTTGCCGGATCCGGGGAAACCCGCTAAACTTTCCCCTGCCATGACCCAGCCGCTTACCATTTACGACATCGCCAGAGAGGCGGGGGTTTCGCCCGCCACGGTTTCCCGGGTGCTCACGCGTAAGGCCCGGGTAAGCCCGGCCAAGCGCGGCGCGGTGGAACGGGTCATCGAAAAGTACGATTTTAGGCCCAACGCCCTGGCCCGGGGGCTTTCCACATCCACGCGGGTCCTGGGGCTTATGACCGCGGATATCCGCAACCCCTATTACGCCACCCTGGCGGTGGAGTGCGAAAAGGCCGCCAACCGGGAGGGCTATACGGTGCTGCTCTGCAACGCCCTGGGGGACAAGGCCCTGGAAGACGCCCATTTGGAGAAATTTTACGCCCAGCGGGTGGAGGCGATCATTCAAATCGGCTGCCGGGTGGACGATCTGGTCTCCGATCCCGCCTACGCGGAGCATATCAACCGCATCGCCCGGACGATTCCCTTTATCACCACCGGAAAAATGGACGGGGCCGACTGTTATTCCCTCCGAATCGACGACGGGGCGGCCATGAAGATGGTTCTGGACCACCTGGTGGCGCTGGGGCACCGGGAAATAGCCTTCTTTGGGGGGGAAAAGCGGGTAAAATCCACTTACGACAAGTGGCAGCAGTACATTTACCTCCTGGGGGCCCACGGCCTTTCCCTCCGGGACGAGTACATCCAGGAGGGGAACTACAGCGAATCCGGGGGCTGCGCCTGCCTGAAGCGGCTCCTGGACTGTCCGAAGATCCCCACGGCGGCCATAGCGGTGAACGACTACAGCGCCGTGGGGGCCCTGCGGGCCGCCCGTGAGCAGGGCCTCTCGATCCCCCAGGACATGTCTCTTATCAGCTTCGACAACACCTACCTCTCCGAGGTGGTCTTCCCCAAGCTCACCACTGTGGACTACAACTACCCCGATTACGGGGCCTGGCTGGTGGACATGGCCATTCGGACGGCCCGGGGGGAAGCGATTCCCCGGCTCCAGTTCCTCCGGCCCCGGCTGGTGATCCGGGACTCCTGCGGCCCCCGGATTTGACCGGGGAGGGGAGGGGGCCGGCCCCGATATGTAGTATGCACGGACCTGAGCTGCGGCGCGGAAAACGTTGAAACCGGTTTCAACACAACGGGCCGCCCCGGCGGGGAAAATTGCATATTTCACGAAAATTTTTGTTGACGGCTGGGAAAAAGTGCTGATATACTGAGGATGTTATATGAAACCGGTTTCGCGATGGGCTTGGCCGCTCCGGCCCTCCCGGAGCGAAAACTTCAAACAGGAGTGGTTTCCCTAAAGTCCGGCGGCTGGGGAAACCGAGGAGTTTGGTTTGAAAAAAATTCCCGGCGCCCTCCGAACGGCGCTTGCTTCCCTTTCTACCCCCCCCCGTATTGGGGTTGGTGTGCGTGGGAGTGGCG
>JAIRSD010000005.1 GCA_031255615.1 Treponema sp. | reverse complement strand
TGCAGCCCAGGTGGAAGCCCGTGTTTTTCAGGGAACGCCGCATAAGGGGGGCCTGATCCTTGTCCATGGGGGGGATGATTTCGTCCAGCATCTCCACCACCTCAACCCGGCTTCCCAGGCTTCCGAAGAGGCTGGCGAATTCGATGCCGATAACGCCGCCGCCGATGACGCAGAGTTTCCCCGGCACCTCTTTCACCGAAAGGAGGCCCGTGGAATCCAGCACCTTGGGGTTGTCCTTCGCGCCGGGTATGGGCGGCATGGCCGCCACGGATCCGGCGGCCACCAGAACGGCCCGGGCTTCATGGAAGGTTCCCCCTACCCTCACCCCCCTGGGGGAGCTTTCCAGAACCCCCTCCCCGTTTATCAGCTCCACCTTGCAGCGCTTCATCTGGAAAGCCACGCCGGCCCGCAGGTTTTCCACCACCTTCTCCTTCCAGGCCATCATCTCCGCCAGATTGAAGGACAGCTCCGGCGCGTGGACGCCGAACTGCGCGCCTTCCTGGGCGTGGAGGTAATGCTTGGCCGAGTTGAGGAGGGTCTTGGTGGGAATACAGCCTACGTTAAGACAGGTTCCGCCCAGCTGCTGTTTTTCTACCAGGAGGACGCTCTTGCCCCGCTGGCCCAGGCGCTCGGCCGCCAGGTAACCTCCCGGCCCTCCGCCGATTACAATCACATCATACATAAAAGCTCCTTCCGGCAAGCTCCGAAAACCCAAGCGGGTTTTTAGAAGCGCGCTTATTTGGCGATCCAGATATCAATGTCCCTGACAGCCGCGCTCAGGGTTTTGAGGAATTCCGCCGCCGGAGCCCCGTCAAGCACCGCGTGATCGATGGTAAGGCTCAGGCCCAGGTGGGGGACTATCTCGTACTGGCCGGGGCTTGTTTCGGCAGGCTTTGGCTGTATGCCGCAGACCCCCAGAATGGCGACTTCGGGGATGTTGATTACCGGGGAAAAGCTCTCCACTCCGGTGTTGCCCAGGTTGGTCACCGTCAAGGTTGAACCGTGGAGATCCTCCGGGGAAACGGCGCCCCCCCGGCAGGCGTCGGCAAGCTCCTTCGCCCTCTGGGAGATCTGGATCAGGGAAAGCCTGTCGGCGTTTCTGATAACCGGAACCATGAGCCCCCGGGGCGTGGCTACGGCGCAGCCCAGGTGCACATTTTTGAAAGTCCGGATAAAGCCCTCTTTTTTATGGGCGTTCATGTAGGGGTAGAGGGGCAGCACCCGGGAAACCGCGAAGAGGATCAGGTCGTTCACGGTGATCTTGCCGAGGCCCAGGCTGGGATCGCTTGCCTTAAAACGGGAGCGGAGCTGCTGGAGCTTTAACACCGGGGCGCTGGTGTTCAGGGTAAAGGCCGCCGTGGTGTTGTGTGAAGCCATCATCTGATCGGCGATGAGCTTTCGGATCCCCTTGATGGGCGTATCACTGTACTCATCGGCGAGGGAAAGATCCGGGCCCGCCGCCGTCCCTGCAGGGGCCGCCAGGACTGCCCCTGCCGACGGGCCGGGATCGGCCCGGTCAAGATCGGCCAGGCTAAGCCTGCCGCCGATTCCCGAACCGGAAGCCGCCGCCTGAACGGGAAGCCCCGCGGCGATCCGCTTCCTCAGCTCGTCTTTCGCCGCCGCGCTGAGGGGCGGCCGTCCCGCTGCTGCCGCGGCCACATCCGCCGCGATGATCCTGCCTCCCGGGCCGCTGCCGCCAAGGCCGCGGAGATCCACCGCCTCCCGGCCTGCCAGCTTTTTCGCCCGGGGCGAGGCCGCCGGGGCGCTTTCGTCGGGCGCGGGGGCCGGAGCCTCCGCCGGAATTTTCCCGGCCCCCTTGTCGGCGGAAGCCGCAGGGGCCGGGGCCTCCGCAAGGGCCTCCCAGTTTTCGCCGGGATTCCCCACCACCATGATGGGCTGGAGCACGGGCACGTCGTCGCCCGCGGGCCGGAGGATCTTCAAGACCGTACCAGCCGCTCCGGCGGGAACCTCGAAGGTCGCCTTGTCGGTTTCAACCACGCAGGCCGGGGTGCCGGCGTTTACCGCGTCCCCCTCCTTCACCATCCATTCGCCAATGATACAGGACTCCACCGTGTTACCCTGGCGGGGCATAATCAGTACATGGGCCATTCGCTACTCCTCGTCTGTCCGCGAAACCGGATGCCGCGGACGGCTATTTTGTAAACCAGAACCGCTTAACGGCGGCCTCATTCTCTTCCGTAACGCCGGTGATAAGGGGATCCTCCCCCATTTCGGCGGCGGCTTCCCGGGGGATCCGGGGATCCGTGATGATCCCGTCGGCTCCCGAAAGGGGCATAATGCTTACCGGCCCGGCCCGGCCGTATTTGGTCGAGTCCGCAAGCAGTACGGTCCGCCGGGCCTGCTCCTTCATCACCTTGATTATCTCGCCCCCCTCCAGGAGATGGGTGGTAATGCCGTTCCTGGCGCTGAAACCGTCGGTACCGACAAAGGCGATCTTTACGTTGAAACGCCGGATGGTTTCCACGGCGATGGGGCCGATAAAGGATTCGGTACTGCTCCGGAACTCGCCGCCGCAGAGGGTAATCTTTAACAGGGGATTGTTTTTGGCGGTGTTAAAGGCCAGGGCCGAGTTGGTGATCAGGTGGATATCCCGCCTGGCCCCCAGGTAGCGGCAGATCAGGGCCGGGGTGGTTCCCGCCTCGATCATGATGGTATCGCCGTCCCGCACAAGAGCCGCCGCCGCCCTGGCGATATCCTGCTTTTCCTCAAGCCGGAGATTCTGCCGTTCCAGGATATGGGGGTGGAGCGCCGGAACCGCGCCGCCGTGCACCCTGCTAAGGAAACCCCGTTTTTCCAGGCCCTTAAGGTCGGAACGGATGGTCACCTCGGAAACGGCCAGATCCCGGCTCAGATCCGCCACCGTGATGGAACCCCTTTCAAGAAGGGAATTGATAATTACCCGTTCCCTTTCGCTTGTCTCGGTCATTACTTCTGATTATAGCGCAAGCAAAAGGAAAACGCAAGATAAACAAAAGAAAAACGTAAGGGAACAAAATGGAAGCTCAGGAAGAAACAGCCCGCCAATCCCCCAAGCTGTGTTTTTCAGTATCAAACAGGACACCCGCTTTCACCCCTCAGCCGCGCAGGATTTTGACAAAGGCCCAAATATTAAGGCCCGCTACTAACCTGCTTACACTAAAATGCCTGATAAGCTCGTGTTATGCCGACCTACCGGGCTGCCAAAAAATTGAGCCACGAACGGCACGAACCACACTAACCTTAGCCCAAAACTTCCCCGGACACCGGAAATCTTGGCAAAGCCAGGCTGGAGCCGGGCAAAAAGCCAGGGCTATCGGAGTAAAAGTTCGTGGTGTTCGTGTGGTTAGTGGCTATCTCTTTATCCCTATTAGCCTAAGCAAGGTACCGGTTTACCGGGCTGCCAAAAAATTGAGCCACGAACGGCACGAACCACACTAACCTTACGACAAAACTCCCCGAACGCCAGAAGTCCGGGCTGGAGCCAGGCAAAAGCCAAAGCTGCCGATGTAAAAGTTCGTGAGGTTCGTGTGGTTAGTGGCTATCCTTTTATCTTTCCTTCTTCGCCTTTGTGCGCCTTCGTGGTTAAAATTCTTCATTCCATATCCCGCAAATTAGACTTTACAAGATCATCCAACGATCAGCTCATAGGCTTCTATGGGTTCGTCATAGCCCTTTACCGCAATTTCCCGTTTTGGGCTAAAGGAGAACCCGGTCCCGGCCTTCTCCTTTACGGCCCCGCTTACGAGGATGCCCCCCAGGGGGGCGTTGGATTCCATGCGCTGGCCCAGGTTCACCGCGGCGCCGATGACCGTGTACTCGATCCGGGTCTTGGTGCCCAGGTTCCCCACAATGACCCGGCCGGTATTGACGCCCATACGGACTTTCAGGTCTATGCCGGCCCTGGGCGCCCAGACGAGCGCCAGTTCCCGGATCCTTTTCTGCATTGCCAGGGCCGCTTCAAGGCAGCGCCGGGTGTGGTCGGGCATTTCGAAGGGATCGCCGAAGAAGGCAAGGATGCCGTCCCCCATAAATTTGTCCACGGTGCCGCCGTGTTCAAAGATGATACCCGCCATGGTTTCAAGGTAATCGCTTAAAAAGGCGTGAACCAAGGCCGGTTCCCGGTCAGCGCTCCACTTGGTGAAACTTGATATGTCCGTAAAGAGGATGGTAAGTTCCTTGTAGGCCGGGCTGAGTTCGGTCTTCCCCTCGGCGGCGATGCGTTCCGCCAGGGAACGGGGAAAGTAGCGGCTTAGGGCGCTTTTAAGGAGGAGCTCCTCCCGGTAACGGCGGAAGAGACGCGCCGCAAGGCCCGCGGCAAAGAAGAAGCCGAGCCCCCCTGCCAGGTTCCCGTACCAGGGGCTGAGGCGCAGGGCAAACCAGGCGGCGAGAGTCCACGCCGAAAAGGCGGCAATAAGCCCCAGGTACGCGAAGAAAAAGAGGCGGTCCGCCTTAACGCCGCTTAGCAGGAAACTAAGAACCAGAAGAACGGCAAGAGCCGCGCCCCGGGCCGCTTTTCCCCAGTCGCGGTAAAAATACTCCTCCAGTATGCCCGACAGTACCGCCGTATGAATCCCCGACAGGGGGTAAACCGTTTCGACGGGGGTAATGCCAAAGTCCCGTTTCCCCGTGGTGGTGTCCGCCGCCATGATCATCCCGCCTGAAAGCTCGGAAAGGAGGGCCGCGTAGGTTTCCTCGTTATGCGCCGCTTCCACTATGCGGTCAAAGGAAACGCGGTAACTGTCATCGGCCCAGGACGCGGTAAAGGGGAACAGCATAGCGCCGCTTTCGTCTCCAGGAATATGGATAGGCTCCTCCCCGGGCAGGGGAAGGGACAGGAAGCGGCCGGGGTGGAATTCGATATCCCCCGGGTCTATGCCCAGTTCCCTTACCGCCACCGCCAGGGAGATGGCCGGAATAAGCCCGTCTTCCCAGCGGTAAAACAGGGGCGTCCTCCGGTAAACCCCGTCCTTGTCCGGAAACACCCCGATATGGGCAAGCTGGGCCGCCGAGGAAGAAACAGGGTAATCCGAAAGAATAAAGCTCTTCGCCCGGGGTATGCTGTTCTTTCCCCGCTCCTTTATGCGCCAGAGATTGTCCCTGAGCAGGGCCTTCTCCCGGGGCTCCAGGGTATCGTAGGCAAAGTTGGCGTATTTTTCCTCCACCGGGACAAGGGCCATAATGCAGAGGCTTGCCGCCCGGGCCGCTTCGGCAAAGGCGGCGTCGGCAGAGGCGGGAGAAGGGAAAACAAAATCAAAGGCGACCCGCGCGTTATACGAGGCCAGAACCGAAAGAAAATCCGCGAATGCCTTGCGGGTATCCAGATCGGAACCCAGGCGGGCTTCGGAACTGTCGTTCAGATCGGCGTGGATGATCTGGGCGTTCAGGGCCAGGGGAAAGTAACGTACCTTTACTAACAGGAGAAGATCGTAAAGATCCCGGTCGATCTTGGGAAAGAGGCCCCCGAAAGCCAGCGTAAGAACCAGCGCCAGGGCCCACGCGGCAAGGGGCGCGCGGTTTTTCCCCCATTTCCCCCTAATGGCCGATATTGAAAGTTTTAACATAGGTATCCGAGCCGGAAAAACGGAGGCCCGCCAGAGGGGCGCCGCCGTCCCGGAACGCGCCGCCCATGTAGACCGGCTGTTCGGGGCTCTGATCCAGCCCGGAAATATCCCGCCTCAAGGCAAAGACCTCGTTCATCACCGCCCGGGCCGCCCGGGGGGAACCGGGGCTCTTCTGATAGGCCGCCAGGGCCTGCTCAAGTTTCCGCTGCGCCCCGGCGCTGACAACCACGAAAAAGGTTTCCGTCCCCGGCGGTGGCGTAAGTTCCGCGGGCCCCACCCTGAGTTCCTCATCTCCTTTAAGGGAGTTCCCGTAAAACACGAAAACTGAATTGTCCGAACCCTGGGCTATGACGTACACAAAGCAATCCGCCCCGCTCTTAATGTAAAAATGAAAGATCTCCCCGGTTTCCATCCGCACCGGCCTGTCCGCGCTGATGGCAACGGAATGTCGCTGGTTCACCAGGGCTATGGTCCAGTCAAAAGCCCTGCCCCGCTGGGCGTAGGCGCTCATGACGGCGCAAAACAGCGCCGCAAATAAAAAGAACCTTTTCATAACAAACTTCCCCG
>JAIRSD010000183.1 GCA_031255615.1 Treponema sp. | reverse complement strand
ACAAGCAGATCCAGAGTCTGCCGTGCTACCATTACACAACCGGGGAAGGTATCCTGCGTTATCCGGTTAAAAATATACAAAAGACCGGGGGCTGCGTCAACGGGGTACCGCCGCGCCGGGCGATTCCGCGTGCGAAAACCGCCCGGTTTGCCGCTCCCTGCGCCGGACCGCGGCCCTGTCCGCCGAAGGCGGGGGGCTGGATTCCGCCGCGGCTGCGCGGAGATCCGCGGCTGTTCCCCGGCGGCGGCAACGCGCGGCGGCCTTTCGGAGTTTCGCGACGGAACGCGAAACTCCACCGGACGGGTAACATCCTTAAGGCGCCGCGCGGAGCGCGGCGCCTCGGAGGGAGCGAAGCGGCAGGGATGCCGAACCAAAACGCGCAGCGTTTTGGTTCGCCGCACCCGCGCAAGGGATAGGAGCGGAATAAAAACCCGCAGGGTTTTTGTTAGAGCGGATAGCCCGGTCCCCGGCGGAGCCGGGGATGCGCCCTAAAGAAGCTCCGGCATGCGGCGTTTCTTGAACGGGGAACCGCTGACGCTCCGCCGCTCCGAATTCCCGGCAAGGGGCCGCCGCCGGGCCAAGCGGCGCCCTCCTCTTGCGGACCGGGTCCGAAATTCCCGATACTGGGGGCCATGGAAAGCATACACACGACGGGTCCGGGCCTCGCTCCGCGCCGCTGGCAGATTCTTTCGGGAACCGGCATAAAAACCGCCGGGGTTGTCCTGATGGCCGCGGACCATGTACGGCAGATGTTCATTGACCGGGGGCCGCCGGACTGGCTGGGCTGGATGGGCCGTCCGGTGGCGGCGATGTTCCTGTTCCTCTGCGCCGAGGGATTTTTTTATACCCGCAGCAAAAAACGGTATATGCTGCGGTTCCTGGGGATTTCCCTGTTCATGTCCGCCATGAACAGGGTCCTGTCCGCCGCCATGCCGATGGAACACATCGCCCTGATCAACAATATCTTCGGCACCCTGTTTTTGTCCTCCTACTACATGTGGATAATCGACCTTATCCGCGGGGGGATCAAAGAAAGGTCGCCGGCCAAAGTTCTGCCCGCCCTGCTGGGATTCATCCTTCCCTTTGTCCTGAGCTTCGTCATGATCCTGGCCATGCAGAACGGCAGCCGGAACGCCGTGCTGGCCCTCTTCTTTATCCCCAATCCCCTCTCCGTGGAAGGCGGCCTCGTGCTGACCTTTATGGGAACGGCGTTTTACCTGCTGCGGAAGCGCCGGCTGGCCCAGACGGCCCTGGTCCTGATTATCGGCGCCCTTACCTGGTACGCCTCCCGGGGCGCCGCCGGGGATGTCCAGTGGCTCATGGTTTTCGCCGTTGTCCCCCTGCTCCTCTACAACGGGAAGCGGGGAGGGGGCGGAACCGCGGGAAAATACTTTTTCTACGTTTTCTACCCCGCCCATATCTACCTGTTGTACTGCGCCGCCTGGTTTTTACGGCCCTAAGCCCGCCTTCCGCAGCGCACAACCCCCGCGCCGGTCATGGAAGGGCCCCGGAGAGGGACGGGGCGCAAACTCAGCGGTTCTCAGTCCGGAAAGGGCCGAATAACACGGATAATATGTTGGGCGCATCCCCGGCCCTGCGGACCGGGGACCGGGCTATCCGGGGCTCCGCTGCGCTCCGGCCCCGCCTGCGGCGTGGCTGCTCCGCACCCCTCCTATCCCTTGCGCGGGCGCGGCCAACCAAAACGCGGCGCGGCAAGCCAAGGGAATCTCCCGCCCGGGCGGCGGACGGCGGTGTTTCGCGGCGGGCCGCGGAACGCTGGAAACCAGCAGGCCCGCGGACAAAAAAACGGGGGGCATGGGATTTGTGGGGCCCCCGCTCCGGCGCCTTGATTGCACTCAATCACCGGATAAGCGAAACGACCGGAAACAGGAATGTTAACCACGAAGGCGCACCAAGGCGCACTACGGCTCGCTAGGAACACGAAGGAATGAAAAAACACCTTCAATCCCCGCCTTTCGTGCGCCTTCCTCGCCTTGGCGGTAAATTTCTTACATCCACATATCTGATTTTTTAGGCTATGCGGCCTGCTGGGCCGTGATTGCACTACACCACCGGATAAGCGAAACGACCGGAAATAGGAATGTTAACCACGAAGGCGCACAAAGGTACACGAAGGAATAAAAAAACACCTCCAATCCCCGCCTTTCGTGCGCCTTCTTCGCCTTAGTGGTAAATTTCTTACATCCGTATATCTGATTTTTTAGACCAAGCAACCTACTACGGCTCGCCAGGAACACGAAGGAATGAAAAAGTACCTTCAATCCCCGCCTTTCGTGCGCCTTCTTCGCCTTAGTGGTAAATTTCTTACATCCACATATTCAATTTTTTAGGCTATGCGGCCCTGCTCCGGCCTGGGCGATTCTCCTTCGGACTGGGCTGCCCTAGGGGGCGTCGGTCAATGCGATCTCCACCGGACAGTGATCGGAACCCTCCACGGTGAAGAGGATCCGGGCGCCGCTTAACCGGTCCAAAAAGGGGCGGTCGATGCAGTGGTAGTCGATACGCCAGCCCACGTTCCGCGCCCGGGCGCCGGCCCGGTAGGACCACCAACTGTAGCAGCCGGTCTCGCCGGGGTGGAAGCGGCGGAAGCTGTCAACGTGGCCGGCCCCGGTAAAGGCGTCCATCCAGGCCCGCTCCTCCGGCAGGTAGCCGGCGTTCCCCTCGTTCTCCCGGGGCCGGGCCAGGTCGATGGGGGTGTGGGCGATGTTGTAGTCCCCGCAGAGGACAAAGTGGCGCTTTCTTCTCACCAGATCGTTGCAGAGTTCCATCATGGCGTCGCAGAAGGCGAGTTTGTAGGGGAGCCGGGCCCCCCCGTCCTGGGAGTTGGGGAAATAGGCGCAAATAAGGGTAAAGTCCGAAAATTCCGCCTGAAGCACCCGTCCTTCATCGTCGAACTGGTCAATGCCCAGGGGCCCCACCTTTTCCGGCTTGATGCGGCTAAAGACGGCCACCCCCGAATAACCGGCTTTTTTGGCGCTGGCCCAATAGGCGTGGTAGGGCCGGCCATCCCGGTCCCGGGGCGCGGTAAGATCCTCCGAAAGCTGCTCCGGCCGGGCCTTGGTCTCTTGCAGACACAAAATATCCGGCGAATCCGAGCGGAACCAGGGGACAAAGCCCCGTTTCTCCGCCGCCCGTATTCCATTGACATTCCAGGATAGGATACGCATCATGTAACTATAAATACTGGTCCGGTAAAAAACAAGAAGACCGAACTCCTTCAAAACTTCGGCTTTGAAAGGGGTTTTCTCCTTATATTTAGAGTCTGTTCGTAATGGAGACCCATTATGGACAAACTACCTTGAAATTTAAGAACGCTGCCTCTTTGGAGACAATGGCGGGTATACAACGAGCATGGCGGATAACAGGGGAAACGACACTAAACTGGCGGACAGAAGCAGAAAAAAGCTGCGGGAACCCGACGATTACCGGGTAATTCTTCTGAATGATAATTATACCACCATGGAATTCGTGGTTGCCGTTCTCATGTCCATCTTTCAAAAGGGCGAGGAGGAAGCGAAGCGGGTCATGCTGGATATACACCGCAAAGGCCGGGGAACCGTGGGACTCTATTCCTGGGACATCGCCCTGACAAAGGCCGAGCAGGTCCATATCGCGGCGGAACGAAAGGGATACCCCCTGCGCTGTATTGTAGAAAAGGTCTAGGAAAAGTAGGATACTTTAGTTTGGGAGTGGCTTAATGAAAATCTCAGGGCATGTACAGGCGATCATCAACGCCGCTTATAACGAAGCCAAGAGACGGAATCACGAATACTTGACCCCCGAACACGTTCTTTACGCGGCCCTTGACTCCGATGAAGTGCAGGGGGTTCTTTCCGCCTGCGGAGCGAACCCGGATCAGATCCGCACCGAAATGGAAAACTACTTTGAACAAAAGGTCCCCCTCATCGACGATACCGAACCTACCCAGACCGTGGGCTTCCAGAGCGTCATCGAGCGGGCGGTGCTGCAAAGCCAGTCTTCCCAAAAGGATATGCTCGACGTAGCGGATATTCTGGTCTCCCTCTTTGATGAAGAACGGACCTACTGTTCCTATTACATGAAAAAGGCCGGAATCAAGCGTTTTGAACTGCTCAACATCCTTTCCCACGGCTACGACAGCGATCCCCACGCCTTTGACTTCGGCAAGGGCCGCCACGGCCGCGAGACGGAGGGGGCGGGGAAATACGGGGAGGAGGATCCGGCGGAGGCTCAAAGGGGCCGGGGGAACAAACGGAGCGCCCTGGAACGCTACGCCACGGAGCTTACCTCCCTGGCCCGGGAGAACAAGCTGGAACCGGTCATCGGCAGAGAGGCGGAGCTGGACCGCACCATCCAGGTCCTCTGCCGCCGCCTTAAGAACAACCCGGTCCATGTGGGGGATTCGGGGGTTGGAAAGACCGCCATCACCGAAGGCCTGGCCCAGCGGATCGTGGCCGGCAAGGTCCCCCCCACCTTAAAGGACTTTTCGATTTATTCCCTGGACATGGGGGCCCTGGTGGCGGGGACCAAGTACCGGGGGGACTTTGAGGAACGGGTCAAACGGGTGGTGGAGGAGATGCTGAAAAAAGAACGGGCCATCCTCTTTATCGACGAAATTCACACCCTGGTAGGGGCGGGTTCGGTCTCCGGCGGGGCCCTGGACGCCTCCAATCTGTTAAAACCGGCCCTGACCAGCGGCAAGATTCGCTGCATCGGCTCCACAACCCACGAGGAATACGGCAAGTTCTTCGACAAGGACCGGGCCCTGTCCCGGCGTTTCCAGAAGATCGACATCGGCGAACCCAGCGAATCCGACGCCGTCAAGATTCTCCAGGGCCTTAAATCGAAATACGAGGAATACCACCATGTCCGCTACAGCGACGAGGCGGTGGAAGGGGCGGTGAGGCTCTCCGCCCAGTTCATAACCGAACGGCGGCTCCCCGACAAGGCCATCGACGTTATCGACGAGGCCGGGGCTTTCGCCCGGATCGAGGCCTACAAAAAAGAATCCGAAAGCCGGGAGGAGGGGCGCGGGGAAAACGCCGGGGAAATTTCTGGGGATTTTCCCGAGGATTCGGCGGCGGAAAAAGACCCGGCCTACCCGGACGCCTCCTATTCCCTGGATTCCGGCGCCCCTTACCGCGGGACGGGCGGCGGCGGGAACAGCACCGTTCAGGAAGGGACCGTGGAAATCGTGGAGGTGGGGCTCCCCCTTATCGAAACCGTGGTGTCCCGAATTGCCCGGATCCCCGAGCGGTCCGTGGGGGAGAACGAAAAAGACAAGCTGCGGGAACTGGAAGGCCGGCTCCGAAGCCGGATCTTCGGCCAGGACGGGGCGGTAACCGCGGTGGTCCAGGCGGTCAAGCGGGGCCGGGCGGGATTCCGGGCGGAAAACAAACCGGTGGCCAACTTCCTTTTTGTGGGTCCCACGGGGGTCGGCAAGACCGAACTGGCCCGGCAGTTGGCGGACATTCTGGGGATCGCCATCCACCGCTTCGACATGAGCGAGTACCAGGAAAAGCATACCGTGTCCCGGCTGGTAGGGGCCCCGCCGGGCTATGTGGGTTACGAGGAGGGGGGCCTTTTGACCGACGCGGTCCGCAAGCAGCCCCACGCAGTCATCCTTTTGGACGAGATTGAAAAGGCCCACCCGGATATTTACAACATCCTTTTGCAGATCATGGACTACGCCACCCTAACAGACAACAATGGCAGGAAAGCGGATTTCCGCAACGTAATTTTTATTATGACCAGCAACGCCGGGGCCCGGGACATCGGCAGGGAGCTTATCGGCTTTGGGGAGCGCCGGGTGGACGAGTCCGCGGTAAAGGACGCGGTGGAAAAAACCTTTACCCCCGAATTCCGAAACCGCCTGGACGCGGTGGTCCGCTTCGGCCATCTTTCCCGGGAGATCATGACCAGCATCGTCAACAAGGAACTGGACGCCTTTAAGGCCCAACTGGCGGAAAAGCATGTGCGGCTGGAACCAAGCGCCGCCTGCATCGACCGTTTGGCGGAGGAAGGCTACAGCCGGGACTTCGGCGCCCGGAACGTGGGGAGGCTAATCGAGGACAAGATCAAGGGCCCCTTTGTGGATCTGGTCCTTTTCGGGGACTTAAGCGCCGGCGGCGCCGCCCGGGTGGATTACCGGAACGGCGAATACAAGGTGGATATTCTGGAATCCCTCCTCGCCGCCGAAGAAATTCCGGCCCCGGATGCGGAGGAACCGCCGCCGGATCAACCGGAGCCCCTCGCCGGAATGACGGAAAGGATCAACTAGGTGGGCCGCCGGCACTCCCCCGGCCCGGATCCGTCCTTCCCCTACCTCGACGAAGACCAACGCTACTGCTTCCCCAACCCGAATTTCGCTATAGGAGACATCGTTGCCGTAGGGGGGAACCTTTCCCCCGGCATGCTCCTCTCCGCCTATGAACAGGGCGTCTTCCCTTGGTACAACCCGGAGGACCCCCTCCTCTGGCAGTCCCCGGACCCCCGGTTTGTCATCTTCCCGGAAAAACTCCACGTCTCCGCCAGCATGCGGAAGATCCTGAGGCAGGGAACATTCAGCGTTACCTTTGATCGGGATTTCCCCGCCGTCATCAGTGCCTGCGCCGCGGTGGATCGCCCCGGCCAGGGGGGCACCTGGATCAGCGGCGACATCATCGCCGCCTACACGGAACTCCACCGTCTGGGCTGGGCCCATTCGGCGGAAAGCTGGCAGGACGGGGAACTGGCGGGGGGCTGCTACGGCATCAGACTGGGAAAGGTCTTTTGCGGAGAATCCATGTTCGCCCGCCGCAGCAACGCCTCCAAGGCGGCCTTCCTCAGCCTGGCGCAGCGCCTCTTTGCCGAGGGACTCCGCTTCATCGACTGCCAGGTCCCCACGGAACACCTGCGCAGCCTGGGGGGAGAAGAACTGGGCAGGCGGGAATTCCTGGCCCTCCTGAGGGAAACCCTGGAATCGGGATCCCCTTAGATAAGAATTAAGAATATAGAAGGGGGGGACACTTACCGTACGTTCTTTCCGCAGCGTTACGGGCGATCTGTCCCCCCCTCCGCTGCACAAAAACGCCCTAAAGCGGGCGGAGCAGGGTCCGGGCCGCGCCCGGACCCCCGGCAGAGACGCGGCGTTTTTGTTCCGCTTACCCCCCTGCCGGGGCAGCTCTTATCCCAGGCCCGCGATATAGCCCCGGTACTGGGGCAGCCACTGGCGCTGGGCCTTAAGCATCTGGTCGGTCATGTCCCAAACCTCCGGGGGATTGCAGACCGCCCCCACCAGGGGGTCCAGCAGCATGGCCTGTTTCAGCTTCAGGGGATCCGCCTCAACGGCGGCCTCCACGGAAAGCCGCTGCACCGCGATGCTGGCGTTGCAGATCGCCGCGCAGGGGGCGGGCAGATCCCCCACCAGCGGGATGGAGATGCCGTTGCCGTCCACGTAGCCGGGAACCTCCACCACGCAGTCCACCGGCAGGTTGGAAACGGCCCCCCGGTTCATCACGTTAAAATGGCCCCGGTAGACCCGCCCCGTCTCCAGGGCCTCCACAATGTGGGAACCATGCTCGGAGGAACGCCCTTCGGGAACATAGCGCGCCGCTTCCATGGTCTCGTAGGACCGGGCCTCCTCGTCAAACCGGGCCCGGGCTTCCCGGCATTCCCGCAGATAGCCCCCCGGTTCCCCATGGATCCACGAGGACCGGTCGATCCACCGTTCTATTTCCTCCGGCCGCTTGCGGTACCAGGGCAGATACTCGCTCAGATGGCCGTTGCTTTCCGTGCTGTAGTAGCCGAATTTTTCCAGAATGTCGATGCGGACCTTTTCTTCCCTGCTGTAGGCCGGATGCTTCCGAAAACCCTCCAGCAGTTTATCCCGCATGTCCCTGCCCCGGTGCTTCACCTGGATGTACCAGGTTTGGTGGTTAATCCCGGCGCAGATAATATCCACCTCCTGAATCGGAAGCCCCAGGACCTCCGCAATCTGGGCATGGCCGTGCTGCACCCCGTGGCAAAGCCCCAAGGTCCGCACCCCCCCGTAGGCAACGGCGGCCCAGGTATTCATGGCGTTGGGGTTCGCATAATTCAGGAACAGGGCCTCCGGTTCCGCCAGTTCCCGTATGTCCTTACAAATATCCAGCACCACCGGAATGCTCCGCTGGCCGTACATAATCCCCCCGGCGCAGATCGTGTCCCCCACGCACTGGTTCACCCCGTAGCGCAGGGGAATCTCCACATCCAGGGCAAATGCGTCAAGCCCGCCGACCCGGGCGAAGGAAAAAATATACCGCGCCCCCTCCAGGGATCGCCGGCGGTCGGTGGTTTTGCTAAGCCTTACCCCGTTCAGCCCGTTGGCCTTGATGTCCCGGTCCAGGATCCGGTAGATCATGTCCAGGTTCTTGCCGTCAATGTCCATCAGGGAAATCTCGCAGTCCCGCAGTTCGGGAACCGTCAAAATATCCGTCACCATCTT
>JAIRSD010000277.1 GCA_031255615.1 Treponema sp. | reverse complement strand
TGGACCGCCATCTGGTCCCCGTCAAAGTCGGCGTTAAAGGCGTGGCACACCAGGGGGTGCAGCTTAATCGCCTTCCCCTCCACCAGAACCGGTTCAAAGGCCTGAATCCCCAGCCGGTGCAGGGTGGGGGCCCGGTTCAAAAGCACCGGATGTTCCTTTACCACATCGTCCAGAATGGCAAAGACCTCCGGGGTTTCGGCCTCCACCAGGATCTTGGCCTTCTTGATGTTGTATACCACGTCCTTGTCCACCAGCTTTTTCATGATGAAGGGCTTAAACAGTTCCAGGGCCATCTTGGTGGGAAGCCCGCACTGCCACATCTTAAGGTCCGGCCCCACCGTAATAACCGAACGGCCGGAGTAGTCAACCCGCTTACCCAGCAGATTCTGCCGGAAACGGCCCTGCTTCCCCTTCAACATATCGGAAATAGACTTGAGCGGCCGGTTACTGGCCCCCTTCACCACCCGCTTTTTCTTGGAATTATCAAACAGGGCGTCCACCGCCTCCTGGAGCATCCGCTTTTCGTTGCGGATAATAATATCCGGGGCGTTCAAAACCTGGAGCCGCTTAAGCCGGTTGTTCCGGTTAATCACCCGGCGGTACAGATCGTTCAGGTCCGACGTGGCAAAACGGCCCCCGTCAAGCTGTACCATGGGCCGCAGATCCGGGGGAATCACCGGAATCACGTCCAGAATCATCCATTCCGGCTTGTTTTTGGAATTCCGGAAATTTTCCACAATTTCGATGCGTTTCAGGAGCCGCTTGTCGCTTTTAACTCCCTTTTCAATCATCTTGGCCCGCAGCTCCGCCGACATCTTGTCCAGATTGATGTTTTCCAGCAGGGTCCGTATGGCCTCCGCCCCCATACCGGCGCTAAAACCGCCCCCATACAGATTCTGGGCCTCGTAAAACTCTTCCTCGGAAAGGAGCTGCATCTTTTTCAGGTCCGTCTCGCCCGGATCAATCACCACATACTTTTCGTAGTACAGCACCGACCGCAGGGAGGTCATGGTCATATCAAGCAGGAGCCCCATCCGGCTGGGCACCGAGCGGTAATACCAGATGTGGGACACCGGAGCCGCCAGTTCAATATGCCCCATCCGTTCCCGCCGCACCTTAAAGTGAGTCACCTCCACCCCGCAACGGTCACAGATAACCCCCTTGTAGCGGATAGACTTAAACTTTCCGCAGTAGCATTCCCACTCCTTGGTGGTCCCAAAGATCCGCTCGCAGAACAGTCCGTCCTTTTCCGGCCGCAGGGTACGGTAATTAATCGTCTCCGGCTTCTTGACTTCCCCATAGGACCAGGCCCGGATCATATCCGGGGAGGCCAAATGTATCATAATCGAGTCAAAATCCTGAATATCCCGCATGATTACTCCTCTAAGGAGCGGCGGCGGCGCCGCTCAGGTTCAAGCGAATATCAACACGAAGCGCTGAGGAGTAGCCCTATTAAGGCCATGAGGCCAGGGCCCCCCTCAGGGCGCACCATCGGCGAATTCTACCCAAACATACAATTTTTAGCACAAACAGAGGGCCCTGACAAGCCCCCGGCCAAAGAGAAGGCCCCCGCCGGGGGCCGGGAAGCCGCAAGCGGCCCCTATCCCTTCCCCAGCCGCTGGTTGGCCTGTTGCTGCAGGGATTCCGGGGGCAGCTCCATAAACTCAATGGCGTTGCCGTCAGGATCGTGGGTCCAGAACTGGATACACCGGGAATAGCCGACCCCCAGTTCCTTGTCGATGGGAGCGCCCCTCAGGCGAATCTCTTCCAGGGCGGCGGCGGCGTCATCCACCTCGACGCAGAAGTGGACCGGCCCGATAAGGCCGGCCCCCTCCTGGCGCGGTTCAAGGCCGCCGGGGAAAATCTCGACAAACTGGCTTGCCGCGATATAGAGATAAATACCGGTCAAGGTCCGGCCGGCATCCTGGTCCGCCGGCCGGTACATGCGGAACGCCTCGGGAAAGCCCAAAACGTCGCGGTAAAAGGCGGCGGTCTTTTCCGCATCGGCGGCCCGGATAGCGACGTGTCCTAAACGTGGTTTCATGGATCCCCCTTTCCCCCGCCCCGGGGCCGGCCAGGCCGGCCCTGGCTAGAAGTTGCTCCCGCTCTTGGTGATAAGCTCCTCGTCCCGTTCGGTCAGGGGAATTTGCTTACCCTTGCCGTCGTAGATGGTTAAATCCAGGGCCAGGCCCCGGAGTTCCTGGACCAGTACGTTAAAGGACTCGGGGATCCCCGCGGTGGTGGAAGGTTCCCCCTTCACAATGGCTTCGTAAATCTTGGACCGGCCGGTCATATCATCGGACTTAATCGTCAAAAGTTCCTGCAGGGTGTTGGCGGCGCCGTAGGCTTCCAGGGCCCAGACTTCCATTTCCCCCAGCCGCTGGCCGCCAAACTGGGCCTTGCCCCCCAGGGGCTGCTGGGTTACCAGGGAATAGGGACCAGTGGACCGGGCGTGCATCTTGTCGTCAACCAGGTGGTGCAGCTTGAGGAAGTAGATAACCCCGCAGAAAATGGGGTTCACAAAACTTTCCCCCGTGCGCCCGTCGTACAGGGTGGTCTTGCTGGTGACGGGCAGGTTCGCCTCTTTAAGTTTCTCCTCAATCTGCTCCGCCGAGGGGGACTGGAACACCGGCGCGGAGTACCACTCGTCCAGCCGGGAACCGGCCCAGCCAAGCTCCGTCTCCAAAAGCTGGCCGATATTCATCCGGGAAGGCACCCCCAGGGGGGTAAGGCAGAGGTCCAGCGGGGTGCCGTCTTCCATGTAGGGCATATCCGCCTCAGGAAGGACCCGTGCGACCACCCCCTTGTTACCGTGGCGGCCCGCCATCTTATCCCCCTCCCGCAGTTTCCGCTTGGTGGCGATAAGCACCTTAACAACCTCATCTACC
>JAIRSD010000188.1 GCA_031255615.1 Treponema sp. | reverse complement strand
AGCGCGTTTTCGCCAGGGGCAGAATCGAGCCGAGCCTTTGCCGGGCCTCCGCCAGAGTGATGCCCTTGCGCCGCGCCCAGCCGCGAAGCTGGTCTTCCCCCGCGGCGGCGATGCTGAAGTAAAAACCCTGGGGAAGGTACATGCCGCAGACCGAGGCCGCCGGCCGCAGCATCGCCGATTCGGTAAGCTCCAGGCCGCAGCGCCGCCGGGCCTCCAGCAGGCGGAAGGCGATTTCCTTGTCCCGGTGATCCGGGCAGGAGGGGTAGCCGAAGGCCGGGCGTATGCCGGGGGGGCCGCCCGATTCGCCGGAACCGGCGGCGTAACCCCAGAATTCTTCCGCTGCCAGCCGGTGGGCCTCCGCGCTGAAGGCCTCCGTGAGGCTGTTCGCCAGGGTGCCCAGGAGAAGGGCCCCGTAGTCGTCCCCCCGGCCCCGGAGGACGGCGGCGGCCTCCTCCGCGCCGAAACCGGCGCTCAGGGCGAAAAGGCCGATCCAGCCCTCCGCCGGGGGCAGAAAGTCGGCCAGGCAGGGGTTGTGGACCCCGTTCCGCTTCCGGTCCTGGCCCCGGAGAAAGGAGAACCGTTCCCGCAGATCCCTCCCGGTATCCCCGTAGACCAGCAGGTCCTCTCCCTGGGCGGCGGCGGGAAAGATTCCCAGCACCCCCCGGAGCCGGAGGGACTGTTCCGCCCTTATCCGGTCCAGCATATCCCGGGCATCTTTCAGAATCTTTATCCGGGCCCCCCGGTTTTCCTCCTCCCCCCCTTCTTTTTCCGGTCCCAGTTCCCAGCTTTGGAGGAACCCCCCCCAGTCGATCCGGGGGATCACCTTGTCCAGGGGGTAATCGTTTAGGTCGATGAGGCCCCGCCGTTTGGGAGGGGGCGGGGGGGCCGGGGGGGGGATCCGGTTGGCCCGGGCCGCCTCCAGGGGGATAATGTCGATCCGGGCATGAATCGCCCCGTGCCGGGCCGCCGCCTCCCGGTACCTGGCCTCCAGATCCGCCAGGAACCGGGGCCTGGCGGCGGGGGAGAGGAGGGCATGGAGGGCTGCGGGGCATTGACCCGCGTCCCGGGTGTAAACCACGGGGCCGGAGTACACCGGGGCGATCCGCAGGGCCGTATGGGCCAGGCTGGCGGCGGCCCCGCCGACAAGGAGGGGAATCGTAAAATGCCGTTTTTCCATCTCCCCGGCGATACGGACCATCTCGTCCAGGGAAGGGGTGATGAGTCCCGAGACCCCGACGGCGGCGGCCCCCTCCCGCCGGGCCGTTTCGAGGATCTGTTCAGCCTCCACCATGACCCCCAGATCCAGAATTCGGTAGCCGTTGCAGCCCAGGACCACCCCGACGATGTTTTTTCCGATGTCGTGGACATCCCCCTTCACCGTGGCGAGGACGATGGCCGCCCGGCTTTCCTCCTCCGCGCCGTCCCCCCGGCGTTTTTCCTGTTCCATGTAGGGGGCCAGCGCCGCCACCGCCTTCTTCATCACCCGGGCGCTGCGGATCACCTGGGGCAGGAACATCTTTCCCGCCCCAAAAAGCTCCCCCACCTCCCGCATGCCCCGCATCAGGGGGCCCTCCACGACTTCCAGGGAACGCTTGCAGGACCGGCGGAATTCGAGCACGTCCTTTTCGATATGGTCGTCAACGCCCCTGATCATAGCGTAGAGGATCCGCTCCCCCGGATCCCCCCGCCGCCAGGAGCCGCCCTCCGCGCCGGTCCGGGACAAGGCCCCGGCGCCCCCCTTCCCGGCATGGGCCTCCGCTATACGCAGGAGCCGCTCCGTGGGGCTGGCCCCGCCGGATGCGCCGGGGGCCGCCCCCCTGTTGAGGACCAGATCCTCCGCGGCGCGGCGCAGTTCCCCGTCGATCCGGTCGTATGCGGCGAGGGAGCCGGGATTCACAATCGCCATGGTCAGGCCCGCTTCGCGGGCGTGCTTGAGGAATACCCCGTGCAGGGCCTCCCGGACCCGGTCGTTCCCCCGGAAACTGAAGGAAAGGTTGGAGATTCCCCCGGAAATTTGGGCCCCCGGACAGTTCTCCCGGATCCAGGCGCAGGCGCGGATAAAATCCAGGCCGTAGGAGTCGTGGCCGGCTATCCCCGTGGCCAGGGATAGGATGTTGGGATCAAAGACAATATCCCGGGCGGGGAAACCCGAATCCCGGAGCAGCTCCCAGGACCGGCGGGCGGTCTCGATCTTCCGCCCGTAGTCCGCCGCCTGGCCCTGTTCGTCGAACAGCATGACCACCACCGCCGCGCCGTAGGACCGGGCAATCCCCGCCCGGCGGAGAAATTCTTCGGGTCCCTCTTTCAGGCTGATGGAATTTACCAGGCATTTTCCCTGGACGCATTTCAGCCCCCCCTCGATCACGTTCCAGCGGGAACTGTCTATCATAACGGGGACCCGGGCAATCTCCGGGTCCTGGAGGGCCAGGTTGAGGAAGCGCCGCATGGCCTGCTCCCCGTCCAACAGAGCGTCGTCCATGCAGACGTCGATGACGGCGGCCCCCTGGGCGATCATCTCCCGGGCCACCGTCAGGGCTTCCCCGTAGCGGTCTTCCTTGATAAGCCTGAGGAATTTCCGGCTTCCCGCCACGTTTGTCCGTTCCCCGACGACCGTCAGGGATCCGCCGGCCCCCAGGCTGAGGCCCTCCAGCCCGGCCAGCCGGGCGGCCGGCGCCCTGTCCGTCCGGGGCCGGCGGGGGGCGTAGCGGGCCGCCCGTTCCGCGATGGCCGCGATATGGGCGGGGGTGCTGCCGCAGCAGCCGCCGGCAATGTTGAGCAGCCCCTCTTTAAAATACTCCTCCATCTTGCGGGCCATGGATTCGGGGTCCTCGTCGTAGCCGCCGAACTGATTGGGGAGCCCCGCGTTGGGGTGGGCGCTGATGAGCCAGGATTCGCCCAGGCCGGAGGAAAGGGCCCCCAGTTCCGCCGTATGCTCCCTGAGCATCTCCGCCCCAAAAGAGCAGTTGAGCCCCAGGGACCAGGGGCCGGCGTGGGCCAGGGAGACGCAGAGGGCCTCCAGAGTCTGGCCGGAAAGGATCCGCCCGCTCTTTCCCGTTATAGTGGCGGAGAGCATCAGCGGCAGATCGATATGCCGCTCCTCCATGAGGCGCTTAACCGCGAAGACCGCCGCCTTGGCGTTCAGGGTGTCGAAGATCGTTTCCAGCAGGAGCATATCCGCCCCCCCGTCCACCAGCCCCCGGGCGTTGTCGTAATAGGCCGCCGCCAGCTCGTCCCAAGTTACGGCCCGCTTTTCAGGGTCCTCCATATCGGGGGAGATGCTGGCGCTCTTCGTCGTGGGGCCCATGCTTCCCGCCACAAAACGGGGCCGTTCGGCGGTGGAAAATTTGTCCGCCGCCCGCCGGGCCAGGGACGCGGCCGCCCGGCTTATCTCGTAAGCCCGGTCCCCCAGGCCGAAATCCCCCAGGGAAAGGGAGGTCGCGTTAAAACTGCAGGTTTTGGTGATGTCCGCCCCGGCTTCCAGGTACGCTTCATGGATGCCGCTGATCACCTCCGGTTTGGTCAGGCAGAGCAGGTCGTTGCAGCCCAGCAGATTTACGGGATGGCCGGCGAACAGGCCGCCCCGGAAGTCCCCTTCCGTCAGGCGGAAACCCTGGATCAGGGTGCCCATGGCCCCGTCCAGGATGATAATCCGCCGGGCGGCGGCCTCGTCGAGCCGCTTCCGCGCTTCCCCCTGGGGAAGCCGGAGGGATAACTTACTGCGCATAGCGGGATTCTACCAAATAAAGCAGGTCCCGTATATCAGCGGTTTTCGGCCTCTTTGGGCGCATTTTTTGCGGTGCCGCCGCAAAAAACCGGGCTATCCGCTCTAACAAAAACCCTGCGGGTTTTTGTTTCGCTTCTATCCCTTGCGCGGGGCGAAAACGGCGTCCCTGCCGTTTTCGCCTTCGCCCTTCTCCGCCGCCCCCCGCCTTCAACGCCGCCGCGCTCCGCCCGCCGCCGCGGAAACCCCGTCCGCCGCGGCCTCCTGCCGCGGCGCCTCCCCGCGGCGTTCACCGCTCGGCATACAGGGCCCACAAACGGCGGGGACGGCCGGCGCGGAGGCCGAACCAAAACGCCTTCGCCTTTTGGTTTTTCGGAGTTGCTGCGCGGAGCAGCCGGAGGCGAAGCCGCAGCCTTGCTTAGGCTAAATCACCGGATAAGCGAAAGAACCGGGAACAGGAATGTTAACCACTAAGGCGCACCAAGGCGAGCTGCGGCTCGCCAGGAACACGAAGGAATGAAAAAGCACCTTCACTCCCCGCCTTCGTGCGCCTTCTTCGCCTTCGTGGTGAATTTTTTCCGCTGTTTTAGCCGCAAGGGGCTGGAAAAGGAGGGATTCGAAGGGCGGCGGGGGCAGCGGGCCTATCTCTGAAGCACGGGGGAGGCGCCATCAGGTTCCTATGACCGAGGAGGATTTCCCAAAGTCATATAATGACGCCGACCTGTATGTCAAACAAATACGGATTAAGCCGGACAAAGGGATAATCAGGCAACGGAAGAGCATTGTCGAACATCCCTTTGGAACCATAAAGCGAAGTATGGATGCGGGATATTGTTTAACCAGCGGCTTACGAAATGCGGCCGGGGAATTTTTCCTCGCCTTTCTTGCCTGCAACGTAAAGCGGGTAATCAATATACTGGGCCGCAAAAACCTGATGGCATACCTGGCCGGGTAGTTCCCCACATCACCGGATAAGCGAAAGAACCGGGAACAGGAATGGTAACCACTAAGGCGCACCAAGGCGAGCTGCGGCTCGCCAGGAACACGAAGGAATGAAAAAGCACCTTCAATCCCCGCCGTCGTGCGCCTTCTTCGCCTTCGTGGTGAATTTTTTCCGCTGTTTTAGCCGCAAGGGGCTGGAAAGGGAGGGATTCGAAGTAGAAATACCTGCGGAGGTTGTAGCAAGGATAGAAGTAAGAATTTAAACCACAAAGGCGCACCAGGGCGAGCCGCGGCTCGCCAGGAACATGACGGAATGAATACGCGCCTTCAATCGCCGCCCTTCCTGCGCCTTCTTCGCCGTGGTGGTAAATTTCTTACGGCGTATGGTTGCGCCCGCGCAAGGGATAGGAAGGGTGCGGAGCAGCCACGCCGCGGAGCGGCGGGGCCGGAGGCGAAGCCGGAGCCCTGGATAGCCCGGTCCCCGCCGCAGGCGGGGATGCGCCCAAAATTCGGCGGGACTCTCAGGAATGCCCCAAACCGCCGCCGCTATGGGGGCCATTGAAGCGGGATCCCCTCTATGCCATAATGAAAGAAAAGTATGAAAGGGGTGGAGATGAAGGCCCGGCAGTTCCTCAAGGATAATTTTGCCCTGCTGCTCTTTGTTCTCAGTTCTTTCATCGCCCTCTTTCTGTCGGTGAACGCGAATATCAATCTGGGCCGTACCGTCAGGCTGATGGAGCTGTCCATCCAGGAATTTCTTCTGGCCGGGGCCCACGCGCTTTCTTCCGCGGTGGCTGTCGAGGAGTTGGAGCTTTACCGGAGCGAGGGGGATATTTATACGCCGGAGGGGGATTTTGTTCCGGCCTACGGGGAGCTTAAGGAGCGGCTTGTCGATTTCTCGGAGCGTTACGGGGTTCTTTACGCCTATTTCTGGCGGCCCTACGGGAATGATCGTATTCAGTACATCGTGGACAACGACTATTCGGAGGATATGTGCACGCCGGCGACTCAGTTCCCCCTGGAGGATTTATCCCGGGCGATCATAGCGAACAAGACCTCCTCCGTTACCCGTTTCGACGAATACACGATGACCTGGGACGGCCTCCTCTCCGCCCTGGTCCCCATGTTCGACGCCGGCGGGAATCTGGCCGCCGTGGCGGGGGTGGATATTTCCGACGAGCGGATTCTTTCCCAGCGGGACGCCGCCCGCCGCCGCTACGTGCTTCAGGTTATCGCCGTTACCGCCGCCATCCTCTCTTCCGGCATCATGTTCGCCCTCTACCGGCAGAAGATTCAACTGCTCAACCGCTTCAATGCCAATTTGCAGATGCTGGTGGAGGAAGAAACAAAAAAGGTGTTGGCCCTGAACGAGACCTTTGGCCGCTATCTTTCCGATGACATTATCAAGGATCTTATGGACACTCCCGGCGGTCTTTCCCTGGGGGGCAGGAAGCAGGATATTTCGATTCTCTTTTCCGATATTCGGGGTTTTACCGGCATATCCGAGCAGATGGCCGTTGAAGACGCGGTGGCCGTGCTGAACCACTACTTTTCCGTCATGGTCGAGGTGATCCACAAGTACCGGGGTACGGTGATTGAGTTCCTGGGGGACGGTATTCTGTCCATCTTCGGCGCCCCGGTGGCCTACGAAAACCACCCGGACAGCGCCGTCGCCTGCGCGCTGGATATGCAGATCGCCATGGACGAGGTAAACGAGTGGAACATTAAAAACCGCTACCCCCCTATGGAGATAGGGGTGGGGATCAATTCGGGGGAGTCCATCGTGGGGAACATCGGGTCCCCCAAGTCCATGCGGTACAACGTCATCGGCAGCAACGTGAATCTGGCCAGCCGCATCGAGAGTTTCAGCACCGGGGGCCAGATTCTGATTTCCGCCAACACCCTTGCGCTGGTCAAGGCGGAACTGCGGGTGGGCCAGAGCATGGAAACGACCCCCAAGGGCCTCAGGGAGCCCGTTACGATGTATCAGGTTGACGGCATCGGGGCGCCCTATTTTCTGGAACTCAGGGGCAGCGAAGCCCCCCTGGCCAGGCTTCCCTCTCCGGCGGCGGTGCTCTGCTACCGGATCGACGATAAACGGGTGGAAAAAGTCGAGTTCCATTACTATCTCCTCTCCGTGTCCCTCGCCAGGGCCGTCATCATTCCCGAAAAGGGGGAGAAGGTCCTGGATGTTTTTGAAAATATCAAGGTCGTTAACGCGGCGGGGGACGAGGTTTCCGCCAAGATTATCCGGAAATCCGGCGACGGGGTGATGATCGCCCGTTTTACCTCCGGCGCGGGAAATTTTATCGCCAATCTGCGGTAGCAGGCTGCGTGGTCTAAAAAACCGAATATGCGGATGGAAGAAATTTATCACAAAGGCGAAGAAGGCGCAGGAAGGGCGGGGATTGAAGGTGCTTTTTTACTCCATTGTGTTCCGGCGAGCCGCGGCTCGCCTTGGCGCCCCTTCGTGGTTACCATTCTTGTTCCCGGTCGTTTCGCTTATCCGGTGATTTAGCCTAAGCGAGGTAGTAGTATGGCGTCGATGAACAGGGATCTGCCGGAAAAGATAGTAAGACTGTGCCTGGACAAGGCGGCGGAAGCCCCCCAGTGGCTGCCCCAGGACATGCTGGGCCTGGTATTCCTGCGTTTCGTATGCGCCTCCGGGGAGGCTTCCGGCGAAGCCGCCGGCAAGGCCCCCCTCCGTCCGGGGCGGGGCGGCAGGGCCGGGGCCGAAGAATCCCCGGAGCCCCGGAAGGGGCCTTTCCTGGTGCCGGATTCCGCCCGCTGGGATACGATCTTTCCCCCCGGAATAATCCCGGCGGAGACAGGCTCCCCCGAAACAGGCCGGGAGGATCCGGCGGCCCCCCGGGAGGGGCCCCCGAATTCAGCCCCGGATCCCTCCCGGGCCGTCGCCGGGGCTATTCGGATCATCGAGGGGGAAAATCCGCTCCTCAGGAATCTGTTCCCGGAGACCCTTTCCCGGCCCCCCTCCCGCCGCGCCCCGGCCCGGGACATTCCCTTTTTTTGGGAGCTGGGGGGGCTCTTGGGGAAACTTTCCGCCGGGGAAACGGGGCGGGTCTTTACCGGCCTCCTGGGGGAATTTGAAAAGGCCCTGCCCTGGTCCCGCCGGACCCGGAAGGATCCGGGCCCTTTTTTTCCGGCCCTGCCGGAGGCCCCGGTCCCCCCCCGCGTCGCCGCCCTGCTGGCCCTGATGCTGGAACCCTACCAGGGCCGTTTCTTTGATCCCTGCTGCGGTTCGGCGGGCATTTCCGCGGGGGCCGCGGACTTTATCAGCGCCCGGCGGGGAAAATTGGCGGAGCTTGCCTTTTACGGCCAGGAACGGCGGGCCGAAACCTGGCGGCTCGCCAGGATGAATCTGATGGTCCGGGGCGTCGATACCGGCGGGATCCTGTGGAACCCCGGCGGCCCCCTCCTGCGGGACCCCCAGGGGGATATAAAATTCGATTTCATCGCCGCCTGCCCCCCGGCGGAGGGAGATCCCTACTCCTGGATTCGCTATACCCTGGACCGGCTTTCCCCGGCGGGCCTGGGGGCCCTGGTCCTTCCCCGGTCTTCCCTTCATTCCCCCCGTTCCGACGAGCGGGAAATCCGCCGTTCCCTGGTGGAAGGCCGGCTGCTGGACTGCGTGGTGAATCTTCCCCCCCGGATCTTCAGCAGCCATTCCCTCGGCCCCTGCGTTTGGTTTTTTTCCCGGGCCAAGATCAGCCGGGGCCGCCGCGGCGACGAGGCCCTTTTTATTGACGCCCGGAACCTGGGCCGGCCCCTGAACCGCCGGGACTGGGAATTTTCCCCCGGCGACATCAGCCGCATCGCCCGCACCTACCACAACTGGCGCTTCCCCAAGGCCGTCCCCTACCGCGATGTCCGGGCCTTCGCCGTGTCCGTCCTCATCCCCCGGATTCGGGAGGCCGCTTACTGCCTGAACCCCGCCCATTACCTCGGCATCGGCGAGGAGGAGGAGGAAGAACCGGGCCGGGGCCTCCATTTCGCCGCCCTGCGGGCCGAATTCGAAGCCCTGGTCAAGGAGGAGGGGCGGCTCAACCGCCGGACGCTGGAATCCCTGCGGAAAATCCGGGAAGAGGACCTGCGGTGAATTCCCGCCTGCTGCGGGTCCAGTTGGGGGACGTTACCCAAAACCGCGACGGGGAGCGGATCGCCCTTTCCCCCCGCCAGTGCGGCCTTCGGCCCGGAGAGTACCCCTACTACGGCCAGGAGGGGCTTATCGCCCGGATCGACAGCTACGTTTACGAAGGGGACCATGTCCTTACCGCCGCCCCGCCCCGGGGCGGCCCCTGGGCCTTCGCGGTCCAGGGCCGCTTTTCCGCGGGCACCCGCGTCCATGTGCTAAGCTGCGGCCCCGAGGCGGAGGCCCCCTTCCTCTGCCGGATCCTCAACGCCCTGACCCCCCCCCGGACCGCCGGTCTGAAAGAGCTGGAAGCCCTGGAACTCAGCCTGCCCCTCCCGGAGGTCCAGCGCCTTATCCTGAAGGCCCTCGTCAACATCGAGGAAAAGATCGCCCTCCTCCAGGACCAGAACCGGGTCCTCTCCGGGATGATCCGCGCCCTCTTTGACTTGTTTTTTATCAGCGGCGGCGAAATTCCCCGCCCCCTGGGGGATTTCGCCGGGTACCGGCCCGCGGACCCCGGTTCGGCTTCGGCCACGGGCCCGGCCTCAACCCCAGAGGCCGGGGCGGCGGCGGAAAGCCCGGCGGAGATCTCCTTCGGCGGCCTCTCCCTCTATCCCCGGGGGGATCTGCACCCCCTCTTTATCGCGGCGCTGATACAGCACCCCGAATTCCTCGCCTACGCGGAAAACCGCGCTGGAGGCGGCGGGGGGAAACACCGGCTTGATGGGGAACGGCTCATGGCTTTTGAACTAAACTGCCCCCGGGAAGGGGGCGGAAGACGGGACCGAAGGGAAAACGGCGTCCACGGCGAGTTCAACCGCTTCGCCCGGACCGCGGAAAAAAAACTGGCCCATAACAAGGAGGAACTGCGGATACTCCGGAACCTCCAGCGGAGCCTCGTACTCCTCTAGGAGCCTATCCGCGCGCCCGCAACCTGGAGGTGAGGGGAATTGAACCCCTGACCTTGTGAATGCCATTCACACGCTCTAGCCAACTGAGCTACACCCCCAAACAAGGCAACATGACCATAGCCCGGAGCGAAAACTTTGTCAAGGCCGCGGCGCGAAGGCGGCGCAAAACGCGAAGGGTCCCCGGTGCGTAAAAACGCGCAAGCCCCTGTATCTGCTTTTTTATGGGCGCATCCCCGGCCCGCGGGCCGGGGACCGGGCTATCCGGGGCTCCGCTATCGCTCCGGCCCCGCCTGCGGCGTGGCTGCTCCGCACCCCTCCTATCCCTTGCGCGGGCGCGCAAGCCGCTCCGCGGCTTGCGCCTTCGCCGTGCCCCGCCCTTCCTGGGTTGCGCCGGGGCGGCAGTCATGCCGATGGATATGCCAAAGACGGACCGGGGGCGCGCTGAGAACCGCCGGGGGCAAGAATCGGTTCTTCATCCCTTCGTGTACCGTCGCGCCCCTTCGCGGTAACATTCCTGTTCCCGGCGGTTTAGGGTAAGCGCGGAACTAATTCCTGAAGCTGTGGATAGGCGCGGGGATCCGGCCGCCCCG
>JAIRSD010000179.1 GCA_031255615.1 Treponema sp. | reverse complement strand
TTTCGCTTATCAAGTCCATTATTCCAAAAAGTCTATAAATTCCGCGAGGCTTCTATCCCAGAATTGCCATTCGTGGCTGCCGTCCCATTCCCGGTATGTTATGTCAAGGGGAGTATCCTTCGCCGCTTCAAGAAAATTTTGATTTTGGGCGTACACCTGATGCTCCAGATTGTCCTGTTTTCCGCAGGTGATGAATATACGCAGCCGCCGGGTCCGGGAATCCGCCGCCGCTTTCGGCGCCAGTTTCAACAGATCGGCATCTTCGGGGATGGACAGATCATCGCCGAAAATGCCGGTAAACAGGGAGTTCGCGTTTTCATTGTCTCCGTATAATCCGACAAGTTTTTTTATGTCCAGCGCGCCGGAGAACGAAGCCGCCGCGGCGTAGCGGCCGGGATTGCGGAGGGCTATACGCAGCGCACCGTAACCGCCCATAGAAAGCCCCGCTATGTAGTTAATTTCCCGGTTGGCGGGGATCTTAAAGATCTGCGCCAGCCTGGCGGGCAAATATTCCGTAAGGATGGTATACCAAGGGGGACCGTAGCGCATGTTGTTGTAAAAGGAATTATCGCAGGAGGGACAAATCAGGATATAGCCCTTGTTGTAGGCATAACGCCCGGCCGCCGAAAGCTGGACCCAATCGTCCCCCGAACCGGAGAATCCGTGGAGCAGGGTGATGACCCCCCTGGCCTCAGCGTTTTCCGCCATGCTGTCGGTGGGAAAATACAAATGAACCTGAACGGATCGGGAAACCTCGGGGATAAAGACAGAAGCCTGAATCGTCGCCATAATTATTCTCCTCGTTAGGGAATCAGGGTTGCAGGCGGAAACCAGGGGCAAAACCGGAAAACAGCCCGCCGCTCCGTGACGCCGGCGCGTCCGCCCGGGGCCTGCCCCTTTCAGGCCCTTTGAACCGTATCCGGGGTCTTGCCCTTTTTGATTATCCGCAGCAACAGGACGCTGCATAGGATGCCGACGGCCGCCGTAACGGCCATGGCGATAAAGGCGATCTGATAGCCCAGGTTGGAATCGGTATGGGTGTCGATGATCTGCCCTATCAACACATAGATGAATATTTCCGGGGCATAACCGACCAGGGAGATTACTCCCGACGCGGAACCGGCAAGATGTTTCGGTATATTCACGTCGTCCATGGTGGAGAAGAACAGGGCTTTGATGCTGTAATAGCAGAAAAACAGGAGGATCGAAGGAACGTAAAATACCCACAGCAGCGCGGGGGTTACGGGGACGAGCAATAGAACAACGCTGAACACGGTCATGAGGATAAAATTGATGGCGATATACTTTATCCGGCTGCCGATCTTGTCCGCCAGGATACCGCCCAGGTACGCCGCGCTGACCGCCGCTATGCTTGCCGCCGTGGTTGTTAAAAGGGCCGCCATTTTGCTGCTTACCCCGAAACCGGTTACGAAATACGGGTTGATATAGTTGGAAAAACAGCCGTTCGCGTAGGCGCAAAAAACAAGGACCCCGCACATCCAGATGGGCGGGTATTTAAGTATCGCGATAAAATCCGCCAGGGTCGTTTTCCGCGCCGGTTCCGCGGCGGCCTTTGCCTCGACCGCTTTTTGGGGTTCTTTGAGGAAGAGTCCTACCAGGATGCCGGCTATTACCAGCAGGATGCTGTAATAAATGATCACCCCCCGGAATCCGGCCACCTCCTCGGCAAAGGATCCGAAGACCGCGACGGAGCCATAACTGGCAATGACGCCGATAAGGTAGCGCGTCCCTTCCAGGGTTCCGAACATCTTGCCCTGTTCGGACGGGGTTCCCAGGTTGTTGACAACCTTAACCATGGCGGCCCAAAAAACAAGCACCGTGGTGATGGCAAAGCCCATCTGGATTACCAGAAGCCAGACAAAACCCGGGAGAGCCGAGTAGATAAAGCCGATGGCCGCCGTGCCCAAGGTGGCGATAACAACCAGCTTTTTCGCCGAAAAACGGTCGGCCAGAATACCGCCGGGGAGATAACAGATAAAATTAACAATGCCGTAGGCGCTGTACAACAGGCCCAACTGGGTATTGGTGATGCCCGTGGCGTTAATCAGGGGCATGTAATAGGCCCCGAACAGGTACGGGAGTTTGGTAATTACCCCGCCGGCCAGGGCGATAAACAGGATAACGAAATAACGCTGGAATGCCGGCGATCTTTCGACGGAAACAGCCTGGGTAGCCATAAGGGTCTCCTTCATACGGCAAAAAAGGAAATTGTCCCTATGCGCGGCGGGACAATTCTAATGGATAATCCTACCCCGCCTTTTTTCTAAAGTCAATGTTTTCATCAATTTATTATAAATTGCCGCCTTTTATGGAGTTGTTCAGAACTTCAGTTTTCGAACAACAGCCGTTTAAAACGGCTTTACGCGGCTATTCGGCCTTTTTTTGATGCCCCGCGAATCGCGGTTGTTCCCAGGGGGCGGATTTTCATGTATCCGTATGCGGCGCTGTATATAGGGTATGTGCGATATGTAGACGCTGTATATGGCGGTATTTTGAGAATTTACCGCCGCCGCGGCCCATCATAGGCATATTCTTTCGCCGCGGCGGGGTGTTTTTAAGGGGGCCCCGGAGGAGAGTTCCGGCGATTCAACTCCGGCGGAATTCCGCCGACGGGGAGGCCGAATCAAAACGCCCGGCGTTTTGGTTTCGCGGAGCGAAACTCCCCGGGGCGGGGGTATTCCTTGATCCGCCGCGCCGCGGGCGCGGCGGATCAAGGAAGGCGAGAGCTGTGCCGGCAGGGAGGCCGGCTGTTTCCGGTACTTGAATTGGAGCGCGGAGTGCGTCCAACTGCGAAAGGCGAACATCCGCAGGGATGCGGATGTTCGCCCGCGCAAGGGATAGAAGCGGAACAAAAACCCGCAGGGTTTTTGTTAGAGCGGATAGCCCGGTTTTTTTGCGAAGCAAAAAAATGCGCCCAACCTGCACTCGATATGCGGCGTGTTCTCAATGGGGAATTTTCGCGGCGGCCCTTTTCAAATGCGCCGGATGGCATGATAATGAGGGAGGGGAGGAATTGTATGCATACTTCTATCAATACCGATTATCTCAACGACAAACATGATTGGTTCGAGATCGAGAGGCAGATACGGAATATCGCCGAGGCCGGATTTACCCATGTGCAGTGGATCCATGACTGGTACGGGGAATATCTCTATAGTCCCAGCGAAATGCTCCAGGCCAGGGATGTCTTGCGGGAATACAATTTGACGGCCCATACCCTGCATGGATCTGAAGGGGGCGAGCGGGGATTTTACGATCAGGGAAGATGGATACCGATGCCCCAGATTCGCTGCACCACGATACGCAAGGATTATACTTCCACGAATCGCTACCTCAGGCTTGCCGGGGTTGATCTTATCAAAAATCGAATAGACCTGTGTTCCCGCATTGGGGCGGATACCCTTGTGCTGCATATGCAGCTTCCCTATGGAATGTTCAGGGAAAACCCGCGGGACAAGGCGGATTATTACGCGGCGGTGTACCGTTCCTTTGACGAGTTGGAGGAATACGCGAAAGCGTCGGGGGTCCGCATCGCCCAGGAAAATCTCTTTTTTACGCCCAACGAGGAGGAGGACGAAAAATTCGACCGCCTGTTCAATCGTTATCCCGATGATTACATGGGGCTCTGTTACGATTCCGGCCACGCGACCCTGTCCTGCCTTGATAATTATTATTATTACCTCGAAAAATACAAGGACCGGATTTTTGCGGTGCATCTCCAGGATACGGATTCTATTGATGCGGCCCTGCTCGAAAGGATTCGTTCCGTCCTTGATCGGGCCCGGACCGAAGGAGTCGGGGCCGTTCCGCCGGAATGGATGGGCAGCATGGATTCCCTGCTGGGGCTTGACTCCCACCGGACTCCATTTACCGGCGTTGTTGACTGGGACCGCGTCGCCCGCGGCGTCGCCGAAGCCCCGCTTCTCCATTTGCCCGCCGATTTTGAAATCGTCTACCGCGGCCCCGCGGGGGCGGAGGAATCCGCGTGGTTAAAGGACGCCCGCGAAAAATCGGAAAAATTCCACGGCATGGTTCTTGCGCAGCGGGCGCAATGAAAAAAACAGAAGCAAGACGGCCCGCGGCAGTACTTGCCGGGCTGTTTGTCGAAGGGGGGAGATCCGGGCAGGCGCGCGCGGGCCTTCGGATTCAGCTGCGCTCCGTTTGGAAAAGGATCCGCGAATTTCGGGCGCATTTTTTACGGCTCCGCCGCAAAAGGCCGGGTTATCAAGGCGACCTCTGGCTGCCGGGGTTCCGCTGCGCTCCGGCCCTGCCCGCGGCGTGGCTGCTCCGCACCCCTCTATCCCTTGCGCGGGGGTTCGCATTCGTTTTCGCTGCGCCCTGCCGTTTTTCCGGCTTGCGGATAAGAAGGGCGGGGGTGCAGGGGGCCGGGCGGACAGTGCCTTGATTGCGCCGCGTTACCGGGTAAGCGAAAGAACCGGGAATTGGAAGGGGAACCACGAAGGCGCACAAGGGTATACGAAGGAATGAATAAGGGATTCCTGTCTCCGGCTTTTGTGCGCTTTTTTCGCCTGTCGCCTTTGGCGATATTGCGGTTGATTTTTTATATCCGCATATCTGGTTTTTCGGCCAGGCAGCCTGCCGGGGGCCTTGATCGCGCCGCTATTGTTCCGGCTGTATGCGGCGGTTTGGCGGCCCGGGTAAGGGCTTTGCGAATTAAAGGCCGGGGCCGGCAAATGTGGGCGGAGCTTTGCGTGGGAAGGAGCCGCCGGCGGCTGGCCCGGCAAACCGGAGCCCGGGGCCCTTGGGACCGAAGCGCATACGGGCCTGTAGTGCGACATTGCCCTGTTTTTATTTTATCTCATTCATTCTTCCTGTTGCTTCTTTAAATATTTTTTCATATTCTTTTTCAATGTTTTTATTATCCCATAACCGGTTTATATCATAAAAATACTTCCCGCTTCTTATTTCTTTTGATAACGAATCCAGGGGCCACCCCTCAACCCGTTTATGATGCGGTTCCGCCGTTATTATAAAACGCTCGGAATCTATTTTTCTATCATCCTTTTCGATTATTGTTTTTTTGTTTATTATTATGCATATTGCGTTCTTATAATGTCCCGCTATTTCCCCTCCGTATTTTCTTGCCAGTTTTGAATAATATTCCACCATTTCTTCATCGGTTAATTTTATACCGTTTACCCGTCGAATCTTCGTTCCAGGCTGGTCTCTGCAATCTATTTTCTCAAAAAATAATCCCGAGTCAATTGAGAAAACAGGTTCCTTTATTTGCTCATAATAATGCAACGCTTTTATTCTCGCATTTTCCAATGGTTCCTTGCCGTCTTCATCTATATTGTGATCGATATTTTCCAATTCATATATGCCAATAATATTAACAGGCGACTTCTTTAACACATTTTTTATATAATCTACTTTTGTGGGGTTATTTGTACCAAAATATATCGTATACATTGCTATATATTCTCTTGATATTTTTTATATATCATTTTTATATTTTTTGTCAACCAATTTAGGGGGTATGTCGCATAACGCCGGATAAGCGGAATGACCGGGAATCGGAAGGGAAGCAACGAAGGCGCACAAGGGTACGCGAAGGAATGAATGGGCGCTTCCTGTCTCCGGCTTTTGTGCGCCTTTTTCGCCTGTCGCCTTTGGTAACTTTGCGATTAATTTTTTATATCCGTATATCCGGGTTTTTCGGCTAAGCAGCCTGCCGGCGCTGATCCGCGCTCGTCCCCGCATCCGGCGCCGGCGCGGATGGGGCTTGACGATGAGCGGAGCGCAGCCAAGGGGGAGACGAAAACCGCAGCCCTGGCAGCCTGCAGTTGCCTTGACAGCCCGGTCCCGGGCCGGGGATGCGCCCAACAACATACACGGGGCCGGCGGCGGAGACTCGGTATGGGGCCTGCCTCGTGTTGCGGGTTCTCCGCCGGCGCGGCGATTCGGCCTGTTGTCCGCGCTTTCCCCCGGATTAGGCTTGTCCCCGGTTCAGTGTTCTTTTTTTTATTCCGATACTTAAAAGTATGCGTGTCCTTGCCGTGCTGTATGGGGGGGATCTCCGGTCCCAGGCCTTTGAGCGGGTCTTTCCGGGGGAGAAAAGCGCCTTTGCGCTGGCCCTGGAGCGGGTTCGCCTTGTTCCCGGCTGGCAAAAGACCGTGGTTCTGGGGCGGGAGGGGGCGCCGGATTCTCTGCCGGAGGCGGTGGAGTGGGTTTCCCGGCCCCGCTGGACCCGGCGGGAGCTGCTGGAGGCGGTTTCGCGCCATTCCCAGGGTTTTGATGTAAGCCTCTTTGCCTGGGCCGATTGTCCTTTCCTTGATCCGGCGCTTACGGGGGCCCTGATGGATCGGCATCTGCGCTACCGGGCGGAATATTCCTATGCCGACGGCTGGCCCTACGGCTTCGCCCCGGAGCTGCTGGCGCCCGGTACGGCGGGGATTCTGGCGAAGATCGAGGGGGATCAGGATATTCCGGTGGACCGGGACAGCATATTCGCCGTTTTGCAGAAGGACATTAACAGTTTTGATATAGAAACAGAAATCTCAACGGTGGATCTCCGCTCCCTGCGTCTGCGGCTTGCCGCGGATTCCAAACGGAATCTGCTGCTGCTTACCCGGTTTTCCGATGCCGCCGGCGGCATCCCCGAGGCCGCGGGGGCGGCGGGGATCATCGGGGAAAGACCGGAGATTCTGCGGACCCTGCCGGTGTTTTTCCCCGTTCAGGCTGCCCGTCCCTGCCCCCATCTCTGCGCCTTTTGCCCCTATCCGGCGGCCGCCGGTCTGGGGAAAGCCGGGGAGTCCCCGCCGGGGGCGGGGGAAGAATTCATGGAACCCGGCGTGTTCGAGGCCCTTCTCGACCGGATTATCGCTTTTTCCGGCGACGGGGTGATCGATCTTTCCCTTTGGGGGGAACTGTCCCTGCACCCCCGGCGGATGGAGCTTATCCGCATAGTGTTGGCCCGGCCCCAGCTTGCCCTGGTTGTCGAAACCAGCGGCGTGGGCTGGCGGGAGGGGGACCTGGAGGAGGCCGCTTCCCTGGCCGCCGCGGCCCCGGATCGCGGGGAGGGGGAATATTCCGGCCCCCCCCTGTCCTGGATCGTCTCCCTGGATGCCGCGGATCCCGGCCGTTACCGGGAGATTCGGGGGCCCGGCTTTGCCGAGGCCGTGGAATGCGCGAAGAAACTTTTCCGGCTTTTCCCCGCAAGCGCCTATGTTCAGGCGCTAAGGATCCGGGGGGCCGAGGATGATATTGAAAAATTTTACCGTTCCTGGACGGAACTCGCCCCCCGGGGGAGCGAGGGCGTCATTATTCAAAAGTATGATGATTTTTGCGGGGCCCTGGAGAAAAGGCAGGCCGCCGACATAAGCCCCCTTGAGCGGCAGAGCTGCTGGCACATCATGCGGGATCTGCCGGTTCTTTTGGACGGTCATGTTCCCCTGTGCCGGGAAGAACTGGCCGCCTTGAGGGGAGGGGGGCGGATTCTTGGGAATATATTCCATGAATCGCTGGAAACTATTTGGTCCCGGGGAGAGAAATATTATGTTAAACACTGTAGGGCTGTACGGCAGGCCGAAGCAGCAAAACAGGCAAAACTTGCAGGGGAAGCCGGCATCGAGAATTCGGCAGGATCGGATTACCCGGGGGGGTGTGCGGAGTGTGATGAGTTCTATACCTATAATTTTTAATGAAACCCTTCCCCCCTATACCGCGGTGGGGGGAACCGAGCGCCTGGGTTCTACCGGACTTTCGGCCATACTCTTGAACCGGCGGAGTCCCTTTTCCCGGCGTTCCGTATTTCAGGAACTTGAACGGGCCGGGTTTGATTACGTTATCTCCATGGAAAACGTCCCGGATCGTTACGATGTGGAGGACCTGTCCGGCCGTTTTCCCTTTGTCCGTTTTGTCCTTATCCCCGAAGATCTGAATGTCGGGGAACAGATCAATATCGGGGCGGTGGAGGCGTCGAGCCCCCTGTTTTTTGTACTTTGGAACGATTTAAAGATAATTACCGGTGGGGGGGCGGACCGGATGGCGGAACGGATCAGTCTTTCGCCGGAGGAACTGAAAAAGGCTGGGGAGGCAAGCCGGTTCCGGCGTCTCTGCACGATTCCCTGGCTCCTCAACAACCGCTATGAAACCCACCCCACCCTTATCGCCCCGGTGGTGTACCGGAAGAACATCAGAACCCTGGTTTTCGCCCCCCGGCAGGAGGGACTCCCCAGCCTTTACCCCTTTGACGGTGTGGGAATTTACGACCGGGAACGGTTTATCAATCTGGAAGGCTTTGATCCCCGGATACGGAATCCCTACTGGCAGCTTATGGATTTTGGTTTCCGCGCCCACCTTTGGGGGCAGGAGATTAGCGTTACCCAGCATATTAAACTTTCAAACGAAGGCGTTATCCCTATGGAGGATAATACCATCGACGAAAGCTACCGCCGTTTTTACCTGAAAAACATCGCCCCCATTTTCCGGGAAAGCTATGCCCATCTTCCTTGGCGGCGCTTCCCCTCCTATCTGGCCAGCTCCGGCTGGGACCTCTTTAGCGCCTGGGAGGAATTTAACGAGGCCCGCCGCTGGGTCCGCGGCAACCGTTCCCGCTGGCGGCACGACGCCCGGACGGTTAACGACCTCTGGGAGGATGTGGACGCTCCGTCGGAGGAAACGTGATGCGCCCCGGCCCTTCCGGCCCCGCGGCGGTGGTGCTCCAGGCCCGGCTCGATTCCGCCCGGCTTCCCGGTAAGGCCCTGCTCCACCTGGGGGGCAGGCCCCTTATCTACCGGGTCATGGAGGCCCTGAGGCGGATTCCCGCGGATCTCTACATCCTGGCTTCCCCTCAGGACTGCGCCGGGGCCTTCGGCCCCCTGGCGGAGGAGGTGGGCTTTCTGTTCTTCCCCGGCCCCAAGGAGGATGTCTTGGGCCGCTACTGTCTGGCGATCCGCCGTTTTTCCCTGGGCCGGGTGATCCGGGCTACCGGGGACAATCCTTTTGTCTTCGCCGCCGCCGCCGCCGCCATCAATGAAGAAGCCCTGGCCCTGGGGGCCGATTATGGGGCCTACAGCGGGCTGCCCTACGGCGCGGGGGTGGAATCCGTGGCGGCGGCGGCCCTGCTCAGGGCGGATCGGGAGACTTCCTCCCTATCCCCGGACAGGCCGGAGCGGGAGCATGTCTGTCCCTACCTCTACAACCGTCCGGAGCTTTTTCTCCTTCACCGCCCCCTGGCCCCTCGGTCCTGGCAGGGGCCCTCCCTGCGGATCACCGTGGATACCGGGGAGGATTACGAGCGATGCCTCCTCCTCTGGGAGGTCCTGGGGAACAGTCCCTCCCCCGGAGAGGAGGCCCTTATCGCCGCCTGGCAAAAGCTCGCGGGGGCCGGACATCCCCTGTTCCAGGGATAGAGATGATCCCCCGGTCCGCCCCATTCTGCAGGTTTCACCAATGATTGCTTCGCCGGATTCTCCGGCTTTACCGCTGGCTCCGCTGCGGGCTGCCCCCATAGTTTCCCCGCCGGGGAAGGGTCCCCTCCTGGTCGTTCCCCTGGTAGAAAAGGGAAAAGGGGGGGGGCATGCGGCCCGCTGCGCCGCCCTGGTGCGGGATGCCCGCGCCCTGGGCAGGGAGGCCTTCCTCTTTCCCTGCGGCCCCCTTGACCCGGAAAGTCCCCTGCCGGGGCAAGGCCCGGCACTGGCCCCCCTGCTGGCCGGCATCGATCCTTCCTGGATAATAGACAGTCTGGGTGGGAAAAGGTGGGACCTTATCGTCCTGGACCGTCTGCAAACCTCCCGTCGGGAATACGGCTTCTGGTCCTCCCTGGGGCCCCTTATCGGCATCGACGAAGGGGGCCCCTGCCGGGATCGTTTCGATTTCCTCATCGATCTGCTTCCCGGTCTGCCGGGCCGCCCCCCTCCTAACATCCTGGACCCCGGTTTATTGCCCCTGCCCCGGAATCGCCGCCCCCCGGATCGCGAACCCGCCGGCCCCCTTAAGGTACTTATCAGTTTTGGGGCGGAAGACCATGCCGGCCTGGGGGGAAAATGCGCCGCCGCCCTCTGTTCCCCCCCGGTCCGAGGCCGGGATTTTCATATTACCCTCATCAACCCCCAGGGGAGGCGAGAAGGGGAGGGGGAACTCTGGGGGAACCTTACCGTACTACGGACCCTCCCTTCCCTGGGGGAACGCTTGGCCGAATACGACCTCCTGATCACCCACTTCGGCCTTACCGCCTTCGAGGCCCTCCACGCAGGGGTCCCGGTCCTCCTGGTATCCCCCAGCGCCTACCATCAGCGTCTGGCCCGGGCCGCGGGCTTCCTTTCCGCCGGTTTCGGGGCCTCCGCCCTCCGGCGGATTAGGAAACTCGCCTCCCGGGATTGGCGGGATCTGCGGGAGCACTGCTCCTCTCTGGCCCGCCGCCACGACGTTGCCAGGGAAGGGGGACCCCGGCTTGCAGATCTTATCGATGCCCTCCGTCCCGAATTCCTCAACCCCCGCTGCCCCTGTTGCGGGGATTCCGGCGGCGCCCTGCACCCGGTGGCGGCCCGATTCCCCCGGCGGATCTTCCGTCGCTGCCCCCGCTGCGGCGCCTTTGCCATGGGCCGGCTCGACGCCCCCCCCATCGAGTACGGGAAAGAATACTTCTTTGAGCTTTACCGGAAACAGTACGGGAAAACCTACATCGAAGACTTTCCCAACCTCAGCGCCATGGCGGAACGGCGTCTTCGCTGCATCCTTCCCCTCCTTGGGCGGCTCCCAAAGCGGTGCTCCGGGGAAGGCGGGCCCCGTCTCCTGGATATAGGCTGCGCCTACGGGGCCTTTCTTCAGGCCGCCTCCCGGACCGGTTTTAAGGTTCTGGGCCTGGAACCTGCGGAGGACGCGGCCTCCTATGTTCGGGATACCCTAAAACTCCCGGCAATCCGGAGCTTCTTCCCCCCCGCAGGGAATGAGAAAGGGGAGGGGAACTCAACCACAACCACAAACGAATATTCCCTGGCCTCCGGTTCCTTTTCCGTCGTTACCCTTTGGTACGTAATCGAACACTTCAGGGACCCCGCCGCCGCCCTGGGAGAAATCCGGCGCCTCCTTAAAGACGGTGGAGTGTTGGCCTTCTCAACCCCCTCTTTTTCCGGGATCTCCGGTAGAACCTCTCTCCGAACCTTTCTGGACAAAAGCCCCGGCGACCATTGGACCCTCTGGAGTCCCCGGATCTGCCGGCGCGTATTAAAATTCCACGGCTTCAGGCTGAAAAAAATCGTGGCCACCGGCAGCCACCCGGAGCGCTTCCCCCTGTTGGGAAGAATTTGCGGGACCCGCGGTCCCCTCTACCGGCTCCTATTTCTCCTCAGCCGGATCTTCCGTCTGGGAGACACCTTTGAGGTATACGCGATCAAAGAACCCCTGAAAGGACGCGGTGGACCTTGCCCCGATGGGTAGATACAAAGATAAGCGGGAGATATACCGGGAGGAGAGGGAACGATGGGAAAGAAAGAACAGGAGCGGCGGGTATACCCGCAGGAGTTCAAAGACGAGGCGGTAGCGCTGGCACGGCGGCAGGAGAAGCCGGTACGCCAGGCTGCGGCAGATTTGGGCATCAACGAGAATATGCGGTACCGGTGGATGTAGCAGGCCCGGATGGCGGCAGGGACCGGCTTACCGGCCTTTCCGGGACACGGACGGCCACGGGACCAGGAGCTTGCCCGCCTGCGGAAGGAAAACAAGGCGTTACGGGAGGCGAATGAAATCCTAAAAAAAGCGGCGGTCATCTTCGCACAAGGAGAACCCCAGTAATGGCATATCAGTTCTTGCAAACGCATCAAGAGCAGTACACCATACGGGAGATGGCCGCACTTTTCGGGGTCAGTTGCAGCGCCTATTACCGATGGGCCAAGTACGGGGTATCAGAGAGGCGGAAGGAAGCTGACGCTGAGCTGGTAGACCTTATTCGCACAATCCAAGAGAAACACCACTATCGGTACGGCAGCCCCCGGGTGAAGAAAGAACTACAGAACACCTACGGCAAGCGGGTAAGCGTCAAGAAAGTGGCCCGATTGATGAGGAAAGAGGGCTTAAACGCCAAGAGAAAGCGGAATTTCATCCGGACGACTGACTCTAAGCACGGGCTAGAGGTCTGTGAAAACATCCTTTCCCGGGAGTTTCACGCTGAAGCAGCCGGAACGAAATGGGTGTCGGATATAACCTACCTGCGCACCGCGGGAGGCTGGGTGTATTTGACAATGGTCCTTGATTTATTTGACCGGAAGATAATCGGCTGGTCCCTAAGCGGCGACATGGAGGCCGGTCATACGACCATACCGGCCATGGAGATGGCCTTTGCCAACCGGAGAGCCCGGGAAGGGCTTATATTCCACTCTGACCGGGGCGTGCAGTATTGCGCGAAAGCCTTTCGGGACCGCCTTGCTGAATTGTGCCCCCCGGTCCGCCAGAGCATGAGCCGGAAAGGGAATTGTTGGGACAACGCCTGTGCCGAATCATTTTTCAAAACACTCAAACGGGAGCTTGAAACGCTGGACGGTAAACATTCTGAGGGGGAGGTCAGGCAATCGGTGTTCATGTATCTTGAAGCCTATTATAATCGGATTCGCATGCATTCGGTACTTGACTATATGACGCCTAATGTGTTTAACTCAGAGAGAGTCGCTTAATGGTGTCTACCTAATGGGGGCAAGTCCACAGTAACCCCTACCAGCAGTATTACCTTTGTTTCCGTGAAACGTGTCCCAAAAAATATTTGAAACCCCATATTAAATGACACATGAAATGCCGTTGCTATTATGATATTATTATTTGTGTCTTTTAATATCAATGCCATTATTATTGAAGTCGATACTGTCTCTAAAACCATTACTGACATAAAAACTATTCCAAGATTCCATCGGTCTATATGCCATAATCCCCACATTATTCCAATAATTATCGATGAAACTAATACGGAACACTTTTTTTCCAAGGTTGTTTTTAAAAAACTTCTCCAGCCGATTTCCTCACCCACACCCCCTACAATAATTATTAA
>JAIRSD010000169.1 GCA_031255615.1 Treponema sp. | reverse complement strand
AACACGGTGATTAGTTTTCAGGAAAAGCCGGGCGATTATTTTGACGGAATCCGGAAGCGGATTTTGAACAACGCCGGCAGGATTCGCCGCATGGGGGCCATGTACCTTGCCTGGGCGATTATGGACGCGGTGGTAGATCAGTACATCGCCCTTCTGGACAATCTGGGCGGGAGCATTGAGGAATTTGAGGAACGGGCCATGGACGAAAAGGACCAGGCCATTATTCCCGACATCCAAAAGATAAAACAGAATCTCTTGCGAATTAGGCGGGTGGTCTGGCCCCTGCGGGAAAATATCCAAATCTTGAAGCGTCTTGATTCGGAGCGGGTTCCGGCGGAGGTGATTCCCTTTTTTGAGGACCTCCACGATAATGTGATCCAGGCTGTGGACAGCGTGGAGACCTACCGGGAACTGATCGCCGGAGTTATCGAGGTAAATCTTTCCGCCGCGTCGAACCGGCTGAATAACGTGATGAAGGTTCTTACCATCATTTCCACGATTTTTATTCCCCTTACATTTATCGTTGGAGTTTATGGGATGAATTTCAAGTTTATGCCGGAGTTGGAATACCCCCTGGCCTATCCCCTGACCTGGGCCCTGATGATCCTCATCGCCCTGGGGATGCTGGTATTCTTTAAAATCCGCCGCTGGCTTTAACGCTAAAGGCCCGCCTCCAGGAAACGCATGATCTATCCGGTAACCGAAGAAAGCCTTGACCTGGCGGCGGCGGCTATCCGCCGGGGGGAACTTGCCGCTTTTCCTACGGAAACGGTCTACGGACTGGGGGGGGACGCCTTTAATTCCCGGGCCCTGGCGGAAATATTCCGGGCCAAGGGCCGCCCCCGTTTCGATCCCCTCATCGTCCACCTTGCCTGTCCGGAGGATCTGGGAGAGGCGGCGGATCTGTCCGCCCTTTCCCCCTCCGTCCGGGAAGCCGTGGACCGGCTGCGGGCGGAGTGTTGGCCCGGCCCCCTGACGCTGGTCCTCCCCAAACGGAGGGTTATTCCCGATCTGGCCACCAGCGGGCTTGCCACGGTGGCGGTCCGGGTCCCCGCCCATCCGGCGGCGCGGGAGCTTATCCGGCGGTCCACCGGCGCGGTGGCGGCCCCCAGCGCCAACCGCTTCGGTTGGCTGTCCCCCACCAGGGCGGAGCATGTGGCGGAACAGCTTGGGGACCGGGTGGCGGTCATTTTGGACGGAGGCCCCGCGGTCGTGGGCCTTGAGTCCACGGTCCTCGACATGGCGGGGCCCCGGCCCCGGATCCTGCGGCCCGGCGGCCTTTCCCGGGAGCGGCTTGCGGCCCTTTTGGGGGAGTCCCTTGCCCCCGATCTGCCCCCGGCCCCCCGCCCGCCGGACGAATCACATTCGTCCGACGGGCTTCGTTCGCCCGGTGAACCTCGTTCACCCGGACTCCTCGCCAGCCACTACGCGCCGCGGACTCCCCTGTACCTCCACGGACAGGGGGAGATGGCCGCCCTGCCGTACCGGAAAGACGCGGGCTACCTTTTTTTCAGCCGGCGGTCCTTTGAATCCTGGGCGGCCCGGGGGGAGGCTCTCAAAGGGGGAGAACCCATCGGCGGGGCTTTGGAACTCCTCTCTGAGGAGGGGGATTCTCTGGAGGCGGCGGCCCGGCTTTTCGAGGCCCTCCACCGGCTGGACCGGCGGGGGCTTTGCCGCATCCACGCGGAAAAAGCTCCGCCCCAGGCCCTGGGGGAAGCTATTAACGACCGTCTCGGCAGGGCGGCGGCCCGGACTTCCGGGGAGAGTTTTAGTGGACCTGTTCAATAACCCGGTTGCTTATTGAACAGGTCTGGCAGGCTGCCTGGCCTAAAAATCAGTTATACGCCATAAAATCTGAAAAATTCATAATCGCCGCCATCCGTGGCGGCGAAGAAAATATTTTTTCAGGAAAGTATTGAAAAAACATTGGAAGTATGATAATTAAAGATAAAATCATCGTATGGTGTACTGAAATTTTTGTAGAAGGAGAAAGAAATGGCAAAGAAAAACGGTTATTGGGGAATACTGGCGGCATCGCTGGTATTCGGAACGGTTTTGATCAGCTGTACCACAGCCCCAAAAGAAGAAAAGGATACCTGGTCAAATGTAACAGACTCGGATGAAGATCTTTCGGGTGAGGAAGATCTTTCAGGTAAAGAGCACTGGTGGGACTCGCGGCAAGACGGTTCGACCGTTGTTCTGGATCGTTCAATTGACGCAAAAGGGTTAAACACAGTCATCGCCAGTGGTCCCCCCAACCCTGAGGGGCAGGAGTGGTATTCCCAGGTCGGTTATACCTATAAGGCCGAAACAAACGGCCGGTATAAATATACATTCAAGATCTGGACAGACTCAGGAACAGCTTGGATACCTGTAGTCGCCCGTCCGAAAGGGCCAGACAGAGATAAAGATGCTACATGGCTTTGGGTGGAGACTACAACAGAAGAACAGACATTTTCGCTTGTTACAAAGACGCCGCTTAATTCAGGAGAAGAAGAAAGTCTGCTTTTTTCACTGGGGCGTGTAACGGGGACTTTCTATATGCAGGTTATATCGATAGAAAAGACAGACGAACCCGCATCAGAATGAAAGAAGCCGCCGCGCCGTCCGTGGCGCGGCGCTTCGTAGCAGATTTTACGGCTAAACAGGACTGTTTACGCTTCGCCGCAGTAGCGGCTCGGCCTACGGCCGGAACGATATGTGAACAGAAGAAATTTACCACGAAGGCGAAGAAGGCGCACGAAGACCGGGGATTGAA
>JAIRSD010000123.1 GCA_031255615.1 Treponema sp. | reverse complement strand
GCCCTGCCCTACCACCGGCTTTTCAACAGCCCCATTTCCGAGGGGGCCATTGTGGGTTCCGGCGTGGGTTACGCCATGTGCGGCGGCCGGGCGGTGGTGGAACTTATGTACTGCGACTTTATGGGCCGGGCGGGGGACGAGATCTTCAACCAGGCTTCCAAGTGGCAGTCCATGTCGGCGGGGCTTCTCAAAATGCCCCTCACCGTGCGGGTCTCGGTGGGCAACAAGTACGGGGCCCAGCACAGCCAGGACTGGACGGCCATTACCGCCCACATACCGGGCCTCAAGGTGATGTTCCCCGCCACCCCCTACGACGCCAAGGGCATGCTCAATCTGGCCCTCCGGGGCACGGATCCGGTTATCTTCTTCGAAAGCCAGCTGCTCTACGACAAGGGCGAGGAATTTGAAAAAGACGGCGTGCCCGCCGGCTACTACGAGATCCCCGAGGGGGAACCGGCGATCCGCAGGCAGGGTAAAGACATCACCATCGCCACCCTGGGCGCGACCCTCTACAGGGCCGTCGAGGCTGCCGGGATCCTGCGGGAAAAATACGGCCTCGACGCGGAGATCATCGACCTCCGTTTCATCAACCCCCTGAACTACGAGAAGATCGTCGAGTCGGTAAAGAAGACGGGGCGGCTGCTCCTGGCCAGCGACGCGGTGGAACGGGGCTCCTTCCTCCACACCGTGGCTTCCAACGTAACCCAGCTTGCCTTTGACTACCTGGACGCGCCGCCCGTGGTAGTGGGGAGCCGGAACTGGATAACCCCCGCGCCGGAATGTGAGGAGTACTTCTTCCCCCAGACCGGCTGGCTTATCGACGCGATCCACGAGAAGATAGTCCCCCTAAAGGGCCACGAGCCTTCCACGGTTCAGACCAACCTGGAAACCCTCAGAAAAAACAGGCTGGGCGTATGAGCGGGTATCTTGCGGGTTCGTCCCCTCCCTATCCGCCTGAGATAAACGATCCGGCGGTAAAAGCCCCGGATCGGATCGCCGCCCTTAAAAGCTTTGTTGAAGGGGGCGGCCTTGCCTCCCTGCCCGCCTTGAGCGGGGAGATCAACAACCACATCCACACGATTTACAGCTTCAGCCCCTACACGCCCGCCATGGCGGCCCTTAAGGCCAGGGAGGCGGGGCTTGAGGCCGCCGGATCGGTGGATCACGATTCCTACGCGGCGGCGGGGGAGATGCGGGAAGCCTGCGGGATCCTCGGCCTGGGCTGCGTTACCGGTTTTGAGCTGCGGGTAAGCCTGCGGCACAGCGAGTTCGGGGATCGGAAGATCAACAGCCCGGACTCAAAGGGTATCGCCTACATGACCGTCCAGGGGGTTCCCGCCGGGGCGGGCGAGAGGGTAGGGGAATTTCTCAAGCCCCTCGGCGCGGCCCGGCGGCGGCGGAACCTCCGCATGACGGAGGGCCTCAACCGCATCCTTGCCGGGGCGGGGCTCGGCGGTCTCGATTACGAGCGGGATGTGGAGCCCCTCTCCAGGTACCGGGAAGGGGGCAGCGTTACCGAGCGGCACCTGCTCTACGCCCTCTCCCTTAGATTGATAGGGAAGGCGGGCCGCGGCGGCGGGCTTCTCGAATTCCTCAAAGAAAAATTCGGCCTTGAACCGGGCGGGAAGATCCGGGCCAGCCTTTCCGACCCGGACAATCCCTACTACGCCTACGATCTTTTGGGCCTCCTTAAAGGCTCCTTTAACGACCGCATCTTTATCCAGCCTGATGAGGCGGAATGTCCCCCGGCGGAAACCCTTACGGCCTTCGCCCGGTCTATCAACGCCGTCCCCTCCTACGCCTACCTGGGCGATGTTGCCGATTCGGTAACCGGGGACAAGAAGGCCGAGAAGTTTGAGGACGATTATCTGGACGAACTTATCCCCCGGCTCAGGGATTTCGGCTTCCAGGGCCTTACCTACATGCCGCCCCGGAACAGCCCCGCCCAGCTTGCCCGGCTGCGCCGGCTCTGCGCCCAAGAGGATCTGCTTGAAATATGCGGGGTGGACATCAACAGCCCCCGCCAGCTCTTCCAGTGCCCGGAAATCCGCAGGCCCGAGTTCGCCCTCCTGGTGGAAAGCACCTGGGCCCTGGCGGCCCACGAAAAGCTGGCCTCCGCCGATCCGGGCCGGGGCCTTTTCAACCCGAAAGATCCCCTGGCGGGGAAAAGCCTGGCGGAACGTATCGCCGCCTTTGCCGCCATGGGAAGGAGAAAACAATGAAAAACGAGGTTTTTTTCGCGCCCCTCCTGCGGGGCGCGCTGATAGAAAAAACGGGCGGCCCCTGGATCGCGGCCTATGAAGCGGGAAGCGCCGGCCCGGCCCTTGATCCGGCGGCGGAACTGTCCCTGGCCCTTGAGCCGGGCGATGAGAAAGCCGCGGCGGAAAAACTGGCCGCCGCCCTTAGCGCCGCTCCTTTTGCCGGGAAGATCCCCCTCCGGGTGAAAATTTCCGGCGGCGGAAAGGAGTACCGCTACCTCAGCGCCCCGGATTACCCAGGCATCGATCGGATCAGGAGCGGCGAACAGACCGGGCCTTGGGTGGCCGGCTCCCCTGGAGTTTCCTCCGGCGGGGCTTCCTCCGGCCCGGCGGCGGACTACGGCGCGTCCCGGGCGGGAGTGGTAAAGAACCGGGTCGCCCTGGTTACCGGGGGCGCCCAGGGCTTCGGGGAGGAGATCGTCCGGGGCCTTGTCCTGGCCGGGGCCTTTGTCTACATCGCCGACCTTAACCGGGAAGGGGCCGAAAAACTTGCCGCCGCCCTTAACGGCGAACAGGGCCGAAGCGTTGCCCTTCCCGTGGGGGTAAACGTAGCCGATGAGGAATCGGTGCGGAACATGGCGGAAACCATAGCCCTTAGCACCGGAGGCCTGGATCTCTGCGTAAGCAACGCCGGGGTCTTGCGGGCGGCTTCCATCCTGGAGCAGGACATCGAAGCCTTTAAATTCGTTACCGACATCAACTATACCGCCTTCGCCATCGTTACCAAACACTGCGGCCTCCTCATGAAGGCCCAGCACGCCGCCGCCCCTTCCTGGCCCGCCGACATCATTCAGATCAACTCCAAATCGGGCCTGGACGGCTCCAGCAAGAACGGTTCCTACGCGGGCAGCAAATTCGGCGGCATAGGCCTGGTACAGAGCTTCGCCAAAGAGCTGGTGGAGTACCGCGTCAAGGTAAACGCCGTGTGCCCCGGCAACTTCTTCGACGGCCCCCTCTGGTCCGACCCGGTAAAGGGGCTCTTCGTACAGTACCTGAAAACCGGCAAAGCGCCGGGGGCGAAAACCGTGGCCGATGTAAAAGCCTTTTACGAATCCAAGGTTCCCATGGGAAGGGGCTGCACGGGGCCGGATGTTATCCGGGCCGTCCTTTACCTGGTGGAACAGGTCTACGAAACCGGCCAGGCCCTGCCGGTTACCGGCGGCCAGGTTATGCTGAGCTAATTTGAAACAATCGAGGCTGTTCCAAAATGCCGGGTTTTGGAACAGCCTCAATCAATACCTTGATTTTTGGAGTGAACTATGAAAACCAAAGCGGTACGCATCTACGGAACTGAGGATCTCAGACTTGAGGAATTCGAGCTTCCCCCCCTAAAGGACGATGAGATCCTGGCGAAGATCGTCTCCGATTCGATCTGTATGTCCAGCCACAAGCTTGCCATGCAGGGCAACAAGCATAAACGGGTACGGGAGGATCTGTCGAAAGTTCCCGTCATTATCGGGCATGAATTCTGCGGCGAGCTGGTGGAAGTGGGCGCGAAGTGGAAGGGCAGCTTTAGGGAGGGGGACAAATTCGCCATTCAGCCTGCCCTGAACGTGCCGGGCAAGGACGGCAGGGCCAGCCTCTGGGCGCCGGGCTACTCCTACCCCTGCATTGGCGGGGACGCCACGTATATCATCATCCCGAAAGAGGTGATGGAGATGGGCTGCCTCCTGGAGTACAAGGCCGATAATTTCTATCTGGGTTCCCTGGCGGAGCCTATTTCCTGCATAGTGGGGGCTTACCACGCCCAGTACCACACCCAGGGCGGTTCTTACGCGCACCAGATGGGAATTGTTGAAGGCGGTTCCCTGGCCCTCCTGGCCGCGGCGGGCCCCATGGGGCTGGGGGCCGTTGACTACGCCCTGCACAATCCCCGGAAACCCGGACTCCTGGTGGTAACCGACATCGATGACGCGCGGCTCAAGCGGGCCGCCTCCCTGTTCAGCCCCGAAGAGGCGGCGAAGTTCGGCGTAAAGCTGGAATACGTGAACACCGCGGCCCTCGGCCCCTCGGGCAGTCCGGGCTCAGACCCCATTGCGGCGCTTAAAGAAATTAACGGCGGAAAACTCTACGACGACGTGTTTGTATTCGCCCCGGTAAAACCCGTGGTGGAGATGGGGGATAAACTCCTGGGAAGCGACGGCTGCCTCAACTTCTTCGCGGGCCCCACCGACACGGCCTTTTCCGCGAACCTCAACTTTTATAATGTCCACTACGAGTCCCACCACCTGGTGGGAACCTCCGGGGGAAACACCGACGACCTTAAAGAATCTATCGCCATGATGGCGGCCGGGGAACTCAAGCCCTCGGCGCTCCTTACCCACGTGGGGGGCCTCAACGCCGTACCGGAAACCACCCTCAAGCTGGACAAGATCCCCGGCGGCAAAAAACTTATCTACACCCACAAAAAGCTCCCCCTTACCGCCATAGCGGACTTCGCCGAAAAGGGGAAAACCGATCCCTTCTGGAAAGCCCTGGCGGATATCACCGCCAA
>JAIRSD010000091.1 GCA_031255615.1 Treponema sp. | reverse complement strand
CGGTTACTTTGCGGACAGACTGCGGACTTTAGTCCGATGCATTTTCTCGCCCAAGGGCTGCGAAAATGCGGTTTTCAAGGGTGTCTGTCCATAATGTGTCTACATTATGGACAGACTCTAAATAGGGCCGCTCCGAAATCTCGGTTTTTGGAACGGGCTCGAACGATGTCCCGCATTCAAGGAGGCATTTGGGATGGAACTGTCCAGGGAATTACACGCGGATCTGTACCTGAAAATGGCCCGGACCCGGAATTTTGAGGAAACTGCGGCCCGGCTGTTTGTGGAGGGCAAGGTCCACGGCACGGCCCATTTCTGTATCGGGGAGGAGGCTACCGGGGTGGGGGTTTGCACCGCCCTTGAAAAAGAAGACATGATAGCCCAGACCCACCGGGGCCACAACCAGGCCATCGGCAGGGGTATGGATATGAAGCGGATGATGGCGGAATTTTTGGGGAAGGCGAACGGCTACTGCAAGGGGAAGGGGGGCTGCATGCATATCGCCGATTTTTCCGTGGGGAGCCTGGGGGCCAACGGCGTGGTTGCCGGGGGTATTCCCGTGGCGGTGGGGGCGGCGCTCTCCCAGAAGTACTTCAAGCGGGACAACATTACCGTCAGCTTTTTCGGCGACGGCGCGACCAACGAGGGGGCTTTTCATGAATCTTTGAACCTGGCCTCGGTGTGGGGGCTTCCGGTCCTGTTTGTCTGCACCAATAACCTGTACGGGATGTCCACCCACATCAGCAAGTCCATGCACATTACCGACATCTCTTCCCGCGCGGCTTCCTACGGCATAAAGGGGATCTCCGTGGACGGCAACGACGTGCTGGCGGTTTACCGGGAGACCCGCGCGGCCCGGGAGTACGTGCTTAAAAACGGGCCGGCCTTTATGGTGCTCAATACGTACCGCTGGATGGGCCATTCCAAGAGCGATCCCCAGGTTTACCGGACCAAGGAAGAGGTCAATGAATGGAAGCTGAAGTGCCCTATCAAGCGTTACCGGGAATACCTTCTGAAAGAGCAGGTATTTACCGGGGCGGAGCTTGAGGGATTCGACGGCCAGACCCGGGAGGATGTCGCGGCGGCGGTGGCCTTCGCGGAGGCAAGCCCGGAACTTGGCATTGAGCGTATTCTTGACGATGTCTACGCCGAAGGGGACATGAGATCCCAGGGGCACAAAAACGGCTTTGTCCTGTAATGCGGCGGCGGGCCCGCTGTTTGCCGGGCAGCCTGTTGTTACGGGGTTTGCAGAGTAAAATCGCCTGATCGGCGATTTTTCGGGGGTTTGTGCGCGGAGCGCGACAAACTCCCGGGAGGAGTGTTTATGCGTGAAATTACCTACGCCGAGGCCCTGAGGGAGGCCATGAGCGAAGAGATGCGTAAGGATAACCGGATCGTCTTTATGGGCGAGGATGTGGGAGTGTACGGCGGGGCCTTTGGGGTTTCCCGGGGTATGGTGGAGGAATTCGGGGAGGAGCGGGTCCGGGATACCCCCATCTCGGAGCTGGCGATCACCGGCTGCGCCGTGGGCGCCGCCATGACCGGGCTTCTCCCCATAGTGGAGATCATGTTCAGCGACTTTATTACCCTGGCTATGGAGCCCCTGGTCAACCAGGCCGCCAAGAACCGCTTCCAGTTCGGCGGGCAGGGCTCGGTGCCCATGGTGCTCAGGACGCCGGGGGGCTCGGGGACGGGCGCGGCGGAGCAGCACAGCCAGAGCCTGGAAGCCTGGGTGTGCCATGTGCCGGGCCTCAAGGTGGTGGTCCCCTCCACGCCCTACGACGCCAAGGGCCTTTTGAAATCGGCCATATACGATCCCAACCCGGTGGTCTTTTTCGAGCAGAAGCTGCTCTACCGGACCAAGGGGCCGGTTCCCGAACCCGGCGACGAGTACGTCGTCCCCCTGGGCAAGGCCGATGTCAAGCGGGAGGGCAGGGACCTGACGGTCATCACCTACGGCAGGATGGTCCCCCGCTGCCTTAAAGTGGCCGGGGAGATGGCGAAAAAGGGGGCCGACGCGGAAGTGATCGATATCAGGACCCTGGTCCCCCTGGACAGGGAAACCCTTGTCGAATCCGTAAAGAAAACCGGCAAGGTCCTCATCGTCCACGAAGCCTGCCTGACCGGCGGGTTCGGCGGGGAAATCGCCGCGGTTATCGCCGACAGCGAGGCGTTTTTCTGCCTGGACGCCCCCGTCAAGCGGCTCGGCGGGCTGGACGTTCCCATCCCCTACAATCCCCGCCTTGAGGCCCAGGTGGTCCCCACGGAGGAGAAGATCCGCGACGCGATAGAATCGCTGCTCTAGGAGCCTGTTTGCAGCCTGTATGAGCCTATATTTTTTAAGGAGGAAAACATGGCCAACTCGATCATCATGCCCAAGACAGGCATGGCTATGGAAGAAGGGGTTATCGTAGAATGGCGGGTAAAGGAAGGGGACAGGGTCAAGAAGGGCGATATTGTGGCGGTCATCGAGACCGATAAATCCGCCATGGATCTGGAATCCGATTATGACGGGGTTATCCTGGCCGTGACGGGGAAGGCCGGGGAAACCGTCCCGGTAACCAGGGTGATCGCCTGGGTGGGGCAGCCCGGCGAGCCTGTCCCGGAAACCCCGGCGCTCCCGGCCGGGCCGGCGGAAGCCGCAACACTCCCGGATGCCCCGGCGCAGGAAAAGGCCCCCGGAGCGGGCGGCCGGATCAAGGCCACCCCGGCGGCCCGGAAAGCCGCGCGGGACCGGGGCATAGATCTGGGCTCCGTCAAGGCCGGGGGCAAATACGGCGAGATACGCCTGGCAGACCTGGAAACCGCCGCCAAAGCCACCCCCCTGGCCCGGCGCGTGGCGGAGGATCAGGGCATCTCCCTGGAGGGGGTCAGGGGCTCCGGCCACGCGGGCAAGATCTTCAGCCAGGACCTCCCCTCCCCGGTCCCGGGGCGCGGCGGCAGGCCGGATACCCGGATACCGCTGACCAGCGTGCAGCGGATCACCGGCCGGCGCATGCTGGAAAGCAGGCAGACCATTCCGGACGTCACCGAGCATACCCGCGCCGATGTTACCCGTATGCTGGAGATCAGAAAAGAACTGAACGAGCAGCCGGGGATGCGGATTACCGTAAACGACTTCGTCCTGGCGGCGGCGGCCAGGGCCCTGGAGTCCCACCCCCGCATGAATTCCGTGCTGGACGGCAATGAACTCGTCTGCCGGGGCAGCGTGAATCTGGGCGTGGCGGTAGCCACCGAGCGCGGGCTCCTGGTCCCGGTGATCCGCGATGCCCAGGGCCTGGGCCTGCGGCAAATTTCCGCAAAGGCGGCGGAATTGGCCGCCAAAGCCCGGGAAGGCAGGCTTTCCGGCGCCGATACGGGCGGGGGCACCTTCACGGTGACCAATGTGGGCATGTACGGGATTACCCTCTTCACGCCCATCATCAACCCGCCCGAAGCCGCGATCCTGGGGGTCTGCGCCATAGAGGACGAGCTCAGGCTCGCCGGGGACAAGGTGCTAAGCCGGAAACTCATGGGGCTTTCCCTGAGCTTTGACCACCGGATCGCCGACGGCGCGGATTCCGCCCTCTTTCTTAAAACCGTAAAGGACCTCCTGGAATCGCCCCTCCTGGTCCTGGCCTAAGGGCTTTCGGAAGAATTCGGGCGCATCCGTCCGCCTTGCGCGCCGCTTTGCGGACGGACCGGGCTATACGCTCCAATCTTTTGGCTGCGCCAAAAGGATTTCCGCTTCTATCCCTTGCGCGGGCTTCGCCAAAAATGCACGCGGTAAGGTAAAACCGCCGGCGTACCGTATGCTACTAGCAGTTTGCCGGCTTTTGCCGTAGAATTGCGGCAGATATTCCTGTACCGGAAAGGAAATAACCGTGAAAGAATACGACGTGCTTGTTATCGGCGGGGGGCCCGCCGGCTATGTGGCGGCCATCAAGGCCGCCCGCCTGGGCGCCAGGACGGCATTGGTTGAAAAGGACGAGCTGGGGGGGACCTGTTTGAACAGGGGCTGCATTCCCACCAAGGCCCTGCTGAAAACTGCCGAGCTGATCCACGAGATCTCCGGGGCGGCCGGGCGGGGGATTGCCATAAGCGATCCCCGTGTTTCCGTGGATATGCCTACGGTAATAAAGGAAAAAAACCGCGTCGTTAAAAGGCTGACTTCCGGGGTAGCCTCCCTCCTCGCGTCCAACGGGGTGGAACTGCTCCGGGGCGAAGGCCGCCTCCTTGCCCCCGGCCGGGTCGCCGTCGCCGGCCAGGGGGAGGCCGCCGCCAAAAAGCTGATCCTTGCCGGGGGTTCCCGGGCGGCGAAACTTCCGATACCGGGGATTGAGCTTCCGGGGGTTCTGACCAGCACGGATATCCTCGACCTGGAAGAAGTGCCCCCCCGCCTGGCCGTCATCGGCGGCGGGGTTATCGGCGTGGAAATGGCGATGATCTTCCAGTCCTTCGGCAGCAAGGTCAGCATTATCGAGGCGCTTCCCCGGATACTGCCCTTTATGGACGCCGAGACGGCGGCGCTGATTCACCGGATCCTGCAATCCCGGGGCGCGGAGATCCTCACCGGGGCCGGCCTTGCCGGAATCGAGAAAAACGGCGGCGCTTTGGACCTGGCCCTTACTGGCGGGAAGGTGCTGCAGGCCGACAAGGCCCTCGTTTCCATAGGCCGCACCGGGGATATTTCCTGCCTGGGCGATGTGGCGGTCAGGACGGAAAAGGGCAAGGTCCTTGCGGACGATTATATGGAAACTTCTGTTCCGGGAATTTTTGCCCCCGGGGATATAAACGGGAGGAAGATGCTGGCTCACGCCGCGTTTAAAATGGCGGAAACCGCGGCGGCGAACGCCGTAGCAGCGGACCGGCAGGGCATGAAGAAGGCGGACCTGCGCTTTGTGCCGTCCGTGGTGTACAGCTTCCCGGAAGCCGCCGCCGTGGGGCTTACCCAGGAAGAGGCCGAAAGGGAAGGCCCCGTGTCCGTAGGCAAATTCCCCCTGGCGGCCAACGGCAAGGCCCTCGCCGCCGGAGAGGCCGATGGCTTTGTCAAGGTTCTGGCGGACAGGAAACACGGCGCCATTTTGGGGGTGCACATTGTCGGGCCCGGCGCGGCGGAGATTATCAACGAGGCCGCAGCCCTTATGTCCATGGAAGTTACCGTCCACGAACTGGCGGACATCATCCACGGGCACCCGACGGTTTCCGAGGCCCTCATGGAAGCTGCGGCCGACTGCCTGGGCCGCTGCCTGCATCTCCCCCCGAAAAAGAGGGCCGAATGAATAAATCTTTTGATTTTTTGGCTGCGGTGGCCAGGAACTACTACATGGATTCCATGTCTCAGTCGGAAATCGCCAAGAAGTACAATCTTTCCCGCCCTACAATCGCGAATATCCTCAAGGAATGCCGGGAAAAGGGCATCGTGGAGATACGGATCAACGACAATTCCCCCTTCTCTTCCCCGGTAAGCCAGCGCTTAATGGGGCTCTACAAACTCAATACCATCTGCGTTGTCCCCAATGAGACGGATTATCCCCTGACCCTGTACCAGACCTGCCTCCATGCCGCGCGTTTTATTTCGACCCTGCTCGTGGACCGGATACGCATCGGCATATCCTGGGGAACGGCCCTCTACCACACCATCCGCCAGGTCCCCAAATCGGACATCGTGGATGGCGAGGTGGTGCCGCTCATGGGCGGGCTTGGGGCTTCGGCCCTTTTTTACGACGGGTCCGAGCTCGCCCGGATCCTCGCGGACAAACTCAACGGACGCAGCTTCCCCTTCCTCTCGCCGCTCTTGGTTAAAACCGTCCAATTAAAGCAGCTCCTCCTTTCCGAGCCGGGCATACGCGAAACCGTGGAAAAAACCAAAAATCTGGACCTTGCCCTGATCGGCCTAAGCTCGGACCAGCCCGAGGACAGCTCCACGGTCCACGCCGGCTTTCTGTCATCTTCCCAGGCCCGGCAGATCTACAACGAAGGCTCCTGCGGGCATCTGTGCGGCTACCATTACGACAAACAGGGAAAATTTATGGACATCCCGATTAACCAGCGGGTGGTGGGGATAGACACATCCTCTTTTTTGCAGATTCCCCGCCGGATCGCCGTTGCCTGCGGTCGCCAAAAATCCAAGGCCATCCTCGCCGCCCTAAGGGGGGAGCTGATAACCGACCTTTTTACCGACGAGCTGACGGCTTTGCAGATGCTGAGCATTTGCGAGTAAGCCCGTGCGGGCGCTTATTTACAGTACTCGTCGAAATAATTTTCGATAGCGTATCCCAGCGTCCCCATGGTAACCACCTGGTTTTTCATAGACGACATAAAAAAACTTACCTCGCGGCTGGCGTTCATAAAGATATGTTTTTC
>JAIRSD010000034.1 GCA_031255615.1 Treponema sp. | reverse complement strand
AATGCACGGATCCTTCGCCGTCCCGCATCCTTTCCCTTGTCTCTTTTTTCATCGCGTCCCGTTGATTAAGCAACTTACTACCCTCCAGAATTTTTATTTCGCTTGTTGTTCAGAAACTTCAGTCTCTAAACAACAAGCGCTTAGAACAAAGAAAAACGTAGATTTCCTCGGGAATCTACGTTTTTCGCAAAACTTGTTCAATAACCAACCGAATTATTGAACAAATCCAGCAGGCTGCTTAACCTAAAAGACCGGATATGCAGCCGGAAGAAATTTACCACAAAGGCGAGGAAGGCGCACAAAAGCAGGGATTGAAGGCCTTTCTTCATCCCTTCGTGTTCCTGGCGAGCCGCAGCTCGCCTTGGTGCCCCTTCGTGGTTAATATTCTTATTTCCGGTTCTTTCGCTTATCCGGTGATTTAGCCTAAGCAAGGTACTAGGAGGCTGCCTGGCCTAAAAGACAGGATATACAGCCGGAAGAAATTTGCCACAAAGGCGAGGAAGGCGCACGAAGACCGGGGATTGAAGGCCTTTCTTCATCCCTTCGTGTACCTGGCGAGCCGCAGCCCGCCTTGGTGCCCCTTCGTGGTTAACATTCTTCTTCCCGGTTCCTTCGCTTATCCAGTGATGTAGTGTAAGCAAGGTTAGGGAGAACCGGGGGCTTCCGCCTTTCCCCGGAGGACCATAAAACCGGCGGCCCCGATGCTGTAATCCTGCTGTTCCTCCCAGGCGGCAATGCTTAAATCCCCCAGACGGACGACCCGGGTATAGACAAAATCTTCCGGCAGGGGGGGCAGGGCGGATATTTCCGGCGCCGGATCTTCCCGCTGGGAATTGCGGTAAAGCCCCGGATGGACTTCCTCTCCCCCCAGGGACAGATCGGGGGCGCGGAAGTAGCGGGATTCCCAGCCGTCGTTTCTCGGCCTGGTCAGCCGGTAATACCAAAAGCCGTCCGCACCGGGCCGCAGTATGTCGGCCTCCCAGCCTTCGGCGGGGGAAATTTCGGCCGGGGCGGGAAGTTCCAGGGGTTCCAGCCGGGCGAAGGGGGCCGCGCCCGGATCCCCGGCCCCGGGAATCAGGGTAAGAACCGGCGGATCGGGGGGGGAATCGGCGGGGTCGGCAAAGTTATGATCCCGGTAAAAAAACAGGGAGGGCCTGTCGTTGTATAAAAACAGGGTCCCCAGGGTGAAGGATTCCCAGTAGGGGCCGCCGGTCAAACGGTAAAGCCCCAGATCCCCCCCCTCCAGGGGGAGGAAGACCAGCATGCTGTCCCGGTTCAAAGCCAGGTACAGGGCATCTTCCCAAACCAGGGCGGCGGCGGCGTGCCGGGCCAGGGGCCAGGGGGTAAAGGGAGCCAGCGCGGCCTCGGCTGGAGAATCGACGATCCTGATCCCCCCGGCCAGGGTCCGGCCTCCCTCATCTTCCGGCGATCCGCCGGATATGTCAAACCACAGGGGGTTCTGTCCGGGCCGCAGCACCGCTATCATGGTTTCGGGAGAGAAAAAGGGAAAGGCCCCGGCCTCTGGCTCGGGGACGGCGGTTTCCGCCTCCGGCGCCGGAACATGCTCCTCCGCCGTCTTCTCCTTTACGCAGGCAAAAAGAAAAAACAAAAGAAAAAACAGCGGGGGCAGCCGCAACAGGGCACGACAAAAACGCATGGGCCGATTGTACCCCATGAGGCCCCTGAAAGACCACGGAGCGGGGGCGGTTCCGAATGTAATGTTGAACACCGTCAAGCGGCATCGTGTATGCGTTGTTGCGTTATCGATAGGATTCGTTCCATACGGGGGGGCATGGATTTTTGCTCCGCAAAAACCCGGAGCCGCAAAAGCGGCGCGGAAACGGGGCCGCGGCGCGCCGCGGCTTGCGGAGTTTGGGGCGGGGCCCCAAACTCCGTATATGGGATCCGCGCAAGGGATAGAAGCGGAAATACCGGAGGCCCCCCGCAGCGTTGCTGCGGGGGGCTGAGGAATTGGAGCGGATAGCCCGGTTCCCGCCGCAGGCGGGAATGCGCCCAACAAAAAAACTGTCGAAAAGAAAATCGACATTCGGCTGTCCTGTGTTCCTAAAGGCAGTATTACCGCGGCGCGATAAAATATATTCGCGGCATCGCGGAACCGCAGGATTACTACTCCCAGGGAATGAGCATCCAGTTTTCTTCCGAGCAGTGAAGTATTCCCTGGGCCGAATACCAGATATGAACGGCGGAACCGGGGCTTACCGGGAAAACGCAGGGTTCGGCGCCGAACTCAAGGGCCGGGCTGAAGGGGGAATTGGATATCCAGGGTCCCGGATGCACAGGAACGGTGAGGAACGAATCTTCCGCCGTCTTTAGCCACTGTTTGCGGAATCCGGAGCGGGCGGTCCTTGCGGCAATATCTTCCCAGTCGGCCCGCCAGGGATCATCCCGAATCTCCTGGGGAACCGCGGGATCGGAAAAGAGGGCCCGGAAATTGGGCCAGTTGAAATTCCTTCCCCCTCCGGGGGCCTTCGAATCCTTTTCGCCGCGCTCCGCCAGGGACAGGGCCTGATAGAACCAGGCGTCTACCCCGCCCTGCCAGCTTAAACTCAGCCGCCGGGGGCCGGAATCCTCCGCCGCCGGCCGGCCGTCGTAGGGGAGGATTCCCCCGGCGGGTCGAAAATCGCCGGGTTCCAAGCGGTAGAGGGGCCAATAGGGCCAGGCGAGGACCGGCCCCACCGCGAAGGGGGGAAGGGAAGGGATTTCCTCTCCTTCCAGGTAGGACTCCCGGCCCTCCTCCCCGTAATACTGAACAAGCCACCGGGGTTCCCCCAGCAGTTCCGTCCAGGCGGCGGGCAGGGGGGGGAACTCCAACTGAAAAACTCCTTCCTCCTCCGGCATGACGCAGGACCAGAGGGGGGCGCAGAGGAAGATGAGATAGAGAAGGGCTTGCCGCGGAAACGCGGTCCCGGGGGAACCGGTTTTTGCTCCGGGAAAAGAGGCGGGCCCCGGACCGGTTTTTTCCAATCTTTTCCCAAGTCTTTTCCCGGGACCGGCGGGACCCCGGGGGAAATTTGGAATCATATAAGCGTTTTTCATACCCTTAATAGGGCGCGAAACGGGGTTTTTGCTTGGTTTTTCGGGCTTTTTTCTGCTTTTTTGAATTGGTTTTTCAGGGGGCTCCGTTTCTAAAGGCATAGAGGGGTGCGGAGCGCCGGGGCCGCGGCGGGGTACCGGCGGCCCCGGCTGCCTTGACAGTCCGGTGCAGGGCCGGGGATGCGTCCGCATTCATTCGATATGCGGAGGATATGCGGCTAAACCGGGAATTGCCGCGAATTATGCCGGTACATTGCTAAACCGCCCCGATTGGTGCATACTTTTTAAAGATGGCAGAGAACGATAATTATCCGAATTTACTTTCGCAGGCCCTGCATGCCCGGGCGGAATGGATCGAAAAGTCCGAGATGGGCAAATTTAAAGACGAGCTTCGGACCTTTCAGGCTTCCTATGCCGCGATGTACAATATTTTTCTTAAAAAGGGTCTTATCCATGAGGACCCCTACAAACAGGAATCCAGAATTAGCGAACTTGAGGTGCCCGACATATCGAGTTTCACCGAGGCGGAACGGGTGGAGCAGTTGAGCATCCGCCTGGCAAACTACGATAACCAGTTGGACTTTCTGGTCAATTTTTACCAGTTCAATGTGGAATTCCTCAATCTGGACCGGATCAAGCGGATCATGGGCCTCGTTAAGTTTATTGATTGGCGGCATCTTTCGCTGGATTCCCCCATGCCGCTCACCAAGGCGGCGATGGAATTAACCATGTCCGCCAAAAACGGCCTGGATCCCCTGAGCCTCAGCCTTTTTAACGAATCGATAAATAAAATCTCCAGGGCTACCGGGGCCATCCTCAACTACCTGAAAATGCTCAGCGACTACCACCGGGAGTCCTATAAATCCGAACTGCGGACCGCCCTTACGGGCGGCATGAAGCCCGGGGAAGTTACCCAGGGGAATGTTAAACGGAAATTTGCCTCCGCCATGCCGGGCAGGCCCTTTTATCCCGATCTGGTGGATGAAGTTATCAAAGAAGATTATTCCGATGAGGGTCCGGTGCTGCGGGAAGGGGTGTTAAAGAGTCTGCAGGTAGAGGAATCCAAACCAAAGCTGGGAAAGCAGGAGATCTCTTTTAAGCAGATCCTGATAGAAGGTTTGCAGGTTATCGGAAACACCAGTAACACCTTGCAGGAAATCATCCCCAAGCTCGACGAGAACGAGCGGATGATCGCCAACAGGAAAAAAACCCTGGTGCAGAAGATCCGGCAGTTGATACAGCAAGTTATGGGCAAGGATCCGGACCCGGTTGTTTTTGAAATCAAATATACGGACCCCGTCCGGGGAACCCAGGTCCGGAACAAAATAAACTACACTATTTTCCGCGCCGACATGGACAAACGAATCAAGGTGTTGGGAAGTTATACCAGCCGGGGTTCCGCGGCGCAAAAGCTGGCAGCCATGGGGGAGGATCAACTGACCCAGATCCTGGACCGGTTTATTCGGGACATGCAGAACACCCATAAAATTCTTTTCGCCATGGACGATTTTTTTAAAACTTCGGCCCTGGACGGAGAACGGGACAAGGTGCGGGGCATCAAACCGGAGCTGGCAGCCATGAAGAACGCTATTGTCCGGGCCAACCAGATCCGCCACGAGTACAGCGCCCAGAAAGAGGAGGAGGAGCAAATGAGAAGACTTGGCATTGCTCCGGGAGTATAATATGCATCGAAAAATTTGGGGTCCCCTTGCGTTGCTGATTCCTGTGTTGTGTTTCGGATCCTGTCAGAGTTCTCCACCCGGCGGGGATTCCGGGGAGGGCCCCGCCCCTTCGGAGCCCCCCGTCTTTTCGGCGCCCTCCGCCCCGGAAGATGCGGGGCCGGTTCTTCCGGGCCCCGGCATCGCGGAAACCCGGCCCCGGGCCCCACGGCGGGACGAAATTACCATCGCTTTCAGCAGGGGAAGCGTGGAACTGGATCCCCGGAAGTCCTACATTGCCAGCGAATCCCAGCTTTTCACCGCCCTCTACGAGGGGCTTTTTTCCTACCACCCCTTTACTATGGAACCGGTGCCCGGCGCGGCGGAACGCTGGGAAGTCTCGGAGGACAAGAAGGTATGGACCTTTACGATTCGGAACGATGCGGCCTACTGGAACGGGGACAGCCTGCGGGCGGAGGATTTTCGGGCGGCGTGGATTTCCCTTTTGGATCCCGCCAGGGAATCTCCCTATTCGAGTCTTTTCGACGTGATCCAGGGAGCCTGGGAATACCGTACCGGAAAGACGAAGGATCCGGCCGCCGTGGGCATAGAGGCGGAGGGGGATAAAACCCTGGTGGTCCGGCTGAGTTCGCCGGCCTCCTTCTTCCCCCTCATGCTCTGCCACCATTCCTTTAGCCCGGTGCATCCTTCCATGCTGAGAAAGGAAGACTGGTCCGCCGTTCCCCCGATATCCAACGGCCCCTTCTACATTGCGGAACAGGATTCCGCCGAAGGTAATTTTACCAGGCTGGTTCTGGCAAAGAATAACCACTACTGGGATTCCCTGCGGGTAAGCCTGAACCGGATCGTCGTCCTGTATGCCGAAGACGACGATGAGGCTTCCGGCCTTTGGAATTCCGGCCGGGCCCTGTGGATCGCCGGAAACGTGAACCTGGACACCCTGACGGATCGTTCCGGTATCGTCGTGAATCCCATGTTTGCCACCCACTATTATTTTATCCGTTCCGCCGAAAAGCCCTGGTCGGACTACCGGGTACGACAGGCCCTTATTCTGGCGCTGCCCTGGGAAACCATGCGGGAAGGCTACTTTCTTCCCGCCAAGACCCTTATCTACCCCATCATGGGGTACCCTGAAATTGAGGGGCTGGATCGCACCGACGTTGACGAGGCGCTCCGTCTGCTGGAGGAGGCGGGTTATGCCGGGGGGCGGGGGCTGCCGGAGCTGGTGCTGCGCCGGAGTCCCTCTCCGGACTCCGCCCGGATGGGGGAACTCATGGCCCGGGCCTGGAGGGAAAAACTGGGGGTGCCGGTACGGATTGAAGAGGTGCCCTACCGCCGCTACCTGGATTCCCTAAAGGAAAGCGGATACGGGGTGGCTTCTTCTACCTGGATTGGGGACTTTGCCGATCCCTACGCCTTCCTGCAAATCTGGCGGCGGGATTCCAACCTGAACGACGCCCGGCTGAACGACGCGGATTACGAGGCCCTGATAGAGAGGTCCATGATTCAGGAGGGGAAGGAACGCCTCGCCACCCTGGCGGAGGCGGAGAAACTTCTCCTGAATCGGGGTACGATTATCCCCATTTCCTACAGCCCGGCTTTGAACATCGTGGATACCGGCGAGGTTGACGGTTGGTACCCCAACGTCCTGGACATCCACCCTTTCAAGTACCTCGCCTTCAAAAGCTACCAGCCCCTGCCGGACGTGGTCATGCTGCCTTAAACGCGGGCCTCCCCCTCAGCGGCTTTTCTCCACCCCCCGCCGCAGGCAATAGCGGGAGATGACGCAGCGGGAGCAATGGGGGCTCAGGGGGCGGCAGGTCTGCTGGCCGTAAAGCACCAAAAGGGCGTTGATGCCCTTCCAATACCGCGGGGGGAGACAGGTCCGCAGGGCCGCCTCCGTCTCCTCGGGATTCTTGGTTTCTATCCAGCCGGCCCGGTTGCAGATCCGGTGCACATGGACATCCACGCAGATCCCCGGCAGATCAAAGGCTTCTATAAGCACCAGGTTGGCGGTTTTGCGCCCCACCCCCGGCAGGGCGAGGAGGGCCTCCATGTCCGCCGGGACCCCGCCGCCGTATTGTTCCAGGAGAATCCGGGCAATCTTTTTGAGATTCGCCGCCTTGGTGCGGTAAAAACCCGCCGGATAGGCAAGCCGGGCCAGGACCTCCTCGTCCAGGGCGGAGAGTTCCGCGGGACCGGGGGCCTCCTTCAAAAGCCGCGCCGAGGCGGCCAGGGTTACCTCGTCCTTGGTACGCAGGCTCAGGATGGTAGAAACCAGCACCGCCCAGGGATCCCGGCTGTACCGCTCCGCCACGGTGCTGACCGAGGGATCGTCCAGGCCCCCGCGCCATGTTTCCAGGGCCGCGACGATTCGGCCCCAGGGGATCGAATCTCCGTTTGTTTTTATCATTTTTCCCCCGGATCGGGGATCCCCTCCCCTTCCAACAGGCAGATCGCCAGGGCCTCCACGGCCCGGCCTTCCCCCACAGGCCCCAGGCCCTCGGCGGTCTTCCCCTTGACGAAGACCCGGGCCGGCGGGACCCCCAGGGCCCCGGCCAGGGAAGCGCGGATCTCCTCCCGGCGGGGGAGCAGCCGGGGTTCTTCGCAGCATACCACGCAGTCCAAGTTGACCAGATCCCAGCCCTGCCCCTTTACCAGGGCCCAGGCTTTTTTCAGGAGTTCCAGGGAATCGGCGTCCCGCCATTGGGGGTCCGAAGGGGGGAACAGGGCGCCGATGTCCCCCAGGCCGGCGGCCCCCAAGAGGGCGTCGGTTACCGCGTGGGCCAGCACGTCCCCGTCGGAATGGCCCAGCTCCCCCCGCTCCGATTCGAGGCGCAGCCCCCCCAGGAGGAAGGGCCGTCCCAAGACCAGGCGGTGCAAATCCCGGCCCAGACCGATCCGCGTCACCGGCGGGACTCCCGGAGGCACAGATCCTCGGGATAGGTGATCTTCCGGTTTTCCCGCTCCCCCGGCACCACGGCCACGGGGCCGCAGAATTCCCCCCAAAGCTCCGCGTCGTCGGTGTATTCGTAGGACTCCGCCGATTCCCGTTCCGCCCCCCGTTCATGGGCCCGGAGGATACCGGGAAAGGCAAAGCCCTGGGGCGTTTGGGCGGAGCCCAGGCCGGAACGGCGCAGGTGCCGCCGGATAAAGCCTTGACCGTCGATTTCCTTGGGAGTTTCCGCCAGGGGAAGCAGGGGCACGGCGGCGGCGTATGTCCGGGTCCCCGCCATGACCCGCCGGATAAGGGCCCCGCTTACCCAGGGCCGGGCGCCGTCGTGGATAAGCACCCAGGAAGGCCCGTAGGATTCGAGCAGAGACAAGGCGCGGTGCACCGAAATCCGCCGGCTGGAACCGCCGGACGCGAAGAGAAGTTTGGGCCCCGGCGGGGAATTGCCGACGGGGGGGGGGGACAGATATACCGGCAGGGCGGCCCGGGCCTCCGCCTCCCCGCCGGGGGGAACGGCGACGACGATGACGGCGACCTCCCCTATGTCCGCGAAGGCGGAAACGGCGGCCCCCAGCACGGTCAGGGGCTTCCCCGCCCGGTCAACATAGGCCGGTCCCAAGGGAAGGTACTCCTTTTTGGACGGCCCGGCGCGGCCGGACAGGCCCATCCGGGAAGACGAACCCGAGGCGGCGATAACCGCCGCAAAGGATGCGTCCACGGACCTAGGGTCTTCGGCCGTCCGGGGGAATCCGGCGCACTACCGGGACTCCAGACGGGTAAAAATCATGTTTTCCACCTCTTCCCGGGGCTTCTTGAGGGAATAGGAAACCTCGTCCTCCAGAAGTTTCAGGGCCGAGTCATAGAGCTTCCGCTCCAGAATGGGCAGCTCCTTTACTTTGCTGCGGTGGTAAAGGGTCCTGACAATCGTGGCAATATCGGTAACGCTCCCCTTTTTCAGCAGATCCAGGTTCTTGTTATACCGTTCCTTCCAGTCCGAGGTAATCGGCTCAAAATCCTCGCCGATAAGTTCCAGCGCCCGCTGGGCCTCCTTGGAAGGAACGATGGCCCGGATCCCCAGCCCCGCCGCCTTGTCCACCGGCACCATGATCGTCATATCCGACACTTCCAGGTAAATCACATAATAGGGAATGTTCTCGTTTTTAAATTCCTTTTCTTCGATGGCGGTGATGACCCCGACGCCCTGGCTGGGATACACCACCTTCTGGTTTACCTGAAAATTCTTGGCCTTGCTCATACAAAGCTACTATAACGAATGGGCTTCCCCGCCGCAAGATCCGTTGCGCGGCGGCGGTTTCCGGTTCGGCGGACTCCGCACACCTTCATTGCGCTAAACCACCGGGAACGGGGATTTTAACCACGAAGGAACGCAAAGGAATGTGGCGCCTTGCTTACACTAAACCACCGGATAAGCGAAACGACCGGGAATAAGAATGTTAACCACGAAGGCGCACAAAGGCGAACTACGGCTCGCCAGGAACACGAAGGAATGAAAAGGCGCCTTCAATCTCCGCCTTTGTGGTAAATTTCTTCCGTCTGCATATCCGGTCTTTTAGGCTAAGCGGCTTACTCACACCTTGTATACTCAATCACCGGATAAGCGAAACGACCGGGAATAAGAATGTTAACCACCAAGGCGCACAAAGGCGAGCTGCGGCTCGCCAGGAACACGAAGGAATGAAAAAGCGCCTTCAATCCCCAGTCTTCGTGCGCCTTCTTCGCCTTTGTGGTAAATTTCTTCCGTTCGCCGCCCTTCCTGCGCTTTCAACGCATCGCCTTTGACGGCCCCTTTCGGTTCGGCCTCCCTGTTGCGGGGCTTCCGACCCCGCGCCCGCAGACTTCGGCCAAGGCAGGGAGGCCGGCGGCAAACTGCCGGCGGCAGGGAGGCCGGCGGTTTCCGGGGAAGGAGCCTGGTGCGCCGGAGACGCGGCGCCTTCGAAGGCGGGAAAGGGCAGGGACGCCCTTTCCCGCCCGCGCAAGGGATAGAAGCGGAATAAAAACCCGCAGGGTTTTTGTTGGAGCGGATAGCCCGGTCCCCGCCGCAGGCGGGGATGCGCCCTAAAAAACGCGATACATGGCCGGAATTCGTAAAGCGGAACGCCGATTCGCCGGATCCCGGACCGTGCGCTAACCGCGCTCCCCCAGGAGGGTTTTTAGCTCCAGGATGGTGTTGACCAGTTTGGTCCGCTCCAGGTTGCGGAAGCGCCGGGGGATCATCTCCTTGCTGGTACATTCCAGGACGGCGACCAGGTTTTGGAGCTCGATCTCGTGGGGGTAGGCGGCGGGGATAAAGTCCCCCATGACCTCCTCCATGTCTTCCCGGCTGATAAAGCTGCGATCCTCCATGGCGGCCCGGAGTTTGGCCCGGATAAGGACGGCCTCCAGGTCGGCGCCGGAAAACTCGTGCTGGAACTTCTTGAACAGCTCCGTGATGGGAAACTTGCGGATGGAAAGGTCCAGTTTCCGCACCAGGGTGTCGAACAGGGCCTCCCGCTCCCGGTCGCTTTCCGGGTAAAACAGGGCCAGGTGTTCCTCCGCCCGGCCCTGGCGTTTCAGGTCGATGGGGATGAGATCGGGCCGACAGGTGATGAGGAACCAGATGATCTTGCCCCGGTATTCGGTGTTCCCCATGAAGCTGGCGATCTGGGCGAAGACCCGGTTGCTGGTGCCGGAGTCCCCCTCCTGGTCCCGGTCCCCCAGGAAGGCGTCGGCCTCGTCGATCATGACCGCCACGGGGGCCATGGCTTTCAGGATGTTCAGGACCTTTTCCAGGTTGGACTCCGTGTCCCCCTGCCATTTGGAGCGGAAGTTGCGGAACTTTACCATGGGGATGCCGATTTCCCCGGCAAAGGCGCCGACCATGAAACTTTTCCCCGTGCCCACGGGGCCGGACAGGAGGTAGCCCATGGGCAGCACGTCCAGGCGGCCCAGTTTAATGGCCCGGGCGGCGCTCTTGAAGCGTTTCTTCACAAAGTCGTGGCCCGAGACGTAGGACAGATCGTGGACCGTATCCATGAACTCCAAAAGGCCCGCCGCTTCGTTTTCGATGATTTCCTTTTTCCGCTGCCGCAG
>JAIRSD010000270.1 GCA_031255615.1 Treponema sp. | reverse complement strand
CTCTGGACCGCGCCGAACCAGGCCGCGCCGGGAAACATACGCCTCAACATATTCAACCCGAAAGCCCATATCGAGGAAGAAGCCCTGGCCCACCTTTTTGAACCCTTCTACCGCCGGGACCCTGCCCGGAACCGGGACGCGGGGCGGAGCGGCCTGGGGCTTGCCATCGTAAAGCGCGCCCTGGACGGAATGGGCGTCCCCTTCACCCTGCAAAACCACGGCGGGGGCGTGCTTTTTTGGATGGATTTGCCCGGAGCCGCGGATTAAGGGAAGCCCCGCAATGCTCAGTGCAGCCGTCTCCGCGTATCGCTCTTCTGTTGGGCGCATTTTTTGCGGCGCAGCCGCAAAAAACCGGGCTATCAAGGCAACCTCTGGTTGCCAGGGCTCCGACTTTGCTCCGGCCCCGCCGCTCCGCGCCGGGTCTGCTCCGCACCCCTCCTAACCCTTGCGCGGGCGAACATCCGCATCCCTGCGGATGTTCGCCTTTCGGAGTTGCTGCACTTCGCGCAGCAACTCCTGAAATGGACACAGCCGGCCTCCGTGCCGGCCTGGGGTTCGCGGGGCAGGCCCCCGCCGGAGGCGGGGGCCTGCCCGGACTCAATCAGGGCAGTAGCCCCAGATCCGCCGCCAGTTTATTCAAATAGGCGATGGAGTTTTTGTAGTCCTCCTGGTTATCGAGGTGTTCCACCAGGAGGGGAGTATCCGGGGGCAGGGCCGCCGCGTTTTTCAGAAGGCAGCCGATATCGTAACCCCCTTTCCCCACCGGACATTCATCCAGGTGGACCGTCAGGCGGTTCCCCAGAATAATATCCTTCACGTGGATGGAACGGATGGAAAAACCGAACTTGTCAAAGCACTGCTGAGTTATCGCGGCGTTGGCGTAGTACCGTTCCGGGCTGTTGATCAGGTTCACCACATCCAGATGCCCCACAAAGGCGGGACGGTCAACCGCCCTGATAAGCTCCGCGTAGGAATCGGGGCTGTGGGGAATCATCCAGGGCATGGTCTCCAGGGCATAGCCGGTCCTTTTCGGATTCACCCCGTCAATAATTTCCCGCACCGTTTCCACCACCTCGTTAAACACCGCCGGACTAAAGGCGTCCGCCGCGTGGCCGTCCCATTGGGATCCATGAACCCCCGCCACATTGACGCAGCATAGCGCCCCGATATACTCCGCCAGCTCAAGCTGCCTCTTGATATGTTCCAGGGCCCTCTTTTTTTCCTGCCCCTCCGGGGAAAGGGGATTGGTATGCCAGGCCCCCACCTCGGCGACCAATATATCCGCCCCCTTTAAAGCCTGGGTAAGTTTGTCAATCTCAGCCGCTGGCGCCTTGTAGTCCAGGGGAAAAGTTACCGCCCGGAAACCACATGCCCCGGCCATGGCCGTAAAAGCCTCCGCCCCCGCGTAAGGGCCCAACACGGTTCCGCCAAACCTCATAGAAACCTCCTCATCCGCCTTGATCGGGATCCGCCCGCCCTGATATGGCAGCCCATCGTCCAGGACAGGCGGATGCACAGTTATTGAACACATCCATTATGCCATAAAGGGATGCATGTTGGGCCCGGTTTTTTACGCCCCGCCGCAGAGGGGCCGCCGCAGACGGACAGCCGCGAAAAACACGCCCAACCCGCACATGATATGCGGCATATTCCAAACGGAGCATCGCTGTTCCCGCGCCTTTACCCCCATAAGGGAAAAATGTAAAATAAACAATGGTGTCTCAGCTTTCCGCCTTTTTCAGCCCCCGCACCGCCCAGGCCGCCGGTTGCGTCGAGGGGCCCGGCCAGCGGGATCCTCTGGTTACCGGCCTGGCCCTGGACTCCCGCAAGGTGCAGCCCGGCAATCTTTTTTTCGCCCTCAAGGGGATCCACACCGACGGACGCCGCTACATCGACGAGGCCCTGCGGCGGGGGGCCCTGGTCATCGTCCACGAAGGCGACCTGCCGGTCCGGGATCCGCGGGCGGTCTATCTGCGGGTAAAGAACGCCCGCACCGCCATGTCCCCCATCGCCGCTTCCTTTTACGGCCACCCCGCCCAGCGGATGGTCTGCATCGGGGTAACCGGCACGGAAGGGAAAAGCACCACGGTCTACCTTATCTGGCAGCTCCTCCGGCTTATGGGGAAGCGGGCCGGTTTTTTTTCCACCGTCCTTTCCAGCAACGGGGGCGAGGCGCTCCCCAACCCGGAACACCAAACCACCCCGGAGGCCCCGGAAGTGCAGCGGCTGCTTTGGGAAATGGCGGAAAACGGCGCGGAATACGCGGTGCTGGAGGCGAGCTCCCACGGCCTTTCCCAAAAAACGGGCCGCCTGCGGGACATAAAATTCTCCGCCGCGGTTATGACCAACGTTACCCACGAACACCTGGAATTCCACGGCACCTGGGAGCAATACCGGGACGATAAACTGAACCTGTTCCGGGCCCTGAAACAGCGGGAACTCCTTTCCAGCGTCGGGGTAGTGAACGCCGACGATCCCAGCGCCGCCGTCTTTTCCGCCGTCGGCGCGGCGAAGATGCTGACATACAGCGTCCGGGGCCTCGCGGCGGATCTCAGCCTGGGCAGCATGGTCCCCGGCGCCGGGGGAAACTGGTACAACGCCGTGATCCGGCAGACCGGAGAAATCATAGACATCCGGGACCAACTGCCCGGAACCTTTAACGCGGGGAACGTCTTCGCCTCCCTCCTGGTAGTGTCGGAACTCCTCGACATCCCCCTGCGGGAAACGGCCCCCCTGGCGGCCCGGCTTAAACCCCTCCTCGGCCGGATGACCAGCGTCCCCAACTCCCTGGGCCTGGAAATTCTCGTGGACTACGCCCACACCCCCTCCTCCTTCCGGGCCGTCTTCCCCCCCCTGCGGGACCGCCTGGACCGGGAACAAGGCCCCGGCGCCGCCGGAAAAAAAAGAAAAGAGCGGCGGCTCATCGCAATCTTCGGGTCCGCCGGGGAGCGGGACATCCAGAAACGCTACATGCAGGGAGAAATCGCCGCCAGCTACGCGGACATCCTCATCCTCTGCGACGAAGACCCCCGGGGCGAAGATCCCCTCTCCATCCTGGAGGAAATCGCCGCGGGCTGCATGGAAGGCAACATCAAACTGCGGCGGGGCAGGGACCTCTTTCTCATCGCCGACCGTCCCGCCGCCATCCGCAAGGCCCTCTCCCTGGCGTCTCCCGGCGATCTGGTCCTGTTCCTGGGGAAGGGGCACGAAAACTCAATCATCTACGCCGACGGCCCCCGGCCCTATGACGAAATCGACGCAATCAAGAAGGCGGCGGCGGAGCTGCAAAGCACCTAGCACGCCCCTTTATGGGGAAGATGTTGTTCCTGGGCGCATCCGCCCGCCCTCCGGGCGGGCGGACCGGGCTATCCGCTCTAACAAAAACCCTGCGGGTTTTTGTTCCGCTCCTATCCCTTGCGCGTTCCCTAAACGGGCCCCTCCGGGTCCCACGTGGAAGGGCTGGGGGGAACGGTTTCCCCCAGCCTCCGCTGCCGATCCCGGTTTTTCCCCCGGTGTCCGGTGTTTCCTCCCTTGCCCGGCCCGGCAGGGAAGCCGGGCTGCAGCCTCCGGGTGCCGCGGCTCTGTAAATAGGCGAACATCCGCAGGGATGCGGAGCAGCCACGCCGCAGGCGGGGCCGGAGCGATAGCGGAGCCCTGGCAACCGAAGGTTGCCTTGATAGCCCGGTTTTTTGCGGCGGAGCCGCAAAAAATGCGCCCAACCCGCAGTCGATAGGCGGCGTGTTCTCAACTGAGCATAGATGGTTCCCCCGGTGTTGCCTTTTTTTTCTCCGTTTGTTATCTTCATGTTACCGACCGGTCGGTAACATACGGCGGGCGGGGAATCACCAAGACATCGGGGTGCGGGGCCATGACCAGGACGGACATTATTCACGCGGCGTTTAAGGTCTGGGGCAGGAACTTTTACCGGACCACCAGCCTGAGCGACGTGGCCGGGGAACTGGGGGTCAGCAAGGCCGCCCTCTACCGGCACTTCTGCTCCAAACAGGCCCTCCTGGAGGCCATGCACGAATGGTTTGTCGATGACTATACCGCCAAGATAAAGGACGAGTACCGGCGGGCCCTCGCCGCGGTGGATGCCAGGGAGACCCTTGTTATCCTGATCGGGGCTATTATGCGCTATTACGCCGGGAATGCCGAGTCCTTCGTGTTTTCTCTTATTTATGTTTACGGGGAGCGGCGGCTGGGGAGTCCCCATGAATTCCTGGCGGGCCGGGGGGTGGACCTGGGGATCTTTGAACGGATTTTGAAGGACGCCCCCTATCCCCTGGCGATACGGATGATCTTCGCCACCTTTACCTTTGCCCTGGCTTACTTCCACCGGCTTGGGCCTTCCGAAAGATCCGCCGGGGGGGGGGGGGCAGGAAGACGCGATGGGCGCGATAGAAAGGGATATTTCGCTGGTTTATTGTATCATTTTCAACGGCCTTGGGTTTCAAAAGAAAGAGGTGGACGCCTTGGATTATAAGGGCCTGGAGGACAAAGTTACCGGCATCGGTCTGCGGATAGAGGAGAATGAGCTGCTCCATTCCGTGGCGGAGGCGGTGGCCTGCGCCGGTCCCTGGGGGGTTTCCATGGAGATGGTGGCGAAAATTTCCGGCCTCTCCAAAAGCGGCCTCTACGCCCATTTTAAAAACAAGCGGGACATGCTGTTTCAGCTTTTCGCCACCGAAATTGAGCGGATCATCGGGTTCGCGGAGGAGAGTATGAAGTTTTCCCCGGTCCCGGCGGAGCGGCTTTACCTGGCGATCTTCTCTATCGGCGACTACCTCCGGTCCCGGCCGGACGTGCTTATCGCCCTGGACTGGCTGCGGACCCGGCGCATCGAGTTCCCGGAACCGGCGGAGGACAAGGTTCCCTCCCGGCTTTACCGGATCTTCCGGGGCCTTCAGGTCTCCCCGGATGTTAAGGGCCGTTTCCGGAATGCCGAAGGGGACTGGATCCCCGCGTGGATCCTTTTTCTGGAGGTAACCTCCCTGATGCACTACGCCCGGGTGGACAAGAAAAGGTTTACCGAATGGCTGAGTATGCCAAAGGTCAGCAGAAGGCAGTTTTCCCGAAAGGAGTTTTCCAAGATTCCCAACGAAACCTTTCGGAATCTCTACCGGCTTATCGTCCGGGGCATGGGGGACCTTATCCCCCAGACGCAGGTTTGTTGAGTTTTGGGGAAAGGGCGGTTCCAGGACAACGGGCCGCCTTCCCCGGGGCCGCGCGTATGCGGGCCTGATATTAGGGGCCGATTCGGAACATTCGGCGGGGAACCGCGTTTGCCGGATTCGGCGGAAGGAGTATGGTATGCGTGGAAACGGATGGCCCGGAGCCCGGTTGGCTTTGGGGCCGAGGCTGGCGGTCCTGTTCATGGCCCTGGCCTTGGCGGGGGCTTCCCTGGGGGCCCAGACGGCGGGCGGCGGAAACGTTGCGGAATCCGCCGCGGGAACTCCTGGGGAGGAGGCGGAGCGGATGCGCCTTACCGTGGAGGAGGCGGTGGACCTGGCCCTGAAAAACAACCTGTCCCTCCAGTCCGGGGCCGTCGCCCTGGACACCAAGCGGCGGGCCAACGACCTGGTCTGGAACCAGTTCCTGCCGGACCTGTCGGTGCGGGGAACCCTGGCGCGGCAGAATGAGGCGACTAAGGTAAGCGGGATAACCCCGGTGCCGTTGAACAGCCAAACCCAGGCGCTGGATTCCTGGCTTACCGCCAATAATTACGGCCCCCTCGAAATACCTACTCCCCTGGGGCCCCTCTATAATTATATGATGCCCTACTCGCAGGAAGTTTCCCCCTGGCATGTCCAGGGGAACTTTTCCGCCGCCCTTACCCTCAGCACCGCCCTTTTCGCGGGAATCCAGGCCGTCAGGGCGGATTACCAGGCGGGGCTGGTAACCTACGAAAAGGCCCGCCTCCAACTGGAGCGGGATCTGCGGAAGGATTACAACAGCATGCTCCTTCTTATGGAGAACATCGACCTGCTCCGGGAAAGTTACGAAGCGGCGGAGCGGCAGGTCGCCATGGCCCAGGCCAACTACCGGGCCGGCCTTGCCCCGGAATTAACCCTGCTTCAGGCCCAGGTTTCCCGGGATAACATGCGGCCCACCATCGACCAGGCGGAAAACGGCTTCGCCCTGGCCCAGGCCAGGTTCGCCATGACCCTGGGGCTTCCCTACGAGACCCTCTTTGAACTGGTCCCGGAGGCGGAGGAGACCGGCTTTATCCCCCTGGACCTGGCGGAACTTGTCCGGGAAGCGGTGCGGCACAAACCGGATATCCGGGAACTGCGGCGCCAGCTTGAGCTTTTGGAAAAAACCCGCAAAGCCCGGTTCCTCCAGGGCAACACCCCCTATCTCCGCCTTGACTGGAGCCTGAACCCGACCTTTAGTCCGGCCCTGGATCCCTTTAAAGACGAGTGGTTTAATAAGGACAACTGGAGCGACAGCGGGACCTTCTCCATTACTCTGGGCATTTCGCTGAACAGCCTTTTCCCCTTCACCAAGGAGGGGCAGGCTGTCAAAGACATCGACAATCAAATAAAAACCACCGCCCTCGGCATAAACCAGATGATCCGGGGGACGGAACTGGAGATCTACAACACCCTCCTCACATTGGAGAGGATACAGTCCACCGTGGAAGCCCAGAACCGGACCGTCGCTATGGCGGAACAGTCCTACGCATTGACCGAAGCGGCTTACAAGGCGGGGCTTCAGGATCTTCTCCAGGTGCAGAGCGCGGAGCTTCAGCTCCACCAGGCAAGGCTGGGAATCCTGGAACAGGAATTTAACTACCGGAACAGCCTAATCGAACTCGAATACGCGATGGGCCTTCCCTTCGGGACCCTCGGTTCGCGGCAAGGAGAAAATTGATGCACAGGAAAAGATTCTTGGGGGCCGGGGCGGCCCTGGCTTTGTTTATATGCGGAGTTCTCGGTTCCTGCGACAGGATACAGGCTTTTCAGGAGAGGCTTGCCAACAAGGACGCCCCTCCCCCGGAGCCCCAGGCCCCGGTCTTCGCGGTAAACACCACCACCCCCGGCCAGGGGCGGATCCAGGATTACCTGGCCCTGTCCGGGGACATCGTGGCGGGTTCCACCGTGGATACCTACTCGGACGCGACGGGGAAGATTACCCGGCTTTATGTAAGCCCCGGAAGCGCGGTGCGCCGGGGGGACCCCATCGTTCTGGTGGACCCCTCCCGGCCGGGGATGAATTTTGTGGAAAGCGTGGTCCGGGCCCCTGTCAGCGGGACCGTGGTAAGCCTCCCCGCCCAGATAGGGATGACCATAAGCCAGCAGGTATCCCTGGCGAAAATTGCCGCCGGCGGGGGGCTGGAGATCCGGCTCTATGTGGCGGAACGGTTCATCTCCCGAATCAAACTACGGCAGCCCTGCGAAATTACCCTGGACGCCTGGCCCGGAGAAGTTTTCCGGGGTACGGTAAACGAGATCGCCCCCACCGTGGATCCCGCCAGCCGCACCATGGAAGTCCGGGTCAATGTGGACAACCGGGATTCGAAGCTGAAGGCCGGAATGTTCGCCAAGGTACGGCTTATCACCGAAACAAAAGAAAACATCGTTAAGATTCCCGCCAACGCCCTGGTGGAACGGTTCGGCGAAATTTTTGTTTTTGTCGTGGAACCGGATTACGACAACGGGGAGGGTTCGGTGGCCCGCCGTCGAAATGTCAGTTCCGGCATCCTTATCGACGGAGTGCTGGAAATCACCGAGGGGCTTTCGCCGACGGACGAGATCATCGTCCGGGGACAGACTCTGCTGCAAGATGGCGCCAAGGTTAATATCATTGAGCGTCTGCCACCCCTAACCGCGGAATCAAGCGGAAGCGCCAAATAAGCGCCCGGTGTTTAAGGATGAATCATGAGTTTAACTAAAACCATTGTTTCACGGCCCACTACTGTTTTTGTATTCTTCGTACTCCTCATCTTGCTGGGCCTCTTTGCTTTTATCAATCTTCCTATCGACTTAATGCCGGAGATCAATATGCCCATGCTGGTGGTCTATACGAATTACCCCGGCGCGGGACCGGAGGAAGTGGAACGGTCGGTAACCCGGACTCTGGAGGCCGTCCTTTCCAGTGTTTCCAGCCTGGAAACGGTAACCTCCACCTCCTCCAAGGGCTCCAGTATGGTGATAATGGAGTTTACCTACGGGACGGACCTGGCGGACGCATCGAACTCCGTCCGGGACTCCCTGGAGCGGGTAAGGAACTATCTGCCCGCCGGTTCCGATACCCCGATGATCTTTAAATTCGATCCCTCCATGATCCCCATCATGGGGCTTATGGTTACGGGAAACCGTTCCCCGGAGGAACTGCGGGAAATAACCGAAACTACCATCGTGCCCCGGATCGAGCAGGTCCCCGGAGTCGCCACCGCCTCGGTGAACGGCGGACGGGAGAAAATTATCCGGGTGGAGATACCCCAGAACCGGCTGGAGGCTTACGGCCTTACGGTTACCCAGATCCAGCAGATGCTGGCGGCCAATAATCAGCAGGTCTCCGCGGGGACCATCACCGAAGGGGGGCTCTCCTACATCCTGACCACCATGGGGGAATACAGCTCCCTGGAGGAGATCCGCAACACCGTCATCTCCTACAAGGGGGGCGGAGTTTCCATGGCGGGGATAGAACCGCCGAAGACCGTGTACCTCCGGGATCTGGCGGATGTGTACGAGGGCTACCGGGACGAATCCAGCCTGGTCTATGTAAACGGCCAGACTGCGGTGATGATGCAGGTTCAAAAGCAAAGCGGAAAGAATTCCGTCCAAACCGCCAAGGAACTGCGGACCCGGCTTAACCGAATCGCCGAGGAGATTCCCCAGGATATTAAGATCACCGAGCTTTTCAACAGCACCGATCAAATCGAATATTCGATCAACCAGGTAGGTTCCAGCGCCCTCAGCGGGGCGGTGCTGGCCATAGTCATACTGTTTATTTTCCTGCGTTCCGCTAAGCCCACCCTGATCATCGGGGTAAGCATCCCGGTGTCCATTGTCATCACTATTATGCTGATGTACTTTGCCGACCTTACCCTGAATATGATGACCCTGGCGGGGCTGATTCTGGGGGTGGGGATGCTGGTGGACAACAGTATCGTTATCCTGGAAAACATCTACCATTACCGGGAAAAGGGGGCCAAACTTTCCACCGCCAGCGTTATCGGCACCCAGGAGATGCTTATCGCCATTGTGGCCTCCACCTTTACCACCATCTGCGTCTTCGCCCCCCTGGTAATGTTCAAGGACCTCCTGGGGATTGCGGGGGAAATGTTCTCCGGCCTGGCCTTTACGGTGGTAATTTCCCTGGCCTCATCCCTTCTGGTGGCCATCTTCCTGGTCCCCGTTCTTTCCAGCCACTACTTCCCCCTGGTTACCCGGAAGCAGAAGCCCCTGCGGGGTTTTCTGAAGCCCATCGACCAGGCTTTTGAGCGGTTTTTTGACGGCCTGGGGAACCTGTACCGCCGTTCCGTCAACTGGGTCCTGGGCCATAAAATTATCACCCTGTCGATGATCTTCGTCCTTTTTGTGGGCAGCATCTTCATGATCTGGGTCATCGGCTGGGTCTTTATGCCCCCCCAGGATCAGGACAACGTATCAATAAACGCCACCCTGCCCATGGGTACGCCCCTGGCGGAGACCGAAGCGACCCTGCACCGGCTTCAGACCATCGTGGAGCGGGAGATCCAGGGTTACGATGATATTGTGGTGAACGTCGGCGGCGGGGGCATGTTCTCCAGCGGGGGCGCCAATACGGGATCCCTGCGGATCAATCTGCCCCGTTACAGCGAGCGGATCATGGACGCGGACCAAATAAAGGCCCTTATGCGGGATCATTTTAACGAATTCCCCGGCGTTATCTTTAACTTCGGCGGCGGCATGATGATGGGCAGCGGTAATCCCGTGGACATCGCGATCCGGGTTGACGACCTGGAAAAGGGAAAGGCCCTGGCGGAGCGGATTGCCGCCCTTCTGAAGGATCGGCTTCCCGGGGAAGTTACGGAACCGCGGGTAAGCCTGCAAGACGGCCTTCCCCAGATCGAAATAGAGCTTGACCGGGAAAGAATCTACGCCCTGGGGCTTAACACCTTCACCATTGGGAACGAGATTAAAGCCGCCGTGGACGGCATCACCGCCACCCGCTACAAAAGCGCCGGCCATGATTACGATGTGGTCCTGAGCCTGGCGGAGGCGGATCGCAGCACCCGGCCCGCCCTGGATCATATCTTCGTCAACAGCCAGGTGGCGGGGGGCAGGGTCCCCCTTTCCAACTTTGCCGCCTATAAAGAAGGGACCGGCCCCATGACCATCAACCGGGAAAATCAGAGCCGGGTCATCCACGTTACCGCCGGGGCCCCTCCGGGGACCAAACTTAACCTGCTGGATGGGAAGATCCGCACCCTTGTTACCCAGGAGATTCCCGCGGAAGACGATGTGGTCATCGAATTCGCCGGGGACAACTCGGAGATGGTGGAATTGATGTTCAAGTTCGCCCTGGTCATCGCGGTGGCCGTGGCCCTGGTCTTCGGTATCATGGCAAGCCTCTTTGAATCCTTCCGGGATCCCTTTATCGTCCTCCTCACCATCCCGCTGTCGGTCATCGGCATTGTGGCCATCTACCTTATCACCGGCGACACCTTTAACATCCTTACCGCCGTGGGGCTTCTGGTGCTGGTGGGGGTCATCGTCAACAACGGCATCGTCCTGGTTGATTACACGAACACCCTCCGCAAACGGGGAATCCCCCTCCACGAAGCCTGTGTGGAGGCCGCGGGGAACCGGCTTCGGCCCATCCTGATGACTACCCTGACGACGATCCTGGGCCTGGTGCCCATGGCCTTCTTCCCCGGAGAAGGATCGGAGATGGTAGCCCCCATCGGCAAGACGGTGCTGGGGGGCCTTTCCTTCGGTTCGTTGATGACCCTCTTTCTGATGCCCACGGTCTACTACATCTTTAACCGCCATTCCGACGAACGGGACGCCCGGGCCCGGGCGCGGCGGGAGGAGATTGCCGCGGGACTGCCCCACCGGAAGGGGAATCGCCGGTTCCTGGAAGGCCAGGGGGCCGCCTCCGTATCGGTGAAGGCGGGGCTTGAGGACCTTGGGTATTCGGGGTCCCCGGGAACCGCCCTGCCGGGGGAGGTCCTGTAAAATGTACCGTATTGAAATCATCGCCAACCATTCGGTGGAGGAGAACATCTTGGATGCCTTTTCCCAGGAGGAGGTGGGGAAATACTATACCAAGTATGCCAATGTCTTCGGGGTCGGCAATTCCGGCCCCCGTATGGGGGATGCCGTCTGGCCGGAGGAAAATTTTTCCTTAATCGTCTGGTGCGAGGAGGAGGAGGCCCGGGGAATCGCCCGGGCGGTGGCGGCGGTAAAGAAACAGTTCCCCGATGAGGGAATCCGGGTCTTTGGAATTCCCGCCGAGCCGAACCGTTTCTCCCACGCGGTCGAGCATACCCGGATTCAACCGGCGGTGCATATCGAGGGAGGGAGCGCCATCCGCATTTCCTCACCGGCGCCCGCCCCGGCCCAGCCGGTTTCTCCTCCCCAGCCCGCCGCCCCGCCGCCGCCCGTTCAGCCGCCGGCCCAGCCGGAGCCGGCAGTGCGGATTGCGGCGGTTCCGGCACAGCCGGTGCAGGCGGTTCAGCCGGAGCCGGCAGTACGGATTGCGGCGGTCCAGCCGCCGCCGGTGCAGGCGCCGGAGGTACAACTGGTCCAGGCGCCGCCGCCGCAAAGCCCGGCCCCCGGCGTACCGGCATACCAGCCGCCGGTTCAGCCGGCTGTCCCTGCATCCCAGGCGGCGCCCCAACCCGCCGCCCCTCCCGGGCCGCTTCCGGCGGCGCGGCAAGCGCAGCCGGCGGCAGTTCAGCCGCCGCAAATTCCGGCCGCCGGGGCGGCGGTTCCGCCCTGGGCGGGGCCCTCCGCGCCGCCGCCCTATGCCTCGCTCAACATCGGGCGGACGGCTCCCCCGCCGCTGGTTCATCCCCCCGCCGATCCCCCGCCCTCCAGCGCGGAGGAGGATCCCGATTTACTCATCGGGAAGGAGTATGACGGCCAGAATATGGAAACCTGATTTAGAAGGTCTTCGATGTCCTACGTCCATCCCAAGCTGCGGGCCTTTACGGAAAACCTGGAGGAACTCTTCCGCCAGGTTGATGAGGAACTGGAAGACCGCTACGGCGGCCGCTTCTCCCTGCATCCCAACCGGCCCCGGCGGGGGGAGACGGCCAGCCCGGAGATGGACGGACTCTTTGAGGTGGTCCCGGATTTTACCCCCGGCATCGGATCGGAGAGGGGCCGGGGCTACCTGGTTTCCCTCCGGGTCGCCACCTTGGAACGGGTGCCTCCGGGGGAATTTGAAACCTTTATGGTCGAGGCGGCGGAATTGGTGCGGGAGCGGCTTCCCCGCTGCTTCCCGGGCCGGGCCCTGGAAGTGGTTCGGGACGGCCCGCGTTTCAAGATTACCGGCGACTTTTCCCTGGGCGAGGCGTAGCGGCCTCCGCGGTTACCGGGCTATGCCCAACCCGTTTGCGGCGGTTCCCGGTTTAGGGGCTCCCCGGTCTGTCTTAGGGAGGGGCCCTCCCCCGGCGCAACCCAGGAACGGCGGGGCACGGCGAAGGCGAAAGCCGCGGCGCGGCTTTCGCGCCCGCGCAAGGGATAGGAGCGGAACAAAAACCCGCAGGGTTTTTGTTAGAGCGGATAGCCCGGTCCCCGCCGCAGGCGGGGATGCGCCCAACCTATCTTCGATATGCGGCGTGTTCTCAAGCGGGCATTGCCGGCCCGCTTGACGGCGTGTTTATCTATCCTGCCTTGTGTGCTACCCTATCCCCGTTTAGGGGAAGCAATGGAAACGCAGCACTACACTCGTATTAACGCCAAGACTATCGACGGATGGGTGGAAAACGGTTGGGACTGGGGAATCCCCATTTCCGGGGAGACATTCCAGAGGGCGAAGCGGGGGAGCTGGGAAATTTTTTTGACCCCCACCCGGCCCGTCCCTAGGGACTGGTTTCCTCCGCTCAAGGGCCTGCGGGTTCTGGGGCTTGCCGCGGGGGGCGGGCAGCAGATGCCCCTCCTTGCCGCCCAGGGAGCGGACTGCACGGTTCTGGACTACTCCGATCTCCAACTGGAAAACGACTGGGCCGTTTCCCGCAGGGAAAACTACGAGATCGAGATTATCAAGGCGGACATGACCCAGCCCCTTCCCTTCGACGACGGGACCTTTGATATGATCCTCCACCCCGTGTCCAACTGCTATGTGGAGGACGTGTACCATCTATGGAACGAGGCCTACCGGATTCTCAAGGGGCGGGGCGTTCTTATTTCCGGCATGGATAACGGGTTCCGTTATATGTTCGATGACGAATCCAGGCCGCCCCTTACGGTGGTGAACAAACTGCCCTTCAATCCCCTTAAGGACCCCGCCCTTTTTGACCGGGCCCTGAAGATGAATGAGGGGATCCAGTTCAGCCACAGCCTGGAAGAACAGATAGGGGGCCAGATCAAGGCGGGTTTCATCCTTACCGGCCTCTACGAGGACCGGGACCGGGAAGGCCAGGGGCTGCTCCGGAACTATATGCCTCAATATATGGTAACCAGGGCCCTTAAACCTTAAATCTTAATCCAGTCCCCAAACCGTTCCCCGCCTCCGAAGCTCCCCGCCGGGCCGCCGTGGAAGCGCCGCCGGTTTCAATCGTCCGCGGGGCGGGCCCGGAGTCCGCCCCGTGTAAAAAAAACCGCCCCGGAGGGGGCGGTCGTATAATCCATCACAGATTCAGCGGTCACGGCGTTTGCCAAAGGCAAACGCCGGAATTATCAAGCCGCTTGCGACCGGCTTACATAGCCCTTTGGCTTAATAGTCCATGCCTCCCATGCCGCCCATACCGCCGCCGCCGGGCATGGGGGCCGGTTCCTTCTTCTCGGGCAGGTCGGTGATGGCGCTTTCCGTGGTCAGGAGCAGGCTGGCGATGGAGGCCGCGTTCTGCAAGGCGGAACGGGTCACCTTGGCGGGATCGATGATCCCCGCCTGCACCATGTCCACCCACTCGTCCTTGGCCGCGTCGTAGCCAATGCCCTTCTTCCCGGACTTGGCTTTGTCGGCGATGATGGCGCTGTCCTTATCGGCGTTCTCGGCGATCTGGCGGATCGGTTCCTCCAGGGCCCGGGTAACAATTTTAAAGCCCACCTTTTCGTCGTTGCTCAGGCCGGCAATGTCGGCCTTGTCCAAGGCCAGGGCCGCCTGGATAAGGGCCAGGCCGCCGCCGGGGACAATCCCCTCCTCGATAGCGGCCCGGGTGGCGGAAAGGGCGTCTTCCACCCGATGCTTCTTTTCTTTCAGTTCCACCTCGGTGGCGGCCCCGACGTTGATAACCGCCACGCCCCCGGCCAGTTTGGCCAGCCGTTCCTGGAGCTTTTCCTTGTCGTAATCGCTGGTGGTTTCCTCAACCTGGGCCTTGATCTGGGCGATGCGATCCTGAATATCCTTCTGCTTGCCGCCGCCGTTGATGATCGTGGTGTTGTCCTTGTCGATCTTTACGGTCTTGGCCTTTCCAAGCTGGGAAACCTCGGTGTTCTCCAGTTTGATCCCTAATTCTTCGGTGATCACCTCGCCGCCGGTCAAAATCGCGATGTCTTCCAGCATGGCCTTGCGGCGATCCCCAAAGCCCGGCGCCTTCACCGCCACCGCTTTCAAGGTGCCCCGCAGACTGTTCAGCACCAGGGTAGAAAGGGCCTCGCCGTCCACATCCTCGGCGATAATCAGGAGGGGCTTGCCGGTCTGGGCGACCTTCTCCAGCACGGGGAGCAGGTCTTTCATGCTGGAGATCTTCTTGTCGTGGATCAGGATGAATACATCCTCGTACACCGTGGACATGGTGTCCCGGTCGGTAACAAAGTAGGCGCTGATGTAGCCCCGGTCGAACTGCATCCCTTCCACAAAGTCGATGGTGGTTTCCATGGTTTTGGATTCCTCCACCGTGATGACCCCGTCTTTCCCTACCTTTTCCATGGCATCGGCGATGGTGTTGCCGATTTCCGCGTCGTTATTGGCGGAAACCGACGCCACGTGAGAAATTTCTTCCTTATCTTTAATATCCTTGGAATTCTTGCGGATTTCCTCTACGGCAATTTCCACCGCCTTATCAATGCCCCGTTTTAATTCGATAGGAGTCATGCCCGCGGCCACCGACTTAAGCCCCTCTTTTACCAGAGAGTAGGCCAGAACCGTGGCGGTGGTGGTTCCGTCCCCGGCCACATCGTTGGTTTTGGTGGCCACTTCTTTCAGCAGCTGGGCCCCCATGTTCTCATAGGGATCGGCAAGTTCAACTTCTTTGGCGACAGAAACACCGTCTTTTGTCACCGTGGGGGCGCCGAATTTCTTGTCAAGGAGGACATTCCGCCCCTTGGGGCCCAAAGTAACCTTCACGGCCTTGGAAATCTGCTCAACCCCGGCAAGCAGCTTGCGTCGGGCTTCTTCGTTGAACAATAACTGTTTCGCCATGTTCTTTTTCTCCTCTTTGTTACCGTTTCCCGCATCCAGCCCTCCTGGGCTTAGGGTTCCCGGCATAAATATGATGGATTGTCGCCTTTTCAGGGAAGGCTCTTACTTAAAATAACAAATTGAAACGCCAACGGCAATAGAAAACAGCAATTCTCGGTTCTAAAGCCTCAGCCCCTCCTCCTCTGTATGTTGGGCGCGTCCCCGCCTCCGGCCCCGGCGCGCCGCGTCCAAGCCGGGCCCACATCGAGGGGCCCGGCAGTGGAAAATCCATGGCCGCGGTATGATAATAAGGGTGATGATAAAACAAGGATGCCCCCATGCCCAAAGAAAACGTCCCCCTCTTTGAAATATTCGGCCCCATCATGATAGGGCCCTCCAGTTCCCATACCGCCGGGGTTGCCCGAATCGCCTTTCTGGCCCGAAAAATGTTCGGCGCCGCCCCCGGACGGGCCTTGGTCCGCTTTTACGGTTCCCTGGCCTCCACCTGGGAAGGCCACGGTTCCGCCGACGCGGCGGCGGCGGGGCTTCTGGGCATCCCCCCGGAGGACGAGCGGCTTTTCCGGGGCCGGGAGCTGTTGGAGGAACTGCGGAATCGGGGGGAGGGCTTCGCCCTGCGGATCCTCCCGGTCCATGAACTGCCCCCCTCCTGGCATCCCAACACCCTCTCAATCGAACTCTTTGAAAGGCCGGAACCCGCCGCCGGTTCTCCCCCCGCCGGGGCTTCGTCCCCCGGAGCCTCACCCGCCGCGTTGACCCCGGACGGTCCTCCGCCGGGAGGCATTCCCCCCTCGGACGCCGGGCCCCGCCTGTCCATCCGGGGATCAAGCATCGGGGGCGGTTCCATCCGGGTGGACGAAATCGACGGCTACCGGGTGAACCTTTCCGGCGAACTGGAGGCCCTCCTGGTCCTCCACCATGACGAAATCGGAGTCATCGCCCAGGTGTCCCGGATTCTGGCCGCCGCCGGCATCAACATGGCCGGGACATCCAGCCTCCGCAAGGAAAAGGGGGAGGACGCCCTGCTGGTGGTGGAGACCGACAGCCCCATCCCCCCGGAGATTCTGGGCCACATCGAGGCCCTGGCCCCCATCTACCGGGTCATGCGGGTCCCCTCCCTGGGGGCCCTGTGAAATACCGGTTCCATACTTTCGCCGAGCTGGAAGCCAACCTCCGGGAGGGAAAGGTCTCCCTGGAGGACTACGCGGTCAAGCGGGAATCCTTTATGGCGGGAATCCCGGAAAACGCCGTCTACCGGGAGCTTGACCGCCGTATCGCCGTAACCAGGACCGCCCTTATCAAGGGCCTGGGGAGCCCCCAGGTATCCCGGTCCGGCCTCACCCAGGGGGCCGCGGCGGCCTTCGCTCGGGCGGAACGGCGGCTGGTGGAAGACAGGCTGTACCGCCGGGCCGTGTCCTACGCCCTGGCCGTCAACGAGGTAAACGCCTGCGGCGGCAAGGTCGTTTCCTTCCCCACCGCCGGGTCCTGCGGCATCGTCCCCGGCCTCATCTGGGCCTGGTGGGACAGCCAAAACAGCCGGGCCCCCCAAAACGGCGGAGCGGGAAACCCGGACCGCCCCGAATCCCCGCCCCCCATGCTGGACCCTCCCTACCATCCCCGCCTCCGGGGGGCCTTCCTCGCGGCGAGCCTCACGGGAGTCCTCATCGCCCAGGGAGCCACCCTGGCCGGTTCCGAAGGAGGCTGCCAGGCGGAGTGCGGAAGCGCGGGAGCCATGGCCGCCTGCGCCCTGGCCTACCTGGAAGCGAAACCCCTGGGAGACTGCTTTTCCGCCGCCGCCCTGTCGCTGAAAAATTCCCTGGGCCTGGTCTGCGATCCGGTGGCCGGCCTGGTGGAGGTCCCCTGCGTCAAACGGAACGCCTTCGTGGCCCTAAACGCCCTCCTGGCCGTGGATTTGACCCTGGCCGGGGTTCCCAGCATAATACCCTTCGACGAAGTGGTATGGGCAATGAAACAGATCGGCGACGCCATGCCTGCTGCCGTCCGGGAAAGCGCCGGCGGCGGCCTGGCCCTCACCCCCACAGGCCGGTCCGTCAAAGCAAGAACGGGGGGCCTTCCCACAGGAGACAGCGATTCATGGACATAACGATTTATACCGACGGGGGCTGTTCGGGGAATCCCGGGCCCGGAGGCTGGGCCTATATTGTGTTAGGGAATCATGGGGGGGGAAGCCTCCCCCCTGGGGCGCGCCAACCCCCGGCTTCGCCGGGGCCCGTCGCTCCCCACCCCCCTCTCCTAGGGGCTTCCGCCCCTAAAACCCCGTTTCAGCGGGGGGAAACGGCCGTTCTCGCGGAAAAATGGGGGGCGGAACCCAACACCACCAACAACCGGATGGAACTTACCGCCGTCATCTCCGCCCTGGAGTCCCTGCCCCCCATCCTGGAACAGGCCCCCCCCGGACGGATCACCGTCTACACCGACTCCCAGTACGTCCAAAAGGGCATCACCCAGTGGATCCACCGGTGGAAACAGAACAACTGGCGCACCGGCGGCAAGGAGCCGGTCAAGAATCAGGACCTTTGGCAGCGTCTGGATGCCCTGGCGGGCCGTTTTCAGCCTGCCTGGGCCTGGGTCCGGGGCCACGCGGGGAACGAAATGAACGAACGCTGCGACCGCATGACCCAGGAGGCGATCCGCTCCCTGCGCTGATCCCCTCCCGCCCTACTCTTGCAGGGCGGCTTCCAGCAGTTCCCCCAGGGTCCGGGCTTCTTCGGCGGTCAGCGTAACCCCCTTCCCCATCTTCTCATGCCCCGGCGCCCAGTCCCGGATATCGAACTTCGGGGTCCGGCCGTTCCAGGACACCAGGTTAAGCTCCTTCCTCCAGCCGCTCCGCTCCTCCGAAAGGATCCCAAGGTGCTTCAAAATGTCAAAACTAATATCCGCCATTCCATCCTCCAGGCAGCCAGGCCGTTTTTATGCGGTTGCGGTTCGGAAACCGAGCTTTCCGAACTGCCCCATTGTTTCAAAACTGAAGTTTTGAAACAAGCTCAACTTGTGAAAAATCAAGGCCTCGATTATCATAAATAAAACCTACCGCAGGGCGATCTGGCAATATGAGGGTCAACCGGATCCGGCGTCAAAGGCTTGGCTTCCCGCAACGTGGAAAATCTTGGAGCTTTCCGGTGCATGGGGCCTGCGGTGGAATGATTTTGTAAGCGCCGTATTGTTTCCGAGCTTCGTTTTGTAAGGAAATTTAACTGTGGGGTCTCCTGCCGTTTTTTGCAGGTGTTGCCGTTTCTCCAACCGCCCCAAGGGGCGGGGTATGAGACCCCGGCGCAAATAAGGAGCTGTATATGAATAATCGTCGTCTCTATACGCTGGGTCTCGTCCTTGGGATTGCCCTTTTACAGGGATGCGCCAGCACGTCCACGACTGAACTGCCCCCCCCGGAGCCTCCTCCCCCGGAGCCTCCCCGGTCTCAGCCCGCGCCTCCTCCCGCCGAACCTGCGGGGCCCAGCCAGACGGCCTTGGCCGCCCTGGACGAGGCCGCCGCCCGGGCGGAAAAGGAACGCCGGCAGGCGGAGGATTTTGGGGCCCCCGACTGCTTTCCCGAGGACTGGGAATCCGCGGAGGCCGCTTACCAGGCCATAAGTCCCGATAGGACCAGCCCCCAGGGGGCGGCGGAGGCGGAGCGTCTGTATAACGAGGCGGCGGACAGGTACCGCGACATCTTCCGCCGGACCGCCGAGCGTTATGTCGAGGAATATGGGGAGGAGATGGCCAGGGCCCGTTCCGAGGCCATCGCCGCGGGGATAGCCGAACGGGGCCCCGAGTACCTGGACAAGGCGGATCAGGCCGCCGGCGCCGTCCAGGATCACCTGGACGCGGAGGATTACTATAAGGCTGTCGAGGCTGGCCGCGAAGCCCTGAACCGTTATCGTTCCCTCGCCGCCGGGGCGGAGGCCCTTTCCTTGCGGGAAGAGATAATCCGCCGCGATTTTGCCCGTTTCGACCCGGATAATTTCAGCCAGGGGGATGACGCCTTTGACGCCGCCCTTGCCGCCTACGAGGAGGGGAGGGCTGAGGAGGCCCTAAAGGGCGCTTCCGAATCGAAGCTCCGTTTCACCGGGGTTCTGCGGACCGGTTGGGCCGCCTACGCGGCCCAACTGCGGACGCTGGCCCAAAGGGAGCGGCAGAACGCCCTCAACGCCAAGGCCGATGCGGCGGTTAAAGACGATTTTGCCGCAACGGAAGGAATCTTTACCCGGGCCGAGTCCGCGTACAGGGCGGAGAGTTACGAAAACGCGGTGGATCTTTACGTCGAATCCGAGGCCGGTTACGCGGCCCTGGTCCTGGCGGCGGAGGAAAAACGCCGTATCGCCCAGGCCGCCATCGACGCGGCGGAAAAGAAACTGGCGGAAAGCGAATCCGTCGCCCTCAAGGCGGAGGCGATATTGGGAGACGAAGGAGACATGGAATGAAACGCTGTATCGCAGCAATTTTTATAGCGCTGGCGGCGGCTGCGGCCGCCGGCGCCGCCGATGCGGGGCCGGAGATCCCTAGGGGCCTGCGGGACAACCAGTACTTTACGGAAAGCCTGCGGCTTGCGAATTTGGCCCGGCTTTCCTATAACGCCGGGGAGTACGACGCATCTACCGCTTACGCGGAAGAATCGGTGCGTTACGCCCGGCTTTCGGATGAATATATCGCCCTGCGGCTTAAAATGCGGGAAACCAACAACGCCATCGCCGCCGCGAAAAGCCGGCTGGACTGGGCGGCGTCTTCGGGGGCTTCAACCGAATTCCCGGAGGAGTACCAGGAATCCCAGGACCATTACGGCGCCGCCCTGAACTATCGATCCATGGAGGAATGGGACGCCGCCATAGATTCGGCAAACAGGGTGATCCTCCTCCTGGCCAATGTCCACGGACCGGCGGAAGCGCCGCCCCAGGAAGCGCCGCCCCAGGAAGCGCCGCCCGTCCAGGCCCCCCCGCCGGAGATTCCGGATCTGCCCGCCCGGTACACCGTCCGTCCCTGGAGCTTTTCCCAGGACTGTCTTTGGAACATCGCGGGCCGTCCCTGGGTTTACGGGGACTCCCGGCAGTGGCGTTTCCTCTACGATGCCAACCGGGACAAACTTCCCGAAGCCGGTAACCCCGATCTTATCCACCCCGGCATGGTGCTGGACATTCCAAGCATCCGGGGGGAAACCAGAAGGGGCATGTGGGATGAGAAGATAGAATACCCTTCCATCTCCCGGTAAGCGGATAAGCGGCAATGCCCGGCCTGGAACACGCCGGGCGCGTTTTGCCGCCCATATTTAAAGCTGGAATTGGGGTCTGCGGAGCGCGGACGCTGCCGGACTGATTTATAAGGGGTATTCCCGCAGGTAAAGGGCCAGGGCGCTCCCCATAAGGGCGTGAACATAGGGGGGCCGCCCCATGTCCCGGAATACCTCCCCCGCTTTGACCGGGATCACCTCAAGATATTCGTCTTCGTCCAGGTTCTGGGCCCCGGTGTGGCGCAGATCCTCCGCCAAAAAGATGTGTACCGTATTCGCCATGAGGGCCGGGTTGGGCCTGAATTCCCCCAGCTTCCGCAGTTTGCCCGCCTCGTAGGCGGTTTCTTCCCGCAGTTCCCGTCCCGCCGCCGCAAAAGGAGTCTCCCCCCGTTCCATCACGCCGCCGGGGAATTCAAGGCTCATCTCCCGGGATCCGTGCCGCCATTGTCTTACCATCACGAATTCCCTTTCCCCGGCCCTTTCGATCAGGGGCATCGCAATGACCCAATCGGCGGCGTCCATGACCGTAAATGTCTTTATATCATTCTTGGGGGAACGGCAAAGACTCTCCCTTACCGAAAAGATGCGGCTGTCAAAGACGATTTTGCTTTCCTCTTCCCGCCATGCCAGTTCATGTATTTCCATGGATTCCACCATATATCTTTTTGACAAGTCCGCCCATCAGTTTTATGCTGATATCAGCGGTTCCCCGCTGCTCCCGGTCTGTTTCAGGGGGGATGGTATATTGCCGGGGAGTAATGCCGCCGGTATATGTATGGCGGGCCGGACCGGTCCTCCCTACAGCCAAAGACGGCGGGGAACGGCGAAAGCGAACGCCGCGCGGGCGCGGCGTTCGCCCGCGCAAGGGATAGGAGCGGAATAAAAACCCGCAGGGTTTTTGTTAGAGCGGATAGCCCGGTCCCCGCCGCAGGCGGGGATGCGCCCAAATTTTAGTTGATACGCGGTATGTTCTAAACTGATCGCGGCTGTGTTAGTATCGCACCGGACACCGGGCAAAGAGGAGGCTTTATGGCAATAATTACGGTTTCCCGTGAATTGGCGGCCCTTGGCGACGAAACCGCCCATGAATTGGCTAAACAGCTCAATTACCGGTTTATCGACAGGCAGGTTCTGGAAGGCCGGATCAAGTCCTACGGGATGGTTGACAGCAAGCTGGAAAAATACGACGAGCGGAAGCCGTCTTTTTGGGCGTCTCTGTCCCAGGGCCGGGATGACTATGTACATTTTCTCAAGACCGCCATCTATGCCGAAGCGGGGGAGGGGAACTGTGTGTTCATCGGCCGGGGGGCCGGTATCGCGCTGGAGAATGTACCGGGGGTGGTCTCGGTTTTCCTGGTCGCCCCCCTGGGTATCCGGCTGGAACGGGTAAGGAGTTACTTCCAGAGTGATGAAAAGCGGGCCCGCCAAGTTATCGAGCAAAGCGACCGGGACCGGACTGGTTTCCACCGCTATTTTTTTGATACCGAGTGGAAGGATTCGGCGAACTATCATCTTTCCCTGAATACCGGCTACCTGCATCCGACGGCCTGTGCGGATATTGTCAAAATATTCATGGGCCACAATATTTCCAGGGAAGTAGAACTTCAGGGTTTGGGGCGGATCAAGGAATTGACTCTGGCCCAGAAGGTAAAGCACTGTATCATCTACGAGAAGGAGATTCCCATCAATTTCCTGGAGGCCGCGGTTTCCGGGGGCTGCATAACCCTCTATGGGGTGGCCGGTTCCCAGTCCCTCGTCGAAACCGCGCTGGCCGCCGCCCGGGAGGTCGCCTCGCCGGCCCAGGTGCAGAGCGAGATACAGATCGTTCAGGAATACAACATGATGCATTAGGTCTTTCCCCGCCTCCGCGGGGCGGGGTTTTGTAAAAACGGCGGCTGTCTGTAAAGATGGCGGGCCTCCGCTTTTGCCGGCATCCGTTTTTATGGCGTTATTCGGGGTTGTTCGAAGTTGTTCAGGGTTGGAAGGGAAACCCTGGTTTCAAGCGGCAGCCGCTGAAAAACGCCGGTTTCGATTTTTATACAGGGCTGTTCCAAAACTTTGCCCCCGGCCATGCCGGGATCGTTAGCGCAGCGTCAATTAGTTTTGGAGCAGGCTTTTATATGACTTCAATTATGACTTTAATGGGAGTCTGCCATAATGTAGACCCATGATGGACTCGGACCGCAGGTCCGCGACTGCCTTGAAACTATGACTTTAATGCCGCCGGAGGATCCCATGAAATCAAGCGAAGCGTTGGAAAAACTGCACCGTATAGACCGGGAATACCGGTACCTTGAGAAGGCCCTGGCGGTGCTGCAGTGGGATGAGGAGACCTGCCTGCCTCCTAAAGGGGTCGGGGAGCGGGCGGAACAGCTCGCCCTGCTCCAGGGTCTTGCCCATCAGCGTCTGGTTTCCCCGGAAACGGGCCGTCTCCTGGACGAATTGGGTTCTACCTCGGAGAATCCCCGGGGGGATGAATCCCTGCCGCCCCTGGAACGGGATTTTCTGCGGGTCCTGCGTCGTTCCTACGACAGGGAAATAAAACTTCCCGAGGATTTCGTGCGGGCCGCCGCCCGGGCGGAGGGCCTTTCCCAGGCCGCCTGGGCCCAGGCCCGGCGGGCCGATGATTTTTCTGCCTTTTTGCCCCACCTTTCCGTTATGATAGAGAACGCTCGGAAGAGGGCGCGGTACTGGGGCTACTCTGATGCCGGGGGCGGGAAGGGCAGCCTCTACGACGGGCTCCTGGATATCTACGAACCGGGCCTGGGGGCCGCGGAGATTGACGAGATCTTCGGCCCCCTTCAGGAACGGCTGAGCGCCGTCCTTAAACGGATCGGCCCCCCGGAGGACTACCCCTTCCTCAACCAGGATTACGATATCGAAACCCAGGTCCGCTTTAACGGCTGTCTCATGGATTACTTGGGCTTTGACCGGAGCCGGGGCCGTCTGGATACCAGCGCCCATCCCTTTACTACCTCCCTCGGTTCCGACGATGTGCGGATCACCACCCGCTATTTTCCCGGCAATTTTCTTTCCAGCATTTTTTCGGTCATCCATGAATCGGGCCACGCCTTCTACGAGATGGGCTTTCCCCCGGAACTCCGGGGCTCCTGCCTGGCGGACGGCGCCTCCATGGCGATCCACGAATCCCAGTCCCGGCTGTGGGAAAACGTTATCGGCCGCAGCCGCCCCTTCTGGGAGGGCCTCTTTCCCGTTTTGCGGCGCCATTTCCCCGCCCAGCTTGGGACCCTCCAGGCTGATGTCTTCTACCGGGCGCTGAACCAGTGCCGGCCCTCCCTTATTCGGGTGGACGCGGATGAGATTAGCTACGCCCTTCACATTATCCTCCGGTTTGAACTGGAAAAGCAGCTTATCGCCGGGGAGCTGCCGCCGGAGGATCTCCCCCGCCGCTGGCGGGAGTACAGCCGCCGCTACCTGGATATGGAAAGCCCCACCGATGCCGATGGGGTCCTCCAGGATGTCCACTGGTCCATGGGGGCCTTCGGCTACTTCCCCAGCTACGCCCTGGGCAATCTTTACAGCCTCCAGTTTTGGGCCCGGATGAAGAAGGACCTCCCAGACCTTGAATCTTCCCTGGCCGCCGGTGATTTCCAGCCGGTCTTCTCGTGGCTTTCGGAGCATGTCTACTCCTGGGGCTGCCGTCTTTCCCCGCCGGAACTCCTGCACGAGGCCGTGGGGGAGAAACTTTCCCCCCATCCCTTCCTGGACTACATCGAAGCCAAGTACGGGGAACTCTACGGCCTCTGATTCTCCGGCGGTTCCCCGTTTGTAAGACTCCGTATACCGCATATACGGCGGTCTGATCCCCGCCACCGGCGGGGATCAGACCGTCAGTGCAGCCGCAGGCCGCCAGGGTTCCGCCCTGGCCCCGGCGCTCCGCGGCGGGGCTGCTCCGCGCTCCTCTTATTCCTTCGTGTACCTTGGTGCGCCTTCGTGGTTAACATTCTTATTCCCGGCCCTCCCCGCCTGCCATCCCCCCTGCACAAGCCGTGAACCCCGACGCAAACTCCCGGCTAACCGGGCCGCGGCGGGGGAACAACCAATCCCCCACAAGATAGAACGGGGCGAAACTGAGAATTCCCGCCGATTCCCTACCCCTCACGCTTCATTGCCGAATTATCCCGTCTCCCCTATACTGACTGCATGACGCTAGCCGACAAAGTTACCTCCCTGCGCCTGGTATTAGCCCCCATCTTCTTCGTCGTGTACCTCCTGCCCCGGTTTTTCCCCCACTGGAGCGCCGCCGCCGGGATCTGGACCATCCCCGTACTCTGGATCCTCTTCACGGTCTCCGAACTTACCGACATGCTGGACGGCCAATTAGCCCGCCGCCGGGGCGAAACCAGCGATTTCGGCAGACTCTTCGATCCTTTCGCCGACACCCTAACCCAGCTTAGCTGCTTCCTCTGCTTCGTCATCGACGAAATACTCCCCGCCCCCCTCTATCTGCTGGTCCTCTACCGCGAATATTCGATACTCTTCATCCGCAACCTCATGCTCAAAAAAGGCGCCGCCATGGGCGCCCGAATCCTGGGCAAAGTAAAAACCATCTCCTATATCCTCGCCGTCGCCCTCGCCCTCCTCAGCGCCAGCCTCACCCGCGCAGGCGCCCCCCCCGGCCCCGCGCAGGGCCTAAAAATCGCCGCCCAGGCAGCCTTCCTCCTCTCCGTCATCCTTGCCATCCTGTCCTTCCTGGACTATCTCAGCGTATACCGGAAGACCCCCGAATCCGGCGAACCGCGCTAAAACCCGGAAAAACGCCCCCTTCCGGAGCCCGCCCCAAGCCAAAAGCTATCCATAAGCGTCATAAAAAGCCGGGCGCATCCCCGGCCCGAGGCCGGGGACCGGGCTATCCGGGGCTCCGCTTCGCTCCGGCCCCGCCTCCGGCGTGGCTGCTCCGCACCCCTCCTATCCCTTGCGCGGGCGAAGGCCGCCGGCCTTCGCCTTTTGTTTGCGCTCCGCGCAAACGCGAGTAGGCTGCCCGCGGTGTGGAGTTCCGCGGCCCGCCGCGAAACTCCGCAAAACCGAAAGGCGCAGCTTTTTGGTTCGGTTTCCCTGCCCTTTCGCGCCTTCGGTCCGCGTCCACGCCGCGCCGAAACGGGGAACCCATCCCCGGATGGGCTTCCGCACTCCATCGTGAAGCCCCCAAACCCGCCAGTGTTTTAGGCCCATGTCTAAATAATAGCGTTGCCGGCGAAACCTTCAGTTCCCGCCGACAACACCCGTTTAACATCCCCTGTTGGCTTTAAAGCGGCGGCGGCCCCCTCCCGTGCGGTATGCGCGGATGGAAGAAATTTGCCGCCAGGGCGCGGAAGGCGCAGGAAGGGCGGGGATTGAAGCCGCTTTTTCATTCCTTCGTGTTCTGGCGAGCCGTAGTTCGCCCGGCGAGCCGTAGTTCGCCCGGCGAGTCGCAGCTCGTCCGGCGAGCCGTAGTAGGTTGATTAGTCTAAAAGGTAGGATATACGGATGGAAGAAATTTACCACGAAGGCGAAGAAGGCGCACGAAAGGCGGAGATTGAAGGCGCTTTTTTATTCCTTCGTGTTCTGGCGAGCCGTAGTTCGCCTGGTGAGCCGCATCTCGCCTTGGTGCGCCTTAGTGGTTAAAATTCTTATTTCCGGTTTTTTCGCTTATCCGGCGATTTGGTATAATCAAGGTAGTAGTTCACCTGGCGAGCCATAGCCCGCCTTGGCGCTCCTTCGCGGTTACCATTCCTGTTCCCGGTTCTTTGGCCCCCGGCCCGCCGGCCCCTTCCCGGACAGACCGCCGGAACCCGGAAAAAATTTAAAATATTTTTCTCAAACCCTTGACTCGGAACTTCGGAAATAGTATTTTAACAAAACCTGCTTAACGCAACGGTCGCGGGGTTTTCTCCGTCCGTTGATAAAGCGGTAGAGAGTGTAGGAATCGGCGCACAGCACCGGTTCCCGTGATATTTGGCAAACAACTCCGCTGGGGAGACCCGGGGGGGTTTAGGGAAGGGGAGCAGGAGCCGTCTGCGGGGCGAAAGTCCGGCGGGCGGCGGAGGATAAGGAAGAGCGGGGGGGCT
>JAIRSD010000130.1 GCA_031255615.1 Treponema sp. | reverse complement strand
GTCATCAGGGTGTTTTTAACCTGGGCCGCGTCAACGCCCCCGCCGAGGAGGACTAAAAGGGAGCGGGGGCCTTCCCCGGCGGCGGCGGCGGGGATATACACCCGGGGGCTGTCCTCCTCACCGTCGTCCATGACTCCGGTTACCAGCCACGGGGCATCTTCTATCGTCAAGGTTCTGCCGGCGACGGCATCGCTGCCGAAGATACGGAACGCGGCGGCGCGGTTCAGGACCGCCTCCCGGTTCTTCCCTTTTTCCGCCCGGCCGGTAAAAAAACCACCCCGCAGCATGGGATGCAAGGTCAGGGCGGGGTACAGGCTGTTGGTCCCGATAAGCGTGGCCGGGCATACGGCGGCGGCGGTTCGCGCCTGAATCCGCCGTCTGACTTCGTAGGTCAAAAGGAATTCCTCTTCGACGATGCGTCTGAGTTTTTGGGGATCAAGGGCAGGAGATCCGGCCTCCAGGGGGCTGACGAGGAGCAGGTTCCGGGCGGGACTCCTCCAGAGCAGCAGCGTCGGGAAGCCGAGGGCGGCAAGGAGGGCCAGGGCGGCTGAGGCCAGGAAGGCAAGGACCTTGCCGGGGGCTTTACTGTTCAAAAAAATCCTCCGGATTGAGCAGGGAAACCGCCCCGCCTGAGACGACCGCGCCGGTACTCCGCAAGACGACGGGCTCAAAAAAGGCAAGGCCCCTGATAATGACCGTGTTCACGCGGTCCGAATCCCCGACATACACGTCCAGCCGTTCCGCGTAATATTCCTCCCCCAATATCCCCTTCCGGCGTTTTATCCGGTACAGGAAATACCCGTCGTTATCCTGGTGAAGCGCGGCGTTGGGCACCAGGGTATAGGGGACGGTGCTGTTCTTTTCAAAGATAATCTCAAAGGTTTCCCCCGGCCTTGGTTCGCCGGATTGCACCCGCACGCTGACGGTCTTTCCCCCGGCGGAAGGCTTTACCCGGAATACGCGCCCCTCCAGCGTCCGGGAGGCATTGCTTAGTTCGCAGGAGTCGCCGGGGATGACGAAATTATTTTCCCGGGAAACCGTACATTCCACGGTAAACTCCCCGTATCTGCCGATGGACGCCGCCAGGGTTTTGTCCGGGAGGTGCATGCCTTTTTTCACATGCAGGGACGCGGCAATCCCCGATACGGGCGCGGCGATCACCGCATAGGTCCGGTAGTCCTCCAGTGCCTCCCGGCAGGATTCTTCCTGGAGCAGGAGGTTTTGCAGATCGAGGTTTTTTGCCTCCAGGTCGAATGCCAGGGCCGCCTGTTCGGCTTCGCAGCGGAGGAGGAGGACGGCGAGATTATACCGGGCCCTCTCAACATCGGCCCCGCTTTTGGCCCCCAGTTCATAGAAAAACTCCGCTTCTTTGAGCGCCCGGCGGGAATTGTCCAGTTCGAGGCTGACAAGATCGGGCCGGTATTCCGTCCGGTTTTCCGCGCCGCCGTCCGCCGCTTCGTCCAGGGCCCGGCTTACTGTTTCCAGCTTCGCCGCGGTGTACTCGATATCCCTTTGGAACTTTCTGATGCTATGTTGAATCTCCCGGAGTTTCCGTTCCGCGGCGGCAACATCAAAACGCATGGTGAAGAGGGGCTGCCCCGCTTCCACCGCGTCCCCCTCGTTTACCAAAACCGCATCAACGATTCCGCCGATGACCGCGTAGACGGCGTCAAGCTCCGCCCAGTCGGCGATGCCGGAGGCAATTTCCATTTTGTTGAGGAAGCCCCGGAAGGGCTTTACCCCGCTCACTTCCGGCAGATGGTAGGTATAGATAGTCCGGGAAAAAAACACGAACGCACAAAGCAGGAGGACGCAAAAAAGGCCGGTCGATCTTTTATTCGCAATGGGGTCTAATACTCCACCCCCCGGAGCGGTTAAAAAACGGCAGGGCCGACGAAAAGCGGCAGAAGATCTCATAGTTACATAATTTCCATACAGAACGAACCTCGTAGATGATTAGAGTTGTTCAGAAACTGAAGTTTCTGAACAACAACCGCTTAAAGACGAAGAAAAACGTGGGTTTCCTCGGGAAACCCACGTTTTTCGCAAGACTTGTTCAATAACCAACCGGGTTATTGAACAAGTCCGATTTCCCCCATACCGCTATCCTTATTTTATCCCCGAAAGCTCTATGCCCCGTTCCATAAGTTCCCGGCCGGAAAACAAAAACCAGAGGGGCGGCAGCATATACACGCAGGAGGCCGCGAAAACCAGGGCGGTATGGGCGCCGCTTAAGCGGGAAAGATACACCGACAGGGGTTCCCTGGTGTAATCGGTAATAAAGATCACCGCCTGTTCGACCAGGTTCCAATATTCGATAAACGTGAGCATGGCCAGGGCCGCCGCGGAAGACCGCATCTGAGGCAGGACGATAAACCAAAGGACGTGCCGGTGTCCGGCGCCGTCCATCTCCGCGGCCTCAACATAAGACGGCGGCAGGGATTTCAGGTTCTGCCGCATCAGGAACACGCCGAAGGGGGAAAAGATCCCCGGCAGGATTATGGCAAGGATGCTGTCTTTGATGCCCAGTAAATCCGCGATGATGTAATTCGGCACCAGCACCGCCTGGAGGGGCAGAAGCAGCGTTGCGATATACGCCGCGAAAAGGACTTCCCGGTATTTCCACCGGCAAAAGGTAAAGCCGTAGGCCGTTGTAAAGGAGAAAACCAGGCTGCCCAGGGTAACGGGCAGGGTTATGGCAAGGGAGTTAAACAGCAAAACCAGGAAGGACGGCCGGTTCACCAGAACTTCCGCGTATTGGCCGATGGTAACTTTCCGGGGGATGAGCGTAATCCGTATAAACTTCTCCGCAAGGCCCTCAACCAGGTCAAAGACGGTTAATCGGGAGCTGTAGTTCATAAGGATTTCAGATTCCTCCATGAAAGAATTGGTGAAGGTAAAGATCAGGGGGAGGAGGAACAAAAGACCGGCGGTGCAGAGGACCACGGATGCCGGGAAGGAAGTGTTTTTTCCTGGAGTGTTTTTCACAGGAATTTCCGTTCCAGCCGGAGCAGGGCCTGGGTAAAAAGGGTGGTGCAAAGCGCCAGCAGCACCGCCGCGGTGGTTAATTTGGGATAGTTCAGGGAAACGAACATATTGTTCATAAAATGCTGGAGGGTATACACGCTCGCATGGGGATAGCCCGGGGAGATCAGATACAGCTCCCGGAATATTTTAAATGAATTGATGATCGACATCATAAAGACGGTAATGGATGTGGGGGCGAGGCCGGGGAGGATGATTGATATGAGGATATGCCGCCGGGCGGCGCCGTCTATCCGGGCCGCTTCGTACTGTTCCCGGGCTATACCGCCGAGTCCCGAAAGGAAAAGCACGGTGTTATAACCGATATATTTCCATAGAAAAATGCCGACCATCACCGGGAGGGCAAGGCCGGAATCGAGCCAGTTTATGTTTTCTACGCCCAGGCGGTCCAGCCAGCCGTTCAGGGCGCCGTCGTAGGCCAGGAGGGACTTCCAGAAAAAGGCCGTCGAACCAGAGGGGATTACCAGGGGAATCAGAAAAACCAGGACAAAGCAGTTCCGGCGCCGCCGGGAGCGGATCATCAAGGCAAGGAGCAGGGAGAAGGCCATGTTGAGGGGTACGGAAATGCCGATAAAGCGCAGGGTGTTCAAAAGCCCCAGGAGATAAGCCGGATTTTGAAAAAGTCCGGCGAAGTTCCGCAGGCCCACAAAGGAGCCTCCGGAAGGTTTGTCGAAAAAAGCGCGGCCCAGGGAGATGCAGAAGGGCAGGATGAAAAAGACGATAAACCCCGCAAGTCCGGGCAGGAGAAACAGGGATGCACCGGGGAGGGCGCGTCTTCCGCCCTTGCACTGGGACTTCCCTGTTTGCCGCCGAAAGGGAACAGGCACTGCTCCGGCCCTATTCATGCAGGTAAAGGTTGACCCGGTTCTGCAAAACCGCCGCGGTTTCCCGCGCGGTCCGCGTTCCCCGAAAGAAATAGGCCGCCTCCGAAGCGATCATATCGTTGATGACCGTATCCTGCGGGACATAGCGGTTGATCTGATCCGAGAGCGCTTCCACCGCGGCGTTGTACCTTCCTGCGGCCTCCCGCATCCTTTCATCCGGCTCCCGGCCCAGGGAAGGCCCGGAGAGGAGCCGGGCCGCCTTTTCTTCCCTGGCCCGGTTGTTGAGGGGCAAATCCGCGGGGGGAAGGGAACCCTGCACCTCATCGCTTAACAGGAATTTCAGGAACTCCCAGGCGGTCCCTTTGTTTTTGGAGTTGCGGTTGATGCCGAAGGCCCGGGAAAAATGAAAGGGGACGCCTCCGTCCCGGTTTGCCCGGATGCCGGCGATTGCATCGTCGTCTGTGATCCCGCCGCCGCTTCCCGCGGACCGGAGTGTAAGCCGCCGCCCGGAACCGCGCTGAAATTGGGCGGCCAGGGAAAAGTTGTTGTTGAGCTTGAAAAAATAGCGATCCGTTTCCCGCGCCGCCGCTGGCGCCGCCAACGGCGCCGTTGGCGGCGGCTCCCCCGGCCCGGAGGCCGCGCTCCGGGGAATGTACCCCGCATCGGCGTATTCTTTTACCAGGTCAAGGATCTTTGCGAAGGTCCCGTCATTGAAATTCGCCTTTTTGTTTTCCAGATCGACCAGTGAGGGGTAATATTCAAGCAAAAGCTGGCTGAACATATCCCCCGGCCCCCGCGAAGATCCCGGAACATAGTCATAGGCGTTGAAGATTTTCGCGCCGCCCTCAAAGCGGGGCTTCGCCCTGTCCGCCAGCGCCTCGACGGTAAAGGCGCTTTTCTCGCCGAAGTCCCCCCGCTCAGGCAGCAGGACCGTGTCATAGGCGAAGTAGTTGAAGCCGTAGTCCGCAGGCATAAACCACAGGCCTCCCCGAAACTTCGCGGCCTCAATAATGTTGGCCCGGAAATCCGCGTCTCTCCAGGCGGGATCGCCGGCCATATAGACGGCGAGGTTTTCAAGCTGCCCGCTTTCCGCGTATGTATGGAAGGGCAGAATATCCGCGGCATAGATGTCCGCCCCTTCCCCGCTCATCAGCGCGGTGTTCACCCGGTTGATATAATCGCTCCGGCCCCGGGGATCGTCCTCCGTTTGAACCACTATCACCGTCATGTTGTCCCCTTCGCCCGATGTACGGATCTCCGGCATGGCGGAAAAACTTTGCGCCTCTACCTCCGTACCGGGATAGGCTGCCATGAATAGCTTTGCCGCGTCCTCAAGGAAATTGCGATAGCCCAGGGAGTCGTAACAGGAGACGCTTATCTTCCCCTTTGGGATTCCCTCAAGGGGATCGCCGGAAGGGGGGCCGGATTCTTTGTTTTCCCCCGTACAGGCGATCAGCGCCAGCGCGGCGCCGAAAAGAAAGAACGGGGGGATGTGTTTCCGCATGCCGATACCTCCAATGTTTGCGATTCGCAGTGGGGTCCCCTGCCCCGCCTTGCGCTTGCGGCGGGGAGGTTCATTGGAGGCATAGCATGGCAAAGCTATCTGGAGTTTTCCTGTATCCCGGCGGTATTTTTTCTTAAGGGAACCCGATCCGTCCCGCTCCGGGGATCCGCCGGAACTTTTCCGCCGGCGGATTCATGCTTCGGTACGCCCCCCCGCAATCCACGAAAGGGGCGGAAAACGGCGAAGGAGAAAGCCGCCGGCAGGGAGGCCGAACCAAAAGGCTGCGCCTGTTGGTTTTGCGGAGTTCGCGGGGCCCGGCCCCGCGAACTCCAGGCCGGCGCGGAGCAGACCCGGCGCGGAGCGGCGGGGCCGGAGGCGAAGCCCTGGCAACCAGAGGTTGCCTTGATAGCCCGGTTTTTTGCGGCGCAGCCGCAAAAAATGCGCCCAACAGAAGGGCGATACGCGGATCCGGCTGCACTGAGCATTGCGGGGCTTCCCTTAATCCGCGGCTCCGGGCAAATCCATCCAAAAAAGCACGCCCCCGCCGTGGTTTTGCAGAGCGAAGGGGACGCCCATTCCGTCCAGGGCGCGCTTTACGATGGCAAGCCCCAGGCCGCTCCGCCCCGCGTCCCGGTTCCGGACAGGATCCCGGCGGTAGAAGGGTTCAAAAAGGTGGGCCAGGGCTTCTTCCTCGATATGGGCTTTCGGGTTGAATATGTTGAGGCGTATGTTTCCCGGCGCGGCCTGGTTCGGCGCGGTCCAGAG
>JAIRSD010000181.1 GCA_031255615.1 Treponema sp. | reverse complement strand
GGGCAGTACATGAATCCCGCCAACAACCCCCAGGGGGGGGCGGATCATTCGGGGCCCACGGCGATGCTCAATTCCATCGCCAAGTTCGATCCCAAATACCACGCCGGTTCGGTACAGAACATCAAATTCACCCCCCGCATATTCCGGGAGAACCGGGCCGCCATCAACGCCCTTTTCAAAACCTACTTTAAGCGGGGGGGCTGCCATCTGATGGTGACCGTGGTTGATCGGGGGGTCCTGGAGGACGCGGCGGCCCATCCCGAAAAGTACCCGAACCTGCTGGTAAGGGTCAGCGGGTTCTCCGCCGTCTTTGTCCGGCTGGCGCCGGATATTCAGCAGGAGGTCATGAGCCGGGTACTCTACGATTCAGAGCGGGCCTCGTGATCAGGGTTTTGGAACTGGAACGGTTCGCCCTTCATGACGGGCCGGGGATCAGGACCGTGGTGTTCCTCCAGGGCTGTCCCCTGCGCTGCCCCTGGTGCGCTAATCCGGAATCCCGGGAGATGCGGGATCGGCTTTTCTATACGGAGGGCCGTTGCATCGGCTGCGGCGCCTGTAGGGCGGCCTGCCCTTCCGGGGCGGTCCGCATGGAGGGGCCGGCCCGCAGGGGGGACGCCGCGCCCCCCGCCGGTCCGGGACCGCAATTTGACCGGGGTCGCTGTACCGCCTGCGGCGTCTGCGTCCGGGCCTGCCCCCGTGGGGCCCTGCGTATCGCCGGCCGTTCCATGAGCGCCGGCGCGATTATGGAAGTGATTCTGCGGGACCGGGATTACTACGATGCCTCCGGCGGGGGGGTTACCTTTTCCGGCGGGGAGCCCTTCTTCCAGTTTCCGGCCTTACGGGAGCTGCTTGAACGCTGCCGGGAGGAGGGGCTGGATACGGCGGTGGAGACTTCCGGCCAGGCCGACCCGGCCCTGCTGGCAGAGGCGGCGCCGCTGGTGGACCGTTTCCTCCTGGACCTCAAGACCGCCGATCCCCGGCAGTTTGAGGAAGTGTGCGGCGGCAACGGGACGGTGTTTCAAAACATTGCCTGGCTTGGGGCCCGCCAGGCTTCGGAAGCAGGGGATGCCGCCGAAGCGTCGCGGCCGGCGGCCTTTCACAAGAGGGCCTCCCGGGAAGGGCGCTTCCTCGTGACGGGGCGGATTCCGGTGATCCCCGGCTTTAACGCGGAGGAGGAATCCATGGACGCCATTTTTGCCCTGGCGGAACGCTGCGGCATCCGGCGGCTGGAACTGCTGCCCTACCACACCCTGGGGAAGGGCAAGTACCGGGAACTGGGGCTTGAGTACCAGGGCCCTGCCGGGGGGATGATGACCAAAGAGGAACTGTCAGGCCTGGCGGAACCGGGACGCCGCAGGGGGCTTGAAGTGACCATACGGTAGCGGCATACCGGCTGTGGCGGCAGCCGTATGGCGGGGTAAGAAAACTAAAGCAAGGGGGCGATTTATGGAAGATCTGAAAAAAGTACTGGAGGAGGCAACCCTGCCGGTACTGCCGGAACGAAAGGATTTTGCCATCGGCTGCATAGGGGCGGGATTCATCATGAACGACTGCCACCTGGTGGCCTACCGGAACGCGGGATTCAATCCCGTGGCGATCACCTCTCTGGCCGCCGAAGAACGGGAGGCCGTCGCCAAACGGCACGGCATCGGGAAAGTCTACGACACCTGGCGGAAGCTGGTGGACGATCCGGCAATCGAGATTCTCGATATTGCCGTGCCGCCGGACGTGCAGCTTGAGATACTGCGCTACGCGGTGAAAAAGAAACACCTCAGGGGGATACAGTGCCAAAAGCCGGTGGCCATGTCCCTCCCCGAAGCCAGGGAAATCGCCCGGCTGGGAAGGGAGGCGGGAATACCCATCGCGGTGAATTCCAATATGCGCTGCGATCAGTCCATGCGGGCCCTGAAATGCGCCCTGGACCGGGGGCTCCTGGGGACCCCCGTGCTGGCCACCATCGAGATGCGGGCCATACCCCACTGGCAGGAATTCCTTAAGAAGTACCCCCTGCTGGAAATCTACAGCATGGGAATCCACCATGTGGATATTTTCCGCTACCTTTTCGGGGACCCGGAAAAGATCACCGCAGTCTGCAGAACCGATCCCCGGACCGCCTTTCCCCACCGGGACGGAATCGTCCAGTTTACCTACCAGTACGGGGACGGCATGATGGCTACCAGTCTGGACGATGTCTGGGCCTGGCCCAACGAGCCCTGCGAAAAGGATATGTACATCAAGTGGCGGGTGGAGGGCCTTGAGGGTATGGCCGCCGGGACCATCGGCTGGCCCGTGTACCCTGCCCGGGAGCCCAGCGCCCTGCGGCTTACGACAAAACAGGCGAAGGGCTGGATAGAGCCGAAGTGGGATACGGTCTGGTTCCCCGACGCCTTTATGGGAACCATGGCGGGCCTCCTGCGGGCGGTGGAAAGCGGCGGCGAGCCGGAGATCGGCATCACCGATAACCTTAAGACCATCGGTTGTGTGGAAGCCTGCTATGCGTCCATCAGGGAAGAGCGGACGGTGACTCTTAAAGAAATTATGGGGAAGGAGGAGTAATCATGCTGCTGCCGGGAATTTTTACGGGTTATTATCCCTACACCGTTGACGAAGTCATCAGGAAGATCAGGGCTTCCGGATTTTCATGCGTCCAACTGGACGTGTCCTTTAAGGACTGCGACGCCGCCAGGGAAGGGCTTAGCAAACAGCAGGCGAACATGATCCGGGATAAATTCCGGGACGCAAACCTTCCGGTTATCGCCGTGTCGGCCTATACCAACCTGGT
>JAIRSD010000092.1 GCA_031255615.1 Treponema sp. | reverse complement strand
TCGTCCGGGTCGATGAGGAGCTCGATAAGGGCGGCGCTGCCGGCGGCCAGATCCCCGGCGGCCCTGTCCAGGGCTTTGGAAAAGCCCTTCCTGTCCTCCGCCCGGTAGCCGGGAAGCCCGTAGGCCCCGGCAAGTTTGATAAAGTTCGGGAACGCGCCCAGATCCGTTTCGGAACAGCGGCCCTCGTAGAAAAAACGCTGCCACTGCCGCACCATCCCCAGGGCGGAGTTGTTGAAGACGATGATAAGTACCGGGATCCCGTAGGCTTTGAGGGTTCCCATCTCGGCGCAGTTCATCCTGAAGCAGCCGTCCCCGGTGAAGAGCGCCACCGGACGGCCGGGGTTGGCTATCCTGGCCCCCAGGGCGGCCCCCAGGCCGTAGCCCATGGTTCCCAGGCCCCCGCTTGAGAGGAAGGAACGGGGCCGGCAGGCCGGGTAGAACTGGGCGGTCCATATCTGGTGCTGGCCCACATCGGTAACGGCGATGGCGTCGCGGCCCAGCTTCCTGGCCGTCTCTTCAATGACGAAACGGGGATGGAGCCGCCGCCGTCCCGCCGCCTCCCTGGTGTGGGTACGGGGCACATGGGTTTTCCACTTCTCTATTTCCCCGTTCCACTCGGTGGCGAGCCGGGGGGGGAGCCTTTTAAGCAGTTTCCCCAGGGTGTCTTTAAGATCCCCGATAAGCCAGGCGTCCGCCCGAACGTTCTTATTGATCTCCGCGGGGTCGATGTCCAGGTGCAGCACCCGGGCGGTCTTGGCGAACATGTCCGTGCGGCTGGTAACCCGGTCGGAAAAACGGGCGCCGGCGGCCACCAGAAGATCCGTTTTCTGGGCGGCTTTGTTGCTGGCCACCGTGCCGTGCATGCCGATGAGCCCGGTGCAGAGCCGGTGATCCTGGGGGAAGGCGCCGATACCCATAAGGCTCAGGGCCACCGGGGCGTTGAGCCGCTCCGCCAGGGCCGCCAGTTCCCCGGAAGCGCCGGAGATAATCGCCCCGCCGCCCGCGTAGAGCATGGGGCGCCTGGCCTCCTCAAGCATCCGGGCCGCCCGGTCAAGATCCTCCTCCGTGTAGGTGGGCCGTTCGCTCCGTTCCGCCAAACGCCGGGCCCGGGCCCCCAGTATTGCCGCCCGCTTCCCGTTCCCGGCGGGGACGGAATCGGCGCGGGCGGGCCCCCCTCCGGCGGGAAAGGCCCTTCCATGGGGAACCCATTCGGCGCTCAGGGCGGCAATGTCCTTGGGGATGTCCACCAGCACCGGCCCCGGACGGCCCGAGGAGGCCACCACGAAGGCTTCCCGGATCAGTTCCGCCAGCTCGTCCGCCTTCTTTACGATCCAGTTATGCTTGACCACGGGCATGGAGATTCCCGCTATGTCCACTTCCTGGAAGCTGTCCTTGCCCAAAAGGCCCGTGGCCACGTTTCCGGTAATCGCCACCAGGGGAACCGAGTCCATGGCGGCGGTGGCGATGCCCGTGATCAGGTTGGTCGCGCCGGGGCCGGAGGTAGCGATGCAGACCCCCGTCTTCCCGGTGGAACGGGCGTAACCGTCCGCCGCGTGGGCCGCGTGCTGCTCGTGGCTCACCAGGATGTGCCGGATCCGATCCCGGCACCGGTAGAGTTCGTCGTATATATCAAGCACCGCGCCTCCGGGATACCCGAATACCGTATCCACCCCCTGTTCGATCAGGGATTCAATCAAAATACGGGCGCCGGAATACCGCATGTCATTCTCCTGTGCTAAAAACCGCCCCGGAGGCGGCGGAACCGGCCTGCCGGGCGTAACGGGCCAGATAGCCCCCGCTAACTTTGGGGGGCAGGGGCTTCCAGTTCTTCCGGCGTTCGGCGATAAGCCGCTCGTCCAGATCAACGCTGATGGAACGGGCGTCAATGTCAATGCTGATGATATCCCCCTCCTCAAGGAGGCCGATAAACCCCCCCTCGGCGGCTTCCGGGGAAACGTGGCCTATGGCCGCCCCCCGGGTGGCCCCGGAAAAACGGCCGTCCGTGACCAGGGCGACCTTGTCGTCAAGGCCCATGCCCGCCAGGGCGGCGGTGGGGGCCAGCATCTCCTTCATCCCCGGCCCGCCCCTGGGCCCCTCGTAGCGGATAACGATCACGTCCCCGCTCCGTATCTTCCCCCCCATGATCGCCTGGAAGGCCGCTTCCTCACTGTTAAAGACCCGGGCGGGGCCGGAAGATCTGAGCATGGCGGGGGCCACGGCGCTGCGCTTTACCACGCAGCCTTCCGGGGCCAGGTTCCCCCGCAGGGCCGCAAGCCCCCCGGTGGGGGAGTAGGGATTCTCCAGGGGGCGGATAATTTCCGTGTTTCTGTTGCGGGCCGGCTGCTGTCCGGGGTAGGCCCGGCCCTTTACCGCGTCCCCCAGAACGCCGTAGACCGCGGGGGCCTCAAGATCCACCAGGTTTTTCTTCCCCAGTTCCAGCAGTACCGCCGGAACGCCCCCGGCGGCGTGGAGATCCTCAAGCGCGTCTTTCCCGGCCGGGGCAAGGCGGCAGAGGTTCGGCGTAAGGGCGCTTACCTGGTTCAGCAGATCCAGATCCAGCCTGAAGCCCGCCTCCCGGGCGATGGCGGGGAGGTGCAGGGCCGTGTTGGTGGAGCAGCCCAGGGCCATGTCCAGGGCCAGGGCGTTGCGGAAGGCCCTTTCGGTCATCACCGAGCGGGGGCGCAGATCCTTTTTCAGGATGTCGAGGATCAGGAGGCCGCTGCGCTTGGCAAGCCTGAGCCGCTCGGCCATCACCGCGGGGATGGTGCCGTTCCCCGGCAGGGCCATACCCAGGGCCTCGGTCACACAGTTCATGGAGTTGGCGGTGAACATTCCCGCGCAGGAACCGCAGCCGGGGCAGGAGAGATCCTCAAGCTCCGCAAGTTCGGCCTCTCCCATCTTCCCCGCGCCCACCGCGCCCACCGCCTCGAATATGGTGGTAAGGGTGAGGGGCTTCCCGTCCCGGCGGCCCGCCAGCATGGGCCCGCCTGAAACGAAGATCCCCGGCAGGTTGAGCCGGGCGGCGGCCATGAGCATGCCCGGCACGATCTTGTCGCAGTTGGGGATGAAGACCAGGGCGTCGAAACCGTGGGCCATGGCCATACACTCCAGCGAATCGGCGATAAGCTCCCGGGTGGGGAGGGAATAGCGCATCCCCTGGTGGCCCATGGCGATCCCGTCGCAGACCCCGATAACCGGAAAGACAAGCGGAACCCCGCCGGCCAGGCGAACCCCGTCGGCAACGGCCCGGGCAATGGTGTCCAGGTGCAGGTGCCCCGGCACAACCTCGCTTTTGGCCGAAGCGATGCCGATGAGGGGCCTGCTGAATTCCTCCTCGATGAAGCCCAGGGCCTTAAAGAGGGAACGGTGGGGGGAGCGGGCAAGGCCCTGCTTAACGGAATCGCTGCGCATGATCCCCCTCCGTCAGGGCTTTTAGAACGGCCCCGCCCATGGCCCTGGTGCCCACGATCCTTTCGGCAAGGCCGGCGGCTGAAGGGCCCCGGCCGGCAATATCGCGGGTACGCAGCCCCTGATCCAGTACCGCGCTTACCGCCGCTTCCACGGCCCGGGCTTCCTCCTCCAGGGCGAAGGAGTAGCGGAGCATCATGGCCGCGGAGAGGATGGTTCCCAGGGGGTTGGCGATATCCTGGCCCGCGATATCCGGGGCGGAACCGTGGATGGGCTCGTACATGCCCATAGGGCGGCCGTTCTTTGCCAGGGGATCATCGGGGCTGCCCAGGCTGGCCGAGGGGAGCATGCCGATGGAGCCGCTGAGAATCGAAGCCTCGTCGGAGAGGATGTCCCCAAAGATATTGTTCGTTACGATCACGTCGAACTGGCCGGGGGCCCGGATAAGCTGCATGGCGCAGTTGTCCGCGTACATGTAGCCCGTTTCAATGTCCGGGTAGTCGCGGGAGACCTCCGCCGCCACCTCCCTCCAGTAGCGGGAAGATTCCATGACGTTGGCCTTGTCCACCACGCAGAGCTTCTTCCGCCGTACCGCCGCGGCGGCGTAAGCGGCCCGGAGCACCCGCTCGATCTCTTCCCAGGAGTAGCTTTCCGTGTCGAAGGCCGCGCCGGGACTATGGCCCCTGCTGGGCTCCTCGATCCGGCCCCGCTTGCCGAAGTAGAGCCCCCCGGTAAGCTCCCTGACGATGAGGAGATCGAAGCTGGCCTTCCCCTCCGGGTGGCTCGCGCTCAGCACCTCGTCCTTCAGGGGGCAGGCCGCCTTAAGCTGGGGGAGCAGCGCCGCGGGGCGCAGGTTGGCAAAGACCCCCAGGCCGGAGCGCAGGCCAAAAAGGGCCCCCTCGGGAAGCAGACGGCCCGGCAGCTTCTCCCACTTGGGCCCCCCGACCGCGCCAAAAAGCAGGGCGTCGCACTGTTTCGCCGCCTCCAGGGTCTCCGCGGGCAGGGGTTCGCCGCTGTTGTCGATAGCCTTCCCCCCCACTTCCAGTTCCACATAGTTGAACACATGGCCGTATCTGTCCCCCACCGCGTCCAGTACCTCCGTTGCCGGGGCAATCACCTCAGGCCCGATCCCGTCGCCGGGCGCCAAAGCCACCGAATAGTTCATAGTCAATCCTCCTTCGCAAATTAGGGAACCTGTTCCAAAAACCGGAGTTCCGGAACAGCCTCAAGCTTTAATTTTCCGCTCGCTGTCGCCGATGAGCTTGTACTCGATGGAGTCCACCAGGGCGGCGCGGCTGGCGTCGATGATGTCCTCGCTTACCCCCACGGTGGTCCAGCGATCCCGGCCGTCGGTGGATTCGATGAGAACCCGCACCTTTGCCGCGGTGGCGGCGTTCCCGTTGATGACCCGGACTTTAAAGTCCGCCAGCCGCACCTTTTCCAGCTCCGGGAAGAAGCGGATCAGGGCCCGCCGCAGGGCGCCGTCCATGGCGTTCACCGGCCCGTTCCCCTCGGCGGCGGCGATCTCCTCCTGGCCGTCCACCCAGATCTTCACCCAGGCGTGGGAACAGGCGAGGGTTTCCCCGGTGGGGTGTTCGCTCACCACCCGGTAGGCCAGGATCCTGAACAGGGGCTTGTAGCGGCCCAGTTCCCGGCGCACCAGAAGCTCAAAGCTGCCGTCCGCGCCCTCGAACTGCCAGCCCTCCGCCTCAAGGCTCTTGAGCCGGGCGACCAGGGCCGCCGCCGCCGGATGCTCTTTGGTGATGGAGGGCTCTATCTTCCGGGCCCGCTCGGCCACGGCGGAGCGTCCCCCCACCTCGCTCATCAGGAGGCGCCGGCTGTTCCCCACCAGGACGGGATCGATGTGCTCAAAAGAGCGGCGCAGTTTCAGAATACCGTCGGCGTGCATCCCCGCCTTGTGGGAAAAGGCGTGGGCCCCCACATAGGGCATGTTGTCCGCCAGGGCCACGTTGGCTATCTCCGCCACCTTGCGGCTGATCTGGAAGATCTTCCCGAGTTTCCCTTCGGGAAGGCAGGATTTCCCCATTTTAAGCTCCAGGCTGGGGATAAGGCCCGCCAGGGCGGTGTTGCCGCAGCGTTCGCCAAAACCCGCCAGGGTTCCCTGCAGGTGCCGGGCCCCCGCTTCCACCGCGGCGATGCTGTTGGCAATGGCAAGGCCCGAATCGTTGTGGGCGTGGATGCCCACCAAGGGGCCCCCTTCCGGCTCCGTATCCGGGGGAAGAGCGGCGGCAAAGGCCGCGGCAACTTCCCCCACCGCCGCCCGCAGGCCCTCGCTAACCGTGCCGGGGAAGGCGCCGCCGTTGGTATCGCAGAGGACTATCCGCCCCGCCCCGGCTTCCGCGGCGGCCTTTAGCGTGGCAAGGGCGTAGGCCGGGTTGTCAAGCCAGCCGTCAAAGAAGTGTTCCGCGTCAAAGATAACTTCCCGGCCCTCCCCCCGCAGAAAGGCCACGGTCTCGGCGATCATGGCGATATTTTCTTCAAGCTCCGCCTGCAGTATCTCCCTTACCTGGAGATCCCAGCTTTTGCCGAAGATCACCAGCCATTCGGTTCCCGCGTTCAAAAGATTCCGGATCTGGGGATCCTCCCCGCAGGCCGCGCCCTTCTTGCGGGTGGCCCCGAAGGCGCAGAGTTTGGCGTTTTCCAGCCTGAGCCCCCCGGCAAGGCGGAAAAAATCCATATCCTTGGGGTTGCTCCCCGGGTTCCCCGCCTCGATAAAGTCAAAGCCCAGTTCGTCCAGGGCGCGGGCCACCGCCAGCTTGTCCTGTACGGAAAAGCTGATCCCCTCCCCCTGGGCCCCGTCCCGAAGGGTGGTATCGAGCACTTCCACCTTGTCCGGCATTGTTTCCTCCATTCCTGCCTCCTAGCCCCTGTTCCCCGCGTCGAGTTCCCATTCCATGGCGTTGATCGCCGCCAGGTACGCCTTTATCGAAGACTCAACCACATCGGTTGAGAGGCCCCGCCCGTTGTAACGCCGCTTGTTCCAGCAGATCTTTACCATGGTTTCCGCCTGGGAGGAGGAACCCCCGGTAATGGCGCCGATCTCGTAGAGTTCCAGTTCCGGCTCCTTGCCCACGATCTGGTTGATGGCCTGGAAAATGGAATCGATGGGGCCGTCCCCCATGGCCACCCGCTTGTGGAAGGCCCCGTCCCGGGCCTGGATGCGGATCGTGCCGCTGGCGCCCAGGGCAGAGCCGGTATTCACCGCCCAGTGGTCCAGCTTCCAGGTTTCGGGAACCTGGGCCGCCGCGTCCATCACCAGGGCCTCCAGATCCCGGTCGTTCACCTCCTTCTTCTTATCCGCCAGGATCTTGAATTCGGCGAACACCGCCTCCAGAGCCTCCCC
>JAIRSD010000207.1 GCA_031255615.1 Treponema sp. | reverse complement strand
AATCCCCGGCGCGGAGGAAGCGGCCGTGCGTTATAGCCCCCCGCAGCCCGATCCCCTACGCGATACCCTGGAGCCCGTCGCCCAGGGCCTGAAACTTTCCCTGGTGGAGATCACGGTTTCCCGCCACCGGGGTTCCACCCAGGTCCGTATGGTCGTGTACAAGGACGGGGACATCGGTCTGGACGATTGTTCGGCCTTTCACCGGGCCGCCCTCCCCCGGCTGGAGCTTACCCTGGCCGGCCAGGACCTCTACGTCGATGTCTCCAGCCCTGGCGTCGACCGGCTCATCAAGGATGGCGCCGAGTTCCGCTACTACTCAGGCCGCCTGATCCGCTGTTACCGTACCGACACCTCCGACTGGTTCCCGGGCCTTCTGGTTTCATCGGACGAAAACGGAATTGTGCTGGAAAAAGGGGGAGAAAACCACTTCCTGCCCTACGTGATCATCGCCAAGGCCCGGCTGGGGGGTATTTGAGGATTCGGCGATCTTTCCCAAACATGACAAAAAGTAAAAAATAAACAAGAAATGTAAAAATATTACTGTTGCGCCCATCTCCATGCCGCTCAATAATTCTAGTAATACTGAAACTGCGTAACCACGAAAGGTTGCGTAGTTTTTTTGGAGGATTTTTATGAAAAGAAAAAGCAAGGGCCGATCCGTTTTCGCCTCGGCGCTGATCCTGGCGCTGCTGTGCGGCGTGATTGTGGACGTGTCCGCCGGCGCGCGCCGGCAGGATGGGGGCTCCGGTCCCCAGGGGACCTCGCAAGCGGCGCCCGGTCCCTTCGGTAAATACTCACCGTCTATCGAGATAACGGCGGTGAAAAACCTGGGCGCGGGCAACCTGCTGTTCCCCCCGGGCGACAGTATCGATAACAACGTGTGGACCCGGTACTACGAGGAAGTCCTGGGGATAAAACTAAAGTACGCTTGGACGACCAATGAGCAACAGTATGCCCAGAAGGTCAACATCTCGATTACCTCCAACGACATTCCCGACATTATGGTGGTGAACAACGTCCAGTTAAAGATGATGTACGAGAACGGACAGGCGATGGACATGACCACTATCCTGCCCCAGAACCTGGCCCCCTTCACCAGGGAAGTTATCTACCAGGATAACGGGGACGCGATTATATCCGCCACCTTTGACGGCAAACTCTACGCCATCCCTCTGACCGGCTTCGGGCTGGGCAGCGCCATGGTCCTCTGGGTAAGGACGGACTGGCTTACCAGGCTGGGGCTTTCCGTTCCGACAACGCCGGAAGAACTCCTGGCGGTGGCCGAGGCCTTTGCCAACCGGGACCCGGACGGCAACGGCACAAAAGATACCTTCGGCCTTGCCGTTTACAAGGACCTGTTTGAAGGCGGTTTCGCCTGCCTTGAGGGCTTCTTCAACATGTACGGCGCCTATCCCCACATCTGGGTTCCGGCGGCGGGCACGGGAGGCGGCCTTGAATTCGGCAGCATCCAGTCGGCGGCCAAAACCGCCCTGGGGGTTTTACAAGACATGTATCGCCGGGGCCTTCTTGATCCCGAATTCGGGGTCAAAGACGCCCCCAAGGTCGCCGAAGACGTGATGGCGGGCAGGTTCGGCCTGATGTTCGGGCAGTTCTGGAACGCCGCCTGGATCAATTCCGGCAAGGTGGCAAACCCCACAATGGAATGGGTACCGGTTTCCATACCCTTCTCCCCGGCGGGAAAGGCCCAGATACCCTTTGGGACCACCAGCTACGCGGTCACATCCGCCCGGTCGCGGAATCCCGAGGCGGCGGTGAAGATGCTCAACCTGCAGCTTGAAAAATCCTACGGCGCCACTGCGGAGTCCACCCGCTTCAACATCACCCCCGATGGCTTTGGCCCTTACGCCTATACTCCCCTCGCCGTGGAGCCGGGCATGAAGAACTTTGACGCCGCCACGGCGGTTACCGACGCCATTAACCGCCGGGACCCATCAAAACTCAATGAGGAACAGCTTAACTACTACGAGATGAGCCTTAAGAGCCTGGCGGGAGATCACGACAATAACAACTGGCACCAGCTTAAAATGTTCGGCCCGGGCGGATCCCTTACAGTCATGCGCGGCTATTGGGACAGCGGCAAGTACCAGGCGGATCAGTTCTTTGGAGTGCCCACCCCGACGATGACGGAAAAACTTTCAACCCTGAACAAACAGGTCCTGACGGATTACACCGGCATTATCCTTGGCGCTCCCCTGGACGCCGGGTGGGACAGTTTTGTCCGCAATTTTGGGACACTGGGGGGAACCCAGATGACGGCGGAAGTGAACGAGTGGTATCGGGCCCGGTAGGCCAACTGTTATACCAATTTCGGGAGGAAGGGCCGTGCCTTTCTTCCCGGTGTAAGGGATTACGGAATGAAGAAAAAATTTATCGCCACCCTTCCCCTGATGCTTATGTTGTTGCCCGCCATGACGTTGCTCTTTATTTACAATTACATTCCCATGGTGGGAAACCTCATGGCTTTTGAACGGTTTAATCCGGTCCGCGGACTGTTTAAGTCCCCCTGGATAGGGCTGACGAATTTCCGCTATGTCTTTTCTATGCCCGACACTCCGCAGGTTTTGTGGAACACCTTTTACATCGCCTTCCTCAAGGTCGTCATGGGAATCCTTATTCCGGTATTTTTCGCCCTTCTGCTCAACGAAGTGGGATCGGTTTCCTATAAGCGCATTATTCAGACCATCATCTATTTTCCCCATTTTTTAAGCTGGGTCATCCTGGCGGGGATCCTGATCGATGTGTTATCCCCTTCCCAGGGGGTTATAGGCCGGTTTTTTACGTTCCTCGGGCTCAAGCCCGTCTTTTTTCTCGGCGATCCCAAGGTTTTTCCCTATACCCTGGTGTTTACCGAAAGCTGGAAGGAATTCGGTTTCGGCACGATTGTGTACCTGGCGGCCCTTACCGGTATAGACCCGAATCTCTACGAAGCGGCAATGATAGACGGGGCCGGACGCTGGCAGCAGACCCTCTACGTTACCATCCCCGGTATGCTGCCTATCGTTATGCTGATGACCATTCTGAGCATGGGGAACATTCTGAATGCGGGCTTTGACCAGGTGTTCAACCTTTACAGTCCCCAAGTGTACAAAACCGGGGATATTCTGGACACCCTTGTGTACCGTATGGGTCTTGTGGACGCCCAGTACGGCGTCGCCACCGCAGTGGGACTTTTTAAGTCCCTCATCTCTTTTATCATGCTCACGGTGTCCTACGCCCTGGCCTACAGGTTTACGGATTACCGGGTATTCTGAAGCGGGGGTACAGACGCGCATGAAACGGACTAAAAAAAAGCCGCCGGGCAGGCGGATCTTTGTAATCGTTAATTATACTTTTCTTACGTTGGCGGCCTTTATATGCCTTCTTCCCCTGCTTAACCAGCTGGCCATTTCCTTTAGTACCGATGCGGTGGTTTCCACAGGAACCGTAGGATTACTGCCCAAACAGTTTACCTTCAGGTCCTACATCTATATGGCGCGGAGGCCGGAATTTTTCTCGTCCCTGCTCGTGTCCCTGGAACGGATCGCCCTGGCGGTCCCCATTAGTCTTGTGATTTCGGTATTGGCCGCCTATCCGCTTTCCAAGCAGAACAGCCAGTTCAGAGCCCGGAAGTACCTTATCTGGTACTTTATCGTGCCCATGCTTTTCTGGGGCGGCCTTATCCCGACCTATATGGCGGTGCGGAACACGGGGCTTATCAACAGGATTTGGGCCCTGGTTATTCCCGGCGCGGTCAACGTGTTCAACATCCTCCTCCTGATGAATTTTTTCAGAAACATCCCCCGGGAACTGGAGGAGGCCGCCCTGATCGACGGGGCGGGGAGTATGCGGGTCCTGGTGTCCGTCATCCTTCCCGTATCCGCGCCGGTTATCGCCACCGTAACGCTTTTCTTTATAGTCAACCACTGGAATTCCTGGTTCGACGGCCTTATCTACATGAATTCCCCCAGCCGCTACCCATTGCAAACCTATCTGCAAACCAGGGTAATAGCCCATAACATGACGGCTATGGATTCCCTGCGGGAGGTACGGGAAATGTCCGCGGGGGTTTCCGACCGGACGGGAAAGGCGGCGCAGCTCTTTTTGTCGGCCCTGCCGATTTTGGCGGTCTATCCCTTCCTTCAAAAATACTTTACCACCGGCATTGTCATGGGCAGTGTCAAAGGTTGAGGGGCCAGAATTGCGCGGGCCCTTCCAACGCAAACATAAGGAGGCAAGAAGTGAGTAAAATTGTTTTCATCGGTGCGGGTTCTCTGGTGTTCACGCGGAATCTGGTTCGGGATATTCTGTCCTTTCCGGCCTTTTCCGGGGATCTGACTGTCGCCCTGGTCGATACCGACAGGCGGAACCTGGATTACTCAAGGGCCGCCGTGGAGCGGATTATTGGGGAAGGCCGTTACGGAGCCAAGCTTATCGCCACCACCAACCGGGAAGAAGTTCTGGAAGGGGCGGACGGAGTGCTTATCACCATTGCTGTGGGCGGCGAAGAGGCCACCCTGGTAGACGTGGGGATACCGGAAAAATACGGCGTATCGGTCTGTGTCGGTGATACCCGGGGCCCCCAGGGAATATTCCGCTATTTAAGGACCATCCCCGTGATCATGGAGATTATCCGGGATGTCGAAAAGTACTGCCCCCAAGCGATAGTTCTCAACTACACCAACCCTATGGCCATGATCTGCCGGACCATACAGCAGCTCAGCCCCGTGGTTACGACGGGCCTCTGCCACAGCGTGCAGCATACGGCGGAAATGCTGGGAAACTGGATCGGCGCGCCCAAGGAGGAAGTCAGCTACCTCTGCGCGGGCATTAACCATCAGGCCCATTACCTCAGCTTCAAGTGGAAAGGTAAAGACGCATACCCGCTCATTCGGGAAAAGATCCTCTCCGACTGCGCCATATACGATTCCGAAAAGGTGCGGAACGAGTTGTTCCTCCATCTGGGGTACTACGTGACGGAATCGACCGTGCACAACAGTGAATATAACCCCTGGTTCCGCAAGCGGCCGGATCTTATCCGGCGTTACCTGCCGGAAAATTCCACCCGCACCACGGAGCGGATCCGGGGCTGGATGGCGGCGGCGGACGAAAAACACAAAAAGGAGATTGAAAACTGGCTCGCTGAGCCGCTTGATCTGAAACGGGGCCACGAGTACGCCGCGGCCATTTTTAACGCAATCTTCGGCGATGGGACCATCTTCGAGTTCAACGGCAATATCCGCAACTTCGGCCTCATAGACAACCTGCCCCAGGGATCCTGCGTTGAGTCCCCGGTGGAGGCTTCCCGGGCGGGGCTCCGGTCCATCCACGTGGGGCCCCTGCCCCCCCAACTGGCCATTCTAAACAGCGTCAACGCCCAGATAGAGGATCTGGCCGTGGAAGGCTACATAAACCGGGACCGGGAGAAGATCTACTACGCCAATTACCACGATCCCCTGAGTTCGGCGCTGCTCTCCCTGGAAGAGATCCGCGCTATGACCGATGAGATGTTTGCCGCCGGCAAGGAGTGGCTGCCCCTGTAGGGGCCCCTGCGGGAGGCCGCGCCGCAGGTTTCCTACCGGCGGTCCCGGTACTCCTGGGGGCTCACCCCGAATCTCCGCTTGAAAATGTTGGAAAAATAAGCTGGGGATTCGTAGCCCACCAGGGCGGCGATTTGGTTGATTCTGCGCTCCGTTCCCCGCAGAAGCCGGCAGGCCTCCTCAAGGCGGAAATCCTGTACGGCATCGCTGATGTTTTTCCCCGTCTCCTCTTTAAAGCGCCGCGACAGGTAGGAGGGGTTCAGAAAAACCTTTTCCGACAGGGCGTAGAGGGAAAGGTCCGCGCCGGGGTTTTCCCGGATGTAGGATAGGATACGTTTTGAAAGGACGCCGGAACTCCGGCGCTCCCGCCGGTTCAACGCGATAAGGCGGCGGGCCAGGGCGGTGAATTGATCCAGCCGGGGAATCCCCTCCCCGTTCAGGGGGCAGGACAAAAAAAGGCGGAGCCCCGAATCGTCCTTAAGTGCTTCGCCCAAGCCTCGTTCGGTGATGTAGGAAAGCAGGGCGCCGTTGAGAAGCGTGTTGAACTCCGCCAGCTCCACGCCGCCAAATTGGGCGCTGCTCAAAGAATGGGCCAGTTCCGCGCTCAGGCGGTCCAGCTTTTCTTCGTCTTCCCGGTCCAGGGCAAAGGCCAGTTTTCTCAGGTCCTCTTTATACCCGGCCCCCGGAAAGATACCGCCCTCCCCCAGGGGTGCGCCCAGAAAGTAGTCCATCTCCGCCAGGGCGATGGAAGGCTCCAGGCGGTTCACCGCCGCGAATTTAAGCTCCGCGAATCTCCCGGCCAGTGTCGGCCAGGCCGCGGGTTTTGGATCAAACACAAAGGATACGCTTTCCCCCAGCATGCTGGAACAGAAACGCTGAACGTATTCCGCCATGCCCTTGATCATGGCCCTAGCGTGGGTCCGGTCCCCCGAAAGGGCGGAACGGTACTGCAGGATCCAGGCGATAATCGCGGCCCCCGTCCAGGCAAGCTCGACGCGCAGCCCGGCAAGAATTTTTTTACGGACCGCCAGGTCCACGGAGTTAGCCGTTTCGGCCCTGATCCCGGTGGCGGCGTGTATCCGGCCCGCCAGAAGCATAACCGGGGAAAGCGGATCAAGAGAAATTTCCAGGCGCGTAAAATCGCCGGACAGATCCCCGCCGCCCTCCGTTTCACCCGACAGCAGGGAACCCAGAAAGTTCCGGCGTACCAGGGGCAGGTAGCGGTCCACCTGTTCCCGCGCCTTTTCCAGGATGGCCGTGTTCCGCCCCTCCTGTTCTATTTTTTCAATAGACTCGGCCACTGCCTCGACAAGGGGCCTGTAGCCTTCGGTCTTCAGAATATACCTGGCCGCGCCGTACTTAAGCGCGTGGGCGGCATATTCAAATTCGTCGTAGCCGCTTAGAAAGATAACCTCGCAGTCGGGCCAGGAGGCGTGAATATGCTCAAGCAGTTCAAGTCCTGTTTTTCCGGGCATTTGAATATCGGTAATCACGATGTCGATAGCCATTTTTTCAAGTCGTTCCAGGGCCTCCGCCGCGGAATAGGCCTTGTAGACATCGAGCTCAACGCGGTCCAGCGATTCCAGCATGTGGGCCAGGCTGTCGGTTATAATATCCTCGTCATCAATCACCAGGATTCGGTACATGCTCGGGGGGGGGGGGGGGGGGGGGGGGGGGGGGGGGGGGGGGGGGGGG
>JAIRSD010000176.1 GCA_031255615.1 Treponema sp. | reverse complement strand
GAACTGGGGCAGGTGGGATACGGAATCAACCGGCTGGCCCGGGAGATTACGGTTCTTATGAATAAACGGATCGCCGATGAAAAAAACAAACGGGATCTGGAATACCGGATGCTCCAGAGTCAGATCAACCCCCATTTTCTCTACAACACCCTGAATTCAATTAAGTGGATGGCGTCCATTCAGCATGCCGGGGGGATCGTCGAAATGACCACCGCCCTGTCCCGGCTGCTGCGGACAGTGTCAAAGGATATACGGAAGGTGGTTCCCCTGGAGGATGAACTTGCCCTGCTGGACGATTATATCATTATCCAAAAGTACCGGTACGGCGGTTCGGTGACCGTAAAAAAACAGATCCCCGATCCTGAACTGTTGAAGACCCCGATCCCCCGGTTTACCCTCCAGCCCCTGGTGGAAAACGCCATCTTCCACGGCATTGAGCCCAAAGGGGGCGGAACCATCACCCTGACGGTCGCCGGCGGCGCTACGGAGGGGGATGTACTGGTAACCATCCGGGACGACGGGGTGGGGATGAGCGCCGGGCTTATTACAAAAATCTACGCCGCCGCCGGGGATAAATCCGGCATGTTCCGGGAACTGGGGGTTCACAATGTGGATGAGCGGCTCCGCTATGCCTTTGGGGAGGGTTATGGTCTTTCGGTCGCCAGCGAGGAAGGCCGCTACACCGCCGTAAGCATCAGGCTTCCCGCTGAAGACCGGGAGCAGGCGGCGGAGGCGGCCGGTGATTAGGCTGCTCATTGCCGATGACGAACCGCTGGTATGCGTCGGCCTGCGGTCCATGCTGAAGTGGGAAGATTACGGCATTGAAATTATCGGCACCGCCCGGAACGGTCAGCAGGCCGCGGAAATGATAGCGGCCCAAAGGCCCGATATTGTTATCACCGATATCAAGATGCCCCTGAAAACAGGGCTTGAGCTGGCGGAAGAATGCGCCGGCCGTTACGGTAAAATTCCCCTCTTTATCATCCTTACCAGTTTTGAGGACTTCGGTTTTGTCCGCAGGGCCATCGGGGTACAGGCGGTGGATTACCTGGTCAAACTGGAATTGACCCCCGAAGCCCTGGCGGCATCGGTTTCCAAAGCCCTCTCGACCCTGGAACTGGTTCGTAAAGTGGAAGGCCCCGCTGTTTCCGGGCCCCGGAGCGCCATGCTGGGACTGCGGGAAAAATTTTTTCTCCGGCTTTACAATAATTTATTTGAAAGCAAAGAACAGTACCTGGCCCAGAAAGATGAATTGGGGCTCGATTTTTCTTACCCCGGTTTTGTTGCGGTAACCGGCGAAGTGGAAGCCGGTGGCAGCCTCCCTTCTGATGATAAGGGCCTTGCCCTTTATACCAGCAGTATCCAGATGATCCGGGAAACCATGGAAAAAACGCATCCCTGTTATCTTACCGTTCTTGATACCCGGCATTTTACCATAACGTTTTGTTTTGAAAGCGCCGATCCCCGGGCCCAGCGGAACCTGCTGGAGGAGGCGCTGCGGCATACCATCGATCTGGTGCATGATTATTTCAGCGTTTTTATCCGCATGGCCGCGGGTATGACGGTGAACGATCCCCTGCTGCTGGAAGAAAGTTACCTTTCCGCCCGCCGGGCATTCCGGGAAACTTCGCGGGAAGATCCCCTCCGGTTTTTTGAACCCCGGCGGGAAGACAAAGACGGCGGTTTTGAGTTTTCCCGGGTCCGTCCCGGCATACGCCGGGCCTTTGAGGAACTGGACGCCGGGGCCCTCCATGAAGCGCTGACGGAAATCGCGGGGTATTTTGAAAACCGGCCCGAACTGCGGACAGAGGCCATGGATGCGGCCTGTAATATTTTATATATGGCCATTTCCCTCCTCCCCGACGGCGAGCGGACGGTGGAACAGATTTTTGCCGAAGACCCGGAGGGATACCGGAGCATTTACCGGATGAATTCTACCGGGCCCCTGGTGGCCTGGATTCTGAAATTCCGGGACCGCTGCGGGGAACTGCTTTTGTCCCAGCGGCATAACTATAAAGAACAGCTGGTCGCCGGCGTGCGGGACTATATCCGCCAAAACTTGGGAAAGCGGCTTTCACTCCACGAAGTGGCGGCGGTGTTTAACTACAGTCCCAACTATTTAAGCCAGCTTTTTACCAAATACGGCGGCGGGGGTTTTGTGGAATTTATTACCGCCGAGCGGATAAACGCCGCCCGGGAAATGCTGGCCCGGGGCGAAGGCCCGGTGTATGAAATCGCTGCCCGGCTGGGTTTTGAAAGCGCGTTTTATTTCAGCAAGGTTTTTAAAAAAGTAACCGGATCTTCGCCCCGGGAATTTGTACACCGATTGGAGGAAAATTAACATGACGGAACCGGACGCGGCGGTTTTGTACGACGGTTTGCGGTATGGAAGCGCCGCCGGCGCTGCCGGTTCCGCGCTGTTCAAAAAAATATGCGGGGGAAAAACCCCTGACGCCATCAGGAACGATCCCTTCCTCTCATCCTTTACCGGATACTTAAAGGATCAAAATAAAATTTTCTCCCAACAGGAACTGGCGGTTCTGCCTTTCAGCGCGTTTAAATTATTTGACACCCGGGGAGACCGCGGCGAATTTGAGTCCCGGTATTTTGAGCGGCGGAAACGTCTCCTGGCGCAAAGCCTTTCCCTCTGGCTCGATAAAACCGGGGAGGACCCCGCTCCCCTGGAAGATACCATCTGGGCCCTCTGCGATGAATATTCCTGGTGCCTTCCGGCCCACATGGACGGGACTTCCCTTGTCCCCGCCGCCGGGAACCGTCGGACGGATAATACGGCGCGGCTGGATCTTTTTGCCTGTGAAACCGGTTTTGCCCTGGCCGAATGCTGCGCCATGCTGGAGGATCAACTGTCCCCCGCGCTGATAAGCCGGGCCCGGGAAGAAATCCGCCGCCGGGTTTTACGGAGCTATACGGAACGCGGGGAACTGTGGAACTGGGAACTGATGGACAATAACTGGTGCGCGGTCTGCGCCGGAAGTTTGGCCGGGGCGGCCATGTATCTTATAAAAGACGATCTGCTCCTGGGGGGAATCCTTCTCAGACTGGCGCCGGTCTTCAGGCGTTTTATCGGCGGCTTTTATTCCGACGGCGCCTGCGCCGAGGGGCTTTCCTACTGGACCTACGGAATGAGTTTTTATGCTGCCTTCGCGGATCTGCTTTTTCACCGGACCGGGGGGAAGATCGATCTTTTGCAGGAAGATGGTTTTGCCGCCATCGCCCGTTTTCAGCAGTACGCTTATTTTCCCGGCGGCGGGGCGCTGAATTTTTCCGATGCCAGCGGCGGCGATATGTTCCGGCCGGGTTTAAGTTCATACCTGGCAAGCCGCGTGGAGGGGGTGTCCGTACCCTCCCATCCCTTCGAGGCCCGCGTTTCCGGGGGACGCGGCATCGTAGACCCCTGCGGCCGTTTTGCCCCGGCCCTGCGGGATCTGCTCTGGACCGGCAAAGATGTTCCCCGGATGCCGGAGGGGCCCCGGTGCGATATGTTCCCGGAGGCCCAATGGCTTTTATGCGCCGGGGCCCATGAAACCGGCTTCGCCGCCAAGGGGGGGCATAACGATGAACCCCACAATCATAATGACGTGGGGAATTTTATTTTTTACAAAAAAGGCGTCATGGTGTTTTGCGATCTTGGGGCGGGGGAATATACCAGGGATTATTTCAGCGACAAACGGTACACGGTTTTTTGTAATTGTTCGGAAAGCCACAATGTGCCGGTGATAAACGGGGCCGGTCAAAAGGCGGGCCGGGATTTTCGCGCCCGGGACTGCCGTATTTCCGGCGCCGGGGGGATCGGCGAGTTGAGCCTGGACATGGCCGGCGCTTATCGTATCCCGGGCCTGGAAAGCCTGAAACGCCGTTTTGTTTTTGACACGGCGGAAGGTTCCCTCTTGATAGAAGATACTTTCGATTTTTCCGGGAAACCCCTGCCGGTGATTGAACGGTTTGTGAGCCTCTCCGCGCCCCTGGCCGATGAGGGAGTCGTGTATATCGATACCGGAAGTTCCCGTTCCCTTATCAGGGGGCCCGAGGGCATAGGGCCGGTGATTGGCGAAGTATTACACCGGGATCACGGGGGAAAGGATGTGAAGGTATTTACGATAGATTATCCGGCGCCGCCCGGAAGCGGCGGAATATCCTTGCGGTTCAATATTTCTTAGTTTTATAAACAGGAGTTACGGTATGATAAAAAGGGAGGAACTTTTTTCCGCGCCCCCGGAAACGGGCCCGGATTTTTGGCAAGGGGCCCTGAATTTTGCCCTGGACAAAATACGGCAAAACATCCCCCGGTTTAAAGACCAATACCCCGGCCCGGCCAGTATTAACAATGTGTATCCGTTAATCGACAATACCGAATGGACCACTTCGTTTTGGCCGGGGATGCTCTGGCTGGCCTGGGAAAGCACGGGGGAGGAAATTTTCCGCGTTGCCGCCGAGGCCCGGCTCCCGGATTTCCGCGCCCGGCTGGACCGGCGGATCGCCGTGGAAACCCACGATTTGGGGTTCCTCTACACCCTGGCCTGCGTGGCCCCCTGGCGGCTTACGGGGAACCGGGCCGCCCGGGACACGGCCCTTAAAGCGGCGGATCTGCTCCTTTCCCGTTATTACGAGGGGGCCGGTATTATTCAGGCCTGGGGCAACCTGAACGATCCCGCCCAGCGGGGCCGGATCATTATCGACTGCGCCATGAATCTTCCCCTGCTGTGCTGGGCCGCCGGAGAAACGGGGAACCCCCATTACCGGGAGGCCGCGGAACGGCATATTAACAGGGCCAACCAATATCTTATCCGGGAAAACTGGTCCACCTATCACACCTATTATTTTGATACCGAAACCGGGGCCCCCCTCCGGGGCAGCACGGCCCAGGGTTATGCCGATGACTCCTGCTGGTCCCGGGGACAGGCCTGGGGAATCTACGGCAATGTTCTTTCCTTCCGCTATCTCCGAAACCCGGAACTTTTGGAAAAGGCCCGTTTCCTGGCCCGGTATTTTTTGAACCGCCTGCCCGATGATCTGATCGCCTACTGGGATCTTTTTTTCACCCAGGGGCCGGAGGAGCGGGACAGTTCCGCCGCGGCCATAAGCGCCTGCGGCCTTTTGGAATTAAGCCGGGCCCTGCCGGTTTCCGATTCGGAACGCCGGCCCTTTGAAAACGCCGCCCTGCGTATCATGGCCTCCCTGGCCCGTTCCTACACCACGGCCCCCAAACCCGCTTCCGACGGCATCCTCCTCCACGGGGTCTACGGAAAACCCCAGGGGAACGGGGTGGACGAGTGTACCGCCTTTGGGGACTATTTTTATGTGGAAGCCCTGGTCCGAATCCTCCGGCCCTGGAAACCCTATTGGTGAGGGAAGCTTATGCGTAAGGAAAAGCCCCTGAATCCCCCGGCCGCCAATCCCCTGCTGAACCGTTCCGATCTTGAACGGAGCCTGGCCGGCCTCTTGGCCCCCCTGGAAAAACACCTTGTACCGGGGGGCTATCATCTGGGGGACGCCGGGGCCCATTACCCCCCAAGAACCGCCCTCATGGAAGGCTGGAGCCGGACCCTCTGGGGCATAGCCCCCCTGATTGCCGGCGGGGGAAGCTGCCTGGATCAGGACAGGGTTCTTTCGATTCTGAAACAGGGAATCGATCCCGCTTCCCCCGCTTATTGGGGAGAATGCGGGGACTCGGATCAGTACCAGGTGGAAATGGCCGCCATAGCCCTGACGCTGATCATCGCCCGCGGCGTTTTTTGGGATTCCCTGGATCGGGAGGAACAGCGGCGGCTGTATGTCTGGCTCTCCTCCATTGAAAAGCGGAAGCTGCCGGCCAATAACTGGCATTTTTTCCGCATCCTGGTCTGCGCCGCCTTCAGGAAACTGGGACTCCCGGTGGACGAAAAGGCGGAACAAGAATCCTTTGATCTGGTGGAATCCTGTTACCGGGGCGAGGGCTGGTATCTGGACGGAACCGGGGGAGCCTACGATCTTTACAATCCCATGGGCTTTCATTTTTACGGCCTCCTTTACGCGAAGCTCGCCGGGGCCGGGGATCCGGACCGAGCGGCCCGGTATATTGAACGGGCCCGGCTTTTTGCCCCGAAATTTGCGTCCTGGTTCCGGGAGGACGGTTCGGTGGTTCCTTACGGCCGGAGCCTGACCTACCGTTTTGCCGCGGTTTCCCTGTTTTCCGCCTGCGCCTTCGCGGGCCTGGACATTCTGCCCTGGGGCGTCCTCAAGGGCCTTATCCTCCGCCACCTGCGCTGGTGGTTTTCCCGGCCCATTCTGGATAATGGCGGCATCCTCAGCGTGGGTTACGGGTATCCCAATCTTTTGATGGCCGATACCTACAACTCGCCGGGGTCGCCTTACTGGGGCCTTAAAGCCTACTTGGTTCTTGCCCTGGGGGAAGATCATCCCTTCTGGCGATCAAAGGAGGCGCCCCTGCCGGAGATCCCCGGCGGTGAAGCGGAAATAAAAGCCGATCCGGTTCCCGGTTTTATCGTGACCCGTACCCCGGAGGATGTTCAGATTCTGAATCCGGGACAGTATCCGGCCTTTGACATGAACCACCCGGCGCAGAAATACGGCAAGTTCGCCTATTCCGCCCGGTTCGGTTTTTGCGTGTCCCTGGGGGCCTACAATATCGAAAAAACCGGCTGCGATTCTATGCTCATGGTATCCGCCGGGGACGGCTACTGGCGGGAACGCCGGCAGGTGGAGGGCCGGGCTTCGGGATCGAACTGGACCCGGAGCGTTTGGAAGCCCTGGCCCGGCGTGGAGATTAGCACAAGCCTGGTAAGCCTCGGCGCCTGGCATATACGGATCCACCGGATACAAAGCGACCGGAGCCTGGAAACCGTGGAAGGGGGTTTTGCCCTCCGGCGCTATGAAGCCCTGGCCCCCGCCCTGCCGGCCCCCAAGGCCGCGGAGAGCGAAGGGGAAGCCTTGGCGGCCTTTCCCTGGGGCGCTTCCCGGATAGCGGATCTGGCGCCGCCGCTTCCCGAAAAAACCGAAAATCCCGGCGGCGGAAGAAAAGGTTCCCTGCTTTTTCCCGCCCCGAACCTCAATATAGAAAACCCCGCGGTGGTGATTCCCGTGCTGGAGGGCCGGGTGGAGCCGGGCATCACCCTGCTGATCTGCGCGGT
>JAIRSD010000172.1 GCA_031255615.1 Treponema sp. | reverse complement strand
TCCGCGTCGAGCCTCGAAACAAAGTCAAATTTCCAATTCCGCGCCAAAGCGGAAAGTTTACCGTAAGCGGCGGTCTTATCAAGATCTTTGTAATTCATCACAGCCTCCCGACTCATTTTCTCAATCTTTAGTTCTTCGTTTGAATATATCCATCCGTACTTCCCCGCTCCCAACAGGCTGCCGGCAGTTTACAAGGTAAAAAATCGCCCGCCCGATCGACGATTTTTTGGGATTTTAAGCGTGAAGTACAACAGCCTCCTAGTCTTCAAGTTCGGGGATGCTCTCCTTCATCCGGTTCATAAAGTCTTCCCCGCTTATACCTTCCCGGAGGGCCACAAAGACCGTGTTGTCCCGTCCGGCGATGGTACCCAGCACATCGTCCAGCCCCAGGTTATCAACCGCCAGGGCTACCGAATCGGAGTGGCCCGAGTAGGTCTTGATTACCACCAGACTGCCGGACCATTCGATGGATACATAGCCCCGCAGGAAGTCGTTGACATAGGTACGTTCCGTTTCCTGCTGTTCATCTTCCCCGGGAAGGCTGTATATGTAGCCGTTGTGACCGTCGGAGACCTTCCCCACTTTGAGCAGTTTAAGATCCCGTGAAAGGGTGGCCTGGGTAACCAGGAAGCCCTCTTTCTGCAAAAGCCCCAGAAGGGACTCCTGGGACTCAATGCGATAGGTCTTTATCAATTTTCGAACGCTTTTTAAGCGAACCAACCGTTCTTTCATACCGGATAATCATTCCAAGCCGATAAATAAATTTACAATGATTTGGGATTTTATTTCAAGAGTTCCCGGCGCTATCCCGATGAGTAAACATAAAGCGTCCGGCCCTGTGGACACCCGCCATTCGGCCGCACGGGGAGGAGGGGACAGGGAAAAGCGGCGGTTTTTTGGGAAAACAGCTTTGTTTGGTTTATATTTATAATTAGGATGTTTTGGAAAGGAAATGAGCGAAAGTAAAAGCTCCCCCGAGGGGAAAAAGACAAGTCAGGCTGCTATAGGTCCCCAGACGCTTATTACCGGGAATCGCAATGACGGGAGCCTGGCGGTTATTTTTTCCGGGAACGACATGGAAGCCCGTGCGGATTTTATCCCGCCGGTGGCGGACGGCGCCCCCATTAACCAGACCCTGATCCGGGCGATACTTAACCGGCTCAACATTATCTACGGAATCCGGTGGGAGAATATACGGAACGCCGTACACGAGTGCAACCGGACACGAAAACTTATCAAAAATGTGCTTATTGCCAAGGGACTCCGCCCTGTGAGCGAAGTGGATGAATATTTCGAGATAAATCCCCGCCTGGGGGAACGGCCCAAACCGGCGGAGGATGCCAAACGGATAGATTACCGTGCCTATACCCCTTTCATTATCGTAAAAAAGAACCAGACTCTGGCGCGCTTGAGGCCGAAGAAAGAAGGCCGGGACGGGAAAAACGTCCGTGGGGTTCTTGTCCCCTTCCCGGTTTTCCATCCTGAAGGGGTAAGGGGCGGGGCGAATACCCGGACGGAGGGGAAGTTCATCTACGCGGAGATAGACGGCCAACTGGTAGAGAAAAACAAGGTGCTGGCAATAACCAATTCCCTCACCATCAAGGGGTCTGTAGGCTACGCCACGGGAAACATCATCTTCCCGGGAGACGTTAACATCACCGGGCCGGTGGCGGACGGCTTTAAAATCTACTGCGGGGGCTCAATAAACATCAAACAAACCTTCGACGTAACCGACGCGATTGCCAAGGGGGATCTCGTCGTGTCCGGGGGCATCATAGGCCGGGGGATAGGACGGCTTAAAATCGGCGGTTCGATAAAAACCAAGTTCATCGAAAACTGCCGGGTCGCCGCCCGCAAGACCATAACGGTAAGTTCGGAGATCAACAACTCCACCGTGTATACCCTGGACGGCATTGAAATGGAAGACCGGGGGCTTATCCTGGGCGGGGAAATCTATGCGGTCAACAAGATCAGAACCGGCGGCATCGGCAGGAAATCCGGTAAATCCAGCAAGCTGCACCTGGGGATAGATTTTACCGCCGAGCAGGAAAGGGAAAAAAGCAACAACCACCTTAAAATTCTGGATACGAAGATCGGGAGACTCCGGGAAATTCTGAAAACCGGAGAAGCGGCGGAGGCTATGTTGAAGCGGTTTCTGGAAGAACGGCAGAAGACGGCGGATAAGGTAACGGAACTGCTGGGACGAATTATCATCAACGAAAATGCCTCGGTGGAAGTTTCAGGAGAAATCATCCCCGGAACCCTCATCGAGATCTGCCAGGTGGCCCTTTTCGTGACCGAACCCCTCCAGCATGTCCGCCTCCGCCTGGATAAAAACATGAGCAAGATAGTCGTCGAAAGCCTCTGAGATCCGGGCCGCCCCCTAAGGCCAAGCGCCTTATTAATCCCTGTCTGTCCGCAAAGCAACCGGCTTTGTGGACAGACACTCATTCTAAAGAGACGGAAACAAGACTATGTGAGGCTTTCCCAAAATTTCAGCTTTTGGGAAATGTTCAGGGATAAACCAGCCAATACTTAACGACAGTTGTGTTGACGGCCTCGGAATTCGGAAATATAATAATGTTCACTTATTTTATCATGGAGGAACTGAAATGAAGAGAATGTCGATGATTTTGTTGTGCCTCTTTCTTGCCGCCGCGCTTTTTGCGGGCGGCAAGAGCGATTCCGGCGGATCCAAGTATCCCGCCAGAAACATCACCATGCTTTGTCCCTGGGCGGCGGGCGGCGGAACCGACGCCATCCTGCGGGCCCTTTCGGCGGCGGCTGAAAAACAGCTTGGCGTTACCGTTACGGTGGAAAACCGGACCGGCGGCGGCGGGGCCATCGGCCACGCGGCGATCAAAAACGCCCGGCCCGACGGCTATACTATGGGCATGATAACCTTCGAGCTCAACTCCCTTCCCCAGCAGGGGCTTATTGATTTTACCTACCAGGATTTTGATCCCCT
>JAIRSD010000078.1 GCA_031255615.1 Treponema sp. | reverse complement strand
AATAAACCCCTCAGTACGAATAAAGATGCGGCTGTTCCGAAGCGGAAATTTGAAACAGCCCGCTTTATCATAGAGTATCTTCGGCCCAATGTAAATAATATATGCAAAGGTCTCAGGATAAACGCATAAAGAAGAATTCACCGCAAACACTTTATGATATTTTAAAAAGGGTGGCCCGCGTCGACGGGATACAGCCCCTTTCTCCAAGCCGGAATGCCGAATATTGAATGTAAGTTGGGCGCATCCCCGCCTCCGGCGGGGACCGGGCTATCCGCTCCAACAAAAACCCTGCGGGTTTTTATTCCGCTTCTATCCCTTGCGCGGGCGAAAGCCGCGGGCGCGGCTTTCGCCTTCGCTGTGTATGGCGTTTAGGGCGGGGCCCCAAACGCCAAGACTCACAACGCGCGGCGTTGCGGGCCGGCATCCGGGGAAATTTACGTTCTTCTCCGCTTTTAAGCGGTTGTTGCTCGGAGACTGAAGTTTCCGGACAACCCTATTCAAGAAAATATTTTCACCGCCCTAATACTTCCTGAACAGTTCCAGGGGCCTTAGCCTCCCCGCCCGGTAGGCAGGAATCCAGGAGGCAAGGACCGAACAGAGGATCGTAAAAAAAACGATAAGAAAAACCGCGGCCCAGTCCACGATGACCGGTATATTTTCCAGGTAGTAGCCGGGATCCAGGATCTTCACCTCCCCCCCCCGGAACAAGCCGGAGAAGAAACTCAGCGCCCTCTCCAGGCCGTGAATTATAGGGTTGATATTGATTCCCAGAAGGAGCCCTACGCCGGTTCCCAGGATCGCCCCGCAGAGACCCGTCAAAAAACCTCCCATGATAAAGATCGCCCCCGCGTTCCGGGGGCTTGCCCCCGAAGCCTTAAGGACCGCGATATCCCGCCGCCTTTCAATCACCAGCATGGATGTGGCGGAAGACACGTTCACCGCCGCCACCGCCACGATCAGGGCCATGATAAAAAGGAGAAGCTGCCGGGTGGACTCGTAGGAACTGTACTGGGCCTGCTGCAATTCCCCCCAGGTGTAAACCCCGTAGGAGGGCCCCAGTTTTTGCTGAAGGGCAATCGAGAATTGGGCCGCGCCGCGGTAGGGGTCCGCAATCTTTACCAGAAGATAGGCCCTTCCCGCGTCGTTTCCCAGGGCCCGTTCTCCCCCTTCAATGGTGGCAATGCACCAAAGGGAATCCAGTTCGCGGTAACCGGAAGATACAATACCCGCCACCGTAAAGACCGTTATCCGGGGAACCGGCCTGCCGTCCATGTCCCGGACAGTCATGATCCGCACCGTATCCCCCGCTTTCGCGCCGATTTCCGAGGCCAGGGCCTGGCCCAAGGTTATTTCCCGGTCGTTCCGGGGAAAAAGGAGGCCCTCCACGCTTACCAGGTAGGCGGCGCCCCCTTCATCTTCCCAAAAAGAAGAATCCACCGTGCGAATCGCCGCCCCCCGTTTGGCCCGTTCCCCGATAACCACCCCCAGGCCCCGCCGTTCCCGCCAGGCTCCCCGAAATCCTTGAATTTCCGCCATAAGGGGAATGCGGGATTCCAGATCGCCGCCGCCGGAAAAATCGTACACCTGAAGATGGCCGGTGCCCAACTCAATAAACCGGTCGGTGATTCCCCGAATCATGCCGTCCGCCACAATAAGGGTAACGATGATGGGGACCAGGCTAAGGGCTATCCCCGCCGCCGCCCCCCGCAGGTAGCGGCCCCCCTCCTTTGCCCGGCCCCGGAGGTACCGGAGGGCGATAAAAAAGGCGGCCCCCATCAGCCCCGCCCCGTTTCCACCGTAAGCCGCCCCCCTTCCAGGGTATAACGGATCCGCGCCCGCCGGGCGACTTTCTCATCGTGGGTTACCACAATAAGAGTCTTGCCCCATTTTTGGGCGCTTCCGTATAGAATATCCGCGACCATGGCGGAGTTGTCCGGGTCCAGATTGCCCGTGGGTTCATCCGCCAGCACCATATCAGGATCATTTACCATGGACCGGGCCACCGCCACCCGCTGCCGTTCCCCCCCGGAAAGCTGGGAAGGATAATGGCCCTTCCGTTCATCAAGACCCAGATCCGCCAGGAGGGCTCCCGCCCTTTCCAGGGCTTCCCTTTTCTTTATCCCCGCGATATAGGCGGGGAGCATCACATTTTCCAGGGCGGTAAAATCCTTAAGGAGGTAATGGAACTGAAAGATAAATCCTACCTGCCCGCGCCGGTAGGATGTCAGGGCCCCCTCGGAAAGGGAACCAAGCTCCGTGGTTCCCACCGTCACGGTCCCCGAATTAGCCCGGTCGAGCCCTCCCAAAATGTTGAGGAGGGTGCTCTTGCCGCTGCCGCTTTGGCCCGTCACCGCCGCGGTTTCCCCCCGGCGCAGGCTCAGGCTTACCCCCCGCAAAATATGCAGCGTCTCCGCGCCGGAAACATAATCCTTCACGACACTGTCAACCCGGATCAGGATAGTATCGTCAGATGCGGCGCCGCTATTCGTCACGCAGTACCTCCGCGGGTCTTGTCCTGGCCGCCCTGGCCGAAGCAAACCACGCCGCCAACAGGGCGGAAACAAAGCCGAACATAAAAATTAAAAAAACCTCCCCCGGTATCAGCCGGGAAGGAATCTCCTTGATATAGAATACCGCCGGGGAAAAGACCGCGAAATTTTCCGTTCCGGAAAAGGACCCGGAAAGGTAATTGGCCATATCAATACATTGGTTAATTATCCCTTCAACAAAGCTGAAAACGGCGGCGATATTACCGGCAACAAGGATCCCCATGAGCATCCCCGCCCCGGCGCCGGTAAGGCCGATCAGGAAACCGTCCCAGACAAAGATCAGGCGCACCGCCAGATCCCCCGCCCCTACTGCCCGCAGTAATCCTATTTCCTCCCGCCGTTCAAGCACCGCCCTGCGCTGGGCCTGGAAAATATTCAGCCCCACTACGACAAATATGAGTCCCACCAGGATAAACATGAACAGTTTTTCTGTACGAAGGGCCCCAAAAAAGGCCCGGTTGTAATCCCGCCAGGTGCTCAATGTTGGTTCGTTCTCAAAATGAAGGGGGGATTGGGCGATAAGGTTTTTCAGCGCCGCCATGACCGCAAGGTCCTGCCAGCGGTTCCGAATCTTCAAGCCCAGAATCGTTCCCTCCCCCGAAATACCAAGCCCGGCCTCAAGATTCATAAGCCCCAAGCCCGTATCGTATTCGTAGTATCCGGTTCTGAATAAACCCGTTACGGTGAAGGTATTTATTCCTTCCGCGCCGAAAAGATCGTTGATGGAAAAAAGGGTAATCCGGTCCCCCAGGCGGATCCCCAGGGATCGGGCCAGTTCGTTCCCCAGAAGGATGCTGTCGTTCCCGGCGATATTAAAAGCCCCCCCCTCAAATTCCAGGCGGGAAGCCAAACCCGGATCGAGTCCCGGAACCTCCGGCGGCAAGGCCCGGATGAGGATCCCCCGCTGGCCGCTCCGCCCTCCCTGGATAAGGGCCTGGAATTCGCAGAAGGGCACCGCCGCGGTAATTCCCGCCGATCCCGCCAATAGATCCGCCAGGGCCGCCGCCTTGTCCGGGGGAATATCCATGACCCTTAAATGATAGGAAGAAATTTCCAGAATGCTTTCGATAAAGCCAAGCTGAAAACCGTTCATCACGGCGATGATCACCGTTAGGGCAAGAACTCCGGTGGCAATGCCCAGGATCGCGAAGACCGGCGAGGGGGAATTGCCCCTGCTCCGGCGGACATAGCGGGATGCCACAAATCCTATCCAGAGGGGAACCCTGAATCTTTGGGGACTCACGGATTCCCCTCCCGCGGCGCTCTCCGGCGGGTTCCCTGCCGGCTTGAACGCACCTGTTCCTCCCGGACCTTCCTCCCGTCCTCCCACAGGGCCCGGAGGAAAAGTTCTCCGTTCATGTATAGTTCCTCCTCTTCCCGGTTCCCCTGGACGTGAACCACCCGTTCCATTACACCGTTACGGTAGTTCCGTTCTTCTATTCTGTCTCCTTCCTGATTATAACTGTATTCAATGACCCGCTCCTCCTCGCCGGTTTGCTGAACCACCCTGGTCAGGCGGTCGCCGGTCCAGGTGTTCCTTATCTCCCCAAGAATATTTCCCTCCTCGTCCGTCCTGGTTTCCGACAGGATCCGGCCCCGCGGATCCGTGGTATAGACTACCCGCTGGAGATCGCCGGGCCGGGCGTCTTCCAGAAACCGGGAACCGTAGGCCAGGACCGGGGAAACAAAACTGATTTCCGTCTCGGAATCCAGACTCCGGCGGGGAAACCTTAACTGGACGATAGAATTTTGCGCTCCGTCTTCCGAATCCTCCCTTTTTTCCGAAGGGGGCGGAAAAATTCGCTCAATAATGCGTAGAGAATGGTTGCGGGTATAGCGGTAGTAATCGGTGTAGAGAATATTCTGAGCGGATTCCCCGGATCCTTCCGAATCCTCGGATTCCCCGTCAAAAGACAGCCGGCGGGTTTCGGCCCTGACCAGAACTTGCCGGTTCCCCGACAAATTCCCCTGGGCCCTGGCGCTCCGGTAGATATAATCAATGGCTAGTTCCCCGTCTTCCAGAAACTGCCGTTCCGTCGTAATAAGGCCGTGGTCGCCGAAAATTTCGATAAAACCCAGGGGCCGATCTTCTTCCCCGCCGTCCTCCTCCGGTTCTTCCTCCCCCTCCGGTTCGGCTTCTTCCCCGTCGTCTTCTTCGGCGTTCCGGGTAAATACCGCGGCCAAGCGGGTCAAAGAACCCTCCCGGAACAGCCACTGCCGGCGGGCCTCCTCCCCGTCCTTGTAAAGAATCCGTATTTCCACCCGCCAGGGGCTCCGGTAGTAGGGTAAGAGAAGACCGGGCAGATCCTGTATGGACCCGTCTTCCACCAGGAGGCAGTAGGGACTCCGCAGGGCCGTCAGGCGGGATTCCGCCCTTTTAAGGGCCATGCCCCCGGCATTGGAGATGTACCAGGCGGATCGGGGACGAGAACCCGGCGGATTAGAGGATTCCTGCCCCCAGACGGGAGGTAAAAACAAAAAATAAAAGACCCAATAGAAAAAGAGGGCCCCCGGCCATGAAAATTTTATGGGCCCCTCGGCTTTTTCAGCCCGAAAACCGCGGCTATTCAATACCGGTAAATTCCCTGGCAAAGTCATGGGGCGTAAAGACTCTGATATCCGAATATTTTTCCCCCTCGCAAAGGTAGATTACGGGGATCTTCAGGGCGGAGGCCAGGGAAAAAACCACCCCCCCCTTGGCCCCGGAATCGTATTTAGTCAGAATCGCCCCATCCAAAGCAAGGGCGTCGTGGAATATCTCCGCCTGGGAAAGGGCATTGCGGCCTGTGGTGGCGTCCAGCACCAGGTATTTAAGATAGCGGGGAGGAGGGGCCGGGGGAGCGCCATGATCCCGGGCGCCGGCATTCACCCCGGTCTTGCTTTCCACCACCCGGTCGATTTTTTTCAACTCCTCCACTAGGGCCGCCTTGGTATGCATACGCCCCGCCGTGTCGGCGATGATCAAATCCCCGCCCCCCGCCCGGGCCGCTTCTATGGCGTCATAAACAACCGCCGCGGGATCCCCCCCCTGCCGGTGGGCCACCACCCGGACCCCCAGTCTGTCCCCATGGATCTTGAGCTGGGGTATGGCGGCGGCCCGAAAGGTGTCCGCCGCCGCCAGGATGGGCCGGCGGCCGGCGGCATCCCGGAAACGGCAGGCCAATTTGGCGGCGGTAGTGGTCTTGCCGACCCCGTTTACCCCCAGGAGCAGGATTATGTCGGGACCATCCTTCCGGTCCTCCAGCGCCGCCGGCCGCCCGGCGGCCTCCAGGATCTCCTCCAGGAACAGGGCCAGGACCTGCCGCAGTTCCCCCGCATCGCCGATTTTTTCTTTCCTCGCGTAATCCCGCAGCTTCTCCGCCATCAGGTAGGATTCCGCCGCGCCGAAATCCCCTTCCACCAGGAGGTCCGCCAGATCTTCAAAGAGTTCCTCCGACACCGCCGTCCTGGGCCGAAAAAAATTCTTCAACCGTCCCGCAAAATCGCCTATACCCATGAATGCCCTCTGTTTCCGCCGTCCCCTAGTCAATATAAGGGGGAGCGTCTTTCCCCGCTGTGGTGATGTACCGGGCCATCTGAATGATCTCCACCAGCACCGCCGTACTTACCAGACCTATCCCCATATAGTTAAGGATCTGAGCCTGTTGAACCTTTTCAAACATCTCCATGGTTTGGGAAGAACTACCCGTATAACTGTTGATGATAGAATTCGCGTAGCCGTTGATCATCCATGCCCCCATGGCGGAGACCCAGGTCCCCCCCCAGGCCCAGTAATACCAGCGGCGGGCCTTATCAACCCGCTGCGCTTCGGGATCGTAGGCCGGGGCGGTGTAGAGATTTAAGGTGTTTCCGTCCAAAGAACTCTTTGGACGGAAAAGGCCCGTCAAAAGCCCGGGCTTCCGGGGTGCGATCACCGCGGGCGGCAAGTATTTGGGAGGGGGGCTCTTGAAGATTGCTTCCGCCTCCTCTCCCTCGGGATCTTTAACGACGATATACTCAAGCTGCTCCCCGGGAAGCTGGAGGGTCAGGGGGGCGTCGCCCATATACAGGGAACCCAAATAAACGGAGGCCCCGTCTTTTCCGGGAACGTCAACCGTCAGGGAGGATTGGGTTACCGGATTCAGTTCCACGACCAGTTCCGTCAGTTCTCCCCCCCCCATTTCAAGTTCTATGTCCGCGCTTTCATGGGAGTCCGCAAAGACCTCCACCTGGACTTTTCCTGGAGCGAGGCTTTGTTCCATGGCTCCCCGGCCTCCGTAGCCCTGATCCAGCAGCACCAGGGCATTCTCCGGCATCGTGGATATCCGCAGTTCCGCGGGGGGAAGCCCCGCGATGGTCCGGGTGATTCCGCCGGCAAATTCCTCCATCGCCTCCTCCGAATCTTCGGGGGAAAAGATAATAGTATCCCGGTAGATATAGGAATCGGCGTACAGGACGTAGAGATTCTGTGTAACAATGATCCTGCCGTAGTATTCGGTCATGCTCCCGGTGATAATGGCGTCGGCGCCGTGGGTCTTACAGAAACCGTACTCCCCCCCTCCTCGCGGGGGCTGGGGGAAAAGATCTTCCATATTTTCTTTGGCCATCATAAAGACCGGTTCCTGGTCGATAAAAATTTCCGCGGCCAGGACCTTCTGGTAATCTTCCTCCAGTTTTTCAATGGCCGCGTCCATGTCCTTAAGGGCCTTGCGGTACTTCCATTCCGGGTCTCCCCGGTAGAGAAGCTGATCCCGCTCGTTCCGTTTGTTTACAAGGGTCTGGGCCGCGGCGGAAAGATTCTTTCGCTGGGCCAGGGTCTCGTAATAGGCGTAATCTTCCGCCACCCGCAGCCGGTAATTTACCTTGCCCAGATTCTTGGCAAGATCCCGCAGAATGGTTTCCCCCAGGGCGGCGTTTGATTCCCCCAGGGCGGAGGCGTCAAAGGCCGTTAGCATCAAGGTCCAGGTTGTATCCTGAAACTCCGGCGAATCCTCCTCCCTGGCGCCCCAGGAAAAGAGCAGGGCCCCGGGCATGAACAGCAGCAACGCCAGCAGCAGCAACGCCCTCCCCCGGAAGGAAGGGGATCCCCCCCATCGATTCATCAGGCCCTTCATGCCGTTTGGCCGCCGGAATTTTCTACAGGGCATGCCCGCTCCACACAAAATGAAGATACTCTTCGATGAAGATATCGATATCCCCGTCCATCACCGCCTGGATGTTGCCGACCTCCGCCTTGGTCCGGTAGTCTTTAACCATGGTGTAGGGTTGAAACACATAGGAACGGATCTGATTTCCCCAGGAAATATCCTTTTTTTCCTGGGCGAATTTTTCGTTTTCCCTTTCTTTTTCCTGCCGGTAATACTCGTAAAGCCGGGCCTTGAGCATACTCATGGCAATTTGCCGGTTTTTAATCTGGCTCCGTTCGTTCTGACAGGCCACTACGATTCCCGTGGGCAGATGGGTAAAGCGCACCGCGGAATCGGTCTTGTTTATATGCTGGCCCCCGGCGCCGCCGGAACGATAGGTGTCCACCCGCAGATCTTCGGGGCGAATATCCACTTCGATAGTATCATCAATAACGGGGAATATGTAGGCGCTGGCGAAACTGGTATGCCGCCGGGCGTTGGCGTCAAAGGGGGAGATCCGCACCAGCCGGTGAACCCCGCTTTCCCCCTTGAGGTAGCCGTAGGCATAGTCCCCGTCTATCCTACAGGTGGCGGATTTTATCCCCCCCTCCGCGTCCAGCCGGTCTACCTCCTCCACGGCGAATCCTTTCCGTTCCGCCCAGCGCAGGTACATACGGTAGAGCATCTGCGACCAGTCGCAGGCTTCGGTTCCCCCCGCGCCGGAATGGATAGTGAGGAAGCAGCCGTTCCGGTCCACCTCCCCCCCCATAAGCTCATAGATATTCTGTTTTTCATAGCGGGCGGAAAGTTCCTTGAATTCCGTTTCAATGCCCGGCGCCTCGGCCTCGTCCCCCGCTTCCTGGGCCAGATCGTAGAGGGTCCAAAGGTCCTCCACCCCGGCGTGGAGGATTCTCCAGGGTTCATAGCGGTTCTTTAAGGCCTTGAGTTCCCCCATGGCTTTCTCCGCCCCGGCCTGGTCGTTCCAGAACCCCGGCTCCGCGGCCCGGGCCTCTATTTCCGCAATCCGTTCCCCCAGGGGCTTTTGTCCCGCCGCAGGCCGGTCAAAGACGCCTCCATGTTTCGTCAATTTTGTTCCGCAATGTTTCGATGGGATTCCCTAATTCAGATAACAGCATGGCAACCTCTGCATGGACGGCGAAACCGCCGCCGAATTTATGTGAACCGATTCTAAAATTTGGCGGCCCGGCCTTGTCAGGCGTTCGCCGTCCAAAAACCGAAGTTTTGGGGAAACCTTCGATGTCCCTTTGCAAGGCCGGCCGGATTCCAGAATAGTTCTTACTGATAAGATTACGAAAAAAGAGATAAACTGTAAACCATAAAGAAGCGGCAATGCCCGGTTTGGGTTCCGGCCGGCCTCAGCCGCGGCGCGCCCTTCCCCGCCGCGGCCCAAAAGGGCGGAGAACAGCGAAGGCGAAAGCCGTGCCGGTATCGGTACGGCTTTCGCGCCCGCGCAAGGGATAGGAGGGGTGCGGAGCAGACCCGGCGCGAAGCGCCGGGGCCGGAGCGGAGCGGAGCCCCGGATAGCCCGGTCCCCGGCCTTCAGCCGGGGATGCGCCCGTATATACCGCGATATGCGGACTTTTGAACTGATGGCTGCCGATGGAGAAGCCGATACTGTAACTATGAAGAGGGGCGGAATTTTGCTGGTTTGTTCTTTATTCCTCAGGGCTTTGGCGGGCCCCCCGGCTTCCGAGGCCCAGGGACCGGCGGTTCCCAGGAACGTGGTTACCCGCCTGGAGGCCGTGACCCGGAACAACCTGGTCCGCCTTACCTGGAGGGACTCTCCCGCGGCCTCCGGTCCGGTTTATATTTACCGGTCTTCCCGCCCCTTTGATTCGTCCCCCGCAAGTTTTACCGGCATCCAGCGGCCGGTGGAGGTCCCCTACGGGGTGGAATCCTATATCGACGACGCGGAAAGCGCCGGCATCGTGTACTACTTCACCGCCGCCAGCACGGAAGGGGAAGCCCATCTAGTCGTTATTCCCCGGGTCAACGCCATTGCCGTGGAGGTAGCGGCCCCCCCCGAAATTGCGGCGCTCCCCGTCCTGCCCAGAATTCCCGGAGAGATCTTCGGCCTGGAAGTGAAGCAGGAAGATGAAGGGGTGGTAATCCGCTACCAGACTCTTTCAACCGAAAAGGCCGTACTGTACCGCAGCGTTAAGCCCATCACCCATACGGCGGACCTCTTAAGCGCCGTCATCGTCCAGACCGATCTTCATTCTCCGTTTACCGACTATCCGGTGCCGGGAATCCCCTACTATTACGCGGTGATCTTTGAGGACGAACTCCGGAGGGGGGATGTGGGGATCTATCCCGGCGGCAACGCCACCGTCCAGGCGGTGGAGCTCAGGGCCGAGCGGGTGGGCCTGCGCCGGGCGGCGGGACTCCGGCCCCTGCCCTTGCCCTTCATTTCCCTCAATTACGCGGTTCCCGGAATCGATAATTTTTCCGAACTGCGGGATCCCATCCCCCTGGGGCCTGGCGCGGTCGATGCAATGGAAAGCCTGCGCCCCCCCCGGCAGCCGCAAACCGCGCCTTTCCGGGCAAGCCGGGCCTTTAGCCAGGATTTGGAAACCGAAAGCCGCGGGGTCCCGGCGGAGCATCTGATCCTTCGCGCCATCGTTCAGGGGCCTTTTTCCGAGGGGGATTGGGAAACAAGCCTCTTTGAACTGAACCGCTACCTTTCCAGCCACCACAGCGTGATAAGCGAATCCAGGGCCCGGTTTTACCGGGGCCAGTGCCTCTACTTCTCCGAGGCCTACCGGGAGGCCTTTTACGAATTCCTTCTGGTGCGAAACTACTTTCCGGTAGAATCAAGGGCATGGATGGAATCCTGCCTGGAAATCCTGGTGGACCGCGGATTGTAAAGGCCCCGATCCTGCGCCTCCCTGATAATTCCCCGCCTGGAAAAATGCCGCATGTCGAGTGTATGTTGGGCGCCCTTGCAGACGCTAAACGGCAAAGATGGCGAACCGCGAATTTCGCGGGATTTTATGCCGGCATTCCGCGCAATCAGTGAAATCCGCGTAACCGGCGGACATTCATGCCGGTCCTTCGGCATGTGCAGGCCGGCGTCGGCGCCTTGTTTACAGTAAACCGCCGGATAAGAGAAAGAACCGGGAAGAGGATTTTAACCACGAAGGCGCACAAAGGAACACGAAGGAATAAACAACGCTCCCTGTCCCCGGCTTTCGTGCGCCTTCTTCGCCGTTGTGGTGAATTTTTTTACATCAGCATATTTGATTTTTGGGCCAGGCAGCCTGCTAGGCACTGTTAGCAAAGATAGACAAAAATAGAAAGGGAGGATATAAAAAGGAGGAGGGAGGAAAAGGAACATGGGGAGGGAAGAGCGGATCTACCCGATAAGTGAAGAGAAGTTCA
>JAIRSD010000042.1 GCA_031255615.1 Treponema sp. | reverse complement strand
GGGGCCTTTCACGCCCAGTACCACACCACCGAAGGCTCCTATCAGCACCGCATGGGGCCCCGGGAGGGGGGCAGCATGGCCCTGCTTGCCGGCGCGGGGCCCATGGGCCTGGGGGCCGTCGATTACGCCCTCCACGGCCCCCGGCGGCCCGCCAGGCTTATCGTTACCGATATTAACGAGGAAAGGCTGGAACGGGCCCGGCGGCTCCTCCCCCCGGAACAGGCCGGGGAGGTGGAACTTATCTACGTTAACACCCGGGACCTGGACGATCCGGCCCGGCGGCTCAGGGAACTGAACCGGGGCAAGGGCTTTGACGACGTCTTTGTGTTCGCCCCGGTCCGGCAGGTCATTGAACTGGGGGACCGGATCCTGGGCGCCGACGGCTGCCTGAACTTCTTCGCGGGCCCCACAGACACCGCCCTGGAGGCATCCCTGAATTTCTTCCAGGTCCACTACGATTCCCACCACATCGTGGGAACCAGCGGGGGCAACACCGCCGACATGGAAGAGGGCCTGGACCTTATGGCCCGGGGAAAGATTAACCCCCTGTTTATGGTCACCCATATAGGGGGCCTTAACACGGTGGCGGCCTCGACCCTGGACTTTCCCAAAATTCCGGGGGGCAAGAAACTCATCTACACCCACAAACGGCTGGAACTTACCGCCATAGAAGACTTCGCCGAAAAGGGGAACGCCGACCCCCTCTTTGCCGGGCTCGCGGAACTCTGCGGCAAGACCGGGGGGCTCTGGAACAAAGAGGCGGAGGATTATCTTTTAACCCATGCCCCGGACATGGAATGACAGGGGGCCCGGTAACCCAAGGGGCCCCAAAGGACGCGTCATGAGATCGCCGAAAGAAATCGGACTGGACAGTAAGATCACCGACAAATTGGGGGCCCTGGTCCCCCCGGGCAAGGCCCTGGAACTGGCAGCCCTGGTCCTGGGGGACCCCGAAATTCAGGCCCTCCAGGACTACGCGAACAGCGTTTCCATCAAGCGCCTGGGCTACAACGATCACGGCCCGGTACACGTGCGGACCGTGGCCCTGAACGCCCTCATCATGATGGGACTGCTCCGGGACGCCGGGATACCGGCCAGCCTGGAACGGGAGGATTCCGGCGGCTTTGAGGACAGCCTGATGGCGGTCTTCCTGGCAGCCCTATTCCACGACTCCGGAATGTCCATAGGCCGGCAGGATCACGAACTCCATAGCTGCTACCTGGCCTACCCCATCATGGACCGGCTCCTGACCCAGGTCTTTCCCCGGTCCATGGAAAAGCGGGTCACCATCCGCTCCCTGGCCCTGGAGGGGATCAGCGGCCACATGGGGAACCGGACCATCCATTCCCTGGAAGCGGGAGTACTCCTGGTAGCCGACGGCTGCGATATGTGGAAAGGCCGGGCCCGGATCCCCATGGCCCTGTCGGAACGTCCCAAGGTAGGGGACATCCACCAGTACTCCGCCAATTCCATCGAGGACGTAAAAATCGGGAAAGGAAAGGAAAAACCCATCCGCATCGACATTTCCATGTCCAGCGAGGTGGGACTGTTCCAGATTGAGGAGGTGCTGCTCCAAAAAATAGCCGCCAGCACCGCCAAGCCCTACATCGAACTCTACGCCCGGGTCAACCAAAACCAACCCAAGCGGTATCTGTAACCAGCGGGAACCAGGGGGACAGCGGTAAGGCCGGGGGCGGGGCGAAGGCGTTTACGTTTTTCAGGAATTTGGGCGCATCCCCGGCCCTGCGGGCCGGGGACCGGGCTATCCGGGGCTCCGCTTCGCTCCGGTCCCGCCGCTTCGCGGCGTGACTGCTCCGCACCCCTCCTATCCCTTGCGCTGCCCAAAAAATGGCATCCTGCCATTTTTTGGGCCTGGGGTTTTTGCTACGCGAAAACCCCAGGAATTGGAAACAGCCGGCATCCATGCCAGCCTAAAGCAATGTCTTGGCTGCTGTATTGCATGGTGCATAACATAGGGAAATGTATGCCGGGGATACTGGCGGAGAGCGGGGACTGAGGGAGGGGGCGCAACGGATTTACCGACAGTAAATCTGCGGAAAAATTACAGAACCTGCCGGGGGAAATATCCATGCCCCAACAACAGTAATTCGACAGTCTCATCGTGTGCCGTTTTTCTGCTGTGTTAGCCGCCCGCACGGATGCGGGGCGGTCTTCATTTTTTATTTCATTATTATTGCGCTTCCACATATATCAGACAACGGAAAAATGCTTATATCCGATTCTTTACAGAATTTTTTTACAGCCGCTTTTGTTCCGGGATATGTTTTCGTATTATAATCGTGTACGAAAATATATCCCCCTTTGACCAGCCGCGGGTAAAAGTAATTCAAACCTTTGTAAATCGGTTCATATAAATCAACATCTATGCTGACAAATATATAATTATCCTCAATACCATCCGCGGTTTCAGGAAAATACCCTTTTCTGATTATGCAGTTTTCGGGAAATTTCATCCTCCGCAATACGACCTTTTCATTCGTTTTTGAAAAATCATGCTGGCATCCGCTATATCCGTTCAGCTTTTCCGTTTTTATATCTCTTTCATCAAAACCTTCAAAGGTGTCAAATAAATACAGCTTCCGGTCCGGAAACGCCATGTTGATTTTTTCGGCAAACTCTCCGCGATAAACGCCCAATTCCGCAACATTGCCGTCAAGTCCTTTGTCATAAATTTCACGTGAAACAAGCTCGAGGGATGAACTGCGTATAATATCATAGTCAAAAACATAATCCGCCCTCATGCGCCCAATTCCGTCCGCCATACTGCCGGTCATACTACTACAGATTGCCGCCGTAATTTTTTTGGAAAA
>JAIRSD010000041.1 GCA_031255615.1 Treponema sp. | reverse complement strand
ACCGGGCTATGCGGGGCTCCGGCTTCGCCTCCGGCCCCGGCGCTGCGCGCCGTGGCTGCTCCGCACCCCTCCTATCCCTTGCGCGGGCGAAAAACGGCCTCCATGCCGTTTTTCGCCTTTCGGAGTTTTTGCTGCGCAAAAACTCCAATGAAATGGAAACAGCCGACATCCTGTCGGCGGCATCCCTGCCATTTTTGGGCCTGGGGTTTTCGCTGCGCGAAAACCCCAGGGAATAGAAACAGCCGGCATCCTGCCGGCCATCCATGCGGATCGCCGCTTGCGGAGTTGCCGCGCTCCCCGCGGCGGCTTTTGTCCGCGGGCAGCCGGCATCCCTGCCGGCAGGGCCTTCGCCGGATTCCCGCTGTTCCGCACCTGTTTTGGCTAGGGCTTGAGGCGGGCGGCCCGGAATCTACGCCAGACCGCTTACATAGTCCCGCAGCGCCGCCGCCGCCGCGCCGATGTCTTCCCGGGATACGCCGCGGTGGGTAACAAAACGGTACTCCCCCGCCGGGCCGCCCTCGCCGATGATGACGCGCCGCCGCTCCATGAAGGCCCGAAAGGCGTCGTCGTCAAAGCCGGGGATGGAGGCGCTCCAGAACACCATGTTGATTCGGATCTTCTCCCGGTCCACCTGGATTCCCGGAATCGCGGCGAGGTATTCCCCCAGGAGGCGGGCGTTCTCGTGATCCTCCGCCAGACGGGCGGTCATCTTTTCCAGGGCGACGATGCCGCAGGCGGCCAGCACCCCGGCCTGCCGGAGGCCGCCCCCCAGGATCTTCCGGTTGTACCGGGCCCGTTCTACAAATTCCGCCGAACCGCAGACCAGGGAACCGACGGGGGCGCAGAGCCCCTTGGACACGCAGAACATGACCGAATCGGCGCAGGCGGCTATGTCCCGGACGGGGACTCCCAGGGCCAGGGCGGCGTTGAAGATCCGGGCCCCGTCCAAATGAACCTTGAGGCCCCGTTCATGGGCCGCGCCGGCGGCGGCCCGCATCTCCTCCAGGGGTACCACGTTCCCGTCCCCCAGGGCGTTTTCCAGGCAGAGCAGGGCGGTTGCGGGGTAGTGGACATTCCCGCCGGGCCGGACCAGGCGGCGGACATCGGCGGCATGGATCTGGTGATCGGGATTGTCCACCAGGGCGTAGGCGGCCCCGGAAAGCCTGGCCGCCGCCCCCGCCTCGTGGCAGACAATGTGGCTGGCGGCCCCGACGATAATCTCGTTTCCCGGCCGGGTATGGGTCATAATGCAGAGCTGGTTCCCCATGGTCCCCGAGGGCACAAAGAGGGCCGCCTCCTTTCCCAGGGTCCGGGCCGCCAGTTCCGTAAGCCGGTTCATGGTGGGGTCGTCCCCGTACACATCGTCCCCCAGCTCCGCAGCGGCCATGGCCTCCCGCATTTCCGCCGTGGGCAGGGTGACGGTGTCGCTGCGGAGATCGATGCGGCGCCCGGCAGGGGGCGCGGGGCGGCGTTCCTCCCCCGCGGGGATCTTCCCGGCTTTTTCGGTGTTCATGGGACCCTCCTTCTTGCTGCCCTGGCCTGGGGATTCCGGGGCCGGCGCCCCGCGGGGGGATCATAGCACGGGCCGCAGCCTTCCTAGAAGGCCGGTTGGCGGCCCCGGCCTCCCGGTCGGATTTTGAAACAGGGGAGGAGGGGCCGGGGCAAAACGCTGCGGGGCGCGGTTTTTCTGAGTTTCGCGGAGCGAAACTCCACGCCGCGGGGAAGATGCTTGAGCCGGCGCGCCGGAGGTGCGCCGGCTTGAAGGCGGAAGCCGTGCCGGTATCGGTACGGCTTCCGCCCGCGCAAGGGATAGGAAGGGTGCGAAGCAGCCACGCCGCAGGCGGGGCCGGAGCGAAGCGGAGCCCTGGATAGCCCGGTTTTTTGCGGCTCCGCCGCAAAAAATGCGCCCAAAAGAAGATCAAATTTCAGATTTTCCTGAATTTTCACCAGGAAATGCCGGGGATTCGGGACGGTCCTTGACTCGTCTTTGCCCTGGGCCCTATGATGATGCTATGAAAACGGCCCCCCATCATCATCTTCTCTGAGGCGACGGGGTCTGCGCGGCGGCGCAAAGCGGAATTTTACCGTGGACCCTTGGGGGCCGCGGTTTTTTTTTGGAGCGGTATATGGAAAATTTGCGGATTTTGATTCCCAAGGGGCGGATTTTTAACAATGTGGTCCGGCTTTTTGACGACGCGGGCTTCCCCGTCAACCTGGCGGACCGGACTTACCGGCCCGTAATCGGCGCTTCCTGGCTGGATGCCAAGATCATGAAGCCCCAGAATGTGGGGGAGCTGCTGGAGCTGGGGAGTCATGACGCGGGGTTCACGGGGATCGACTGGATCAAGGAGAGCGGCGCCCAGGTGGAGGAGATTATGGACCTGGGGCTGGACCGGGTTCGGATTGTGGCGGCGATTCCGGCGGATATGAGCGAGGCGGAACTGAAAACCCGGAAACTGGTGGCCGCCACGGAGTATGTGAACCTGGCGGAGTCCTGGCTTTTGACGAAGGGCTACCGCTACCGGATTCTGCGGACCTACGGGGCAACCGAGGTTTTCCCGCCGGACGACGCGGACATGATTATCGATAATACCGCATCGGGCCAGACTCTGCGGGACAACGGCCTGACGGTCATTGACACCATTCTGGAATCCTCCACCCGTTTTGTGGCGGGCAAGGCGGCCATGGCGGACCGGGAGAAGCGGGCCCGGATTGAGGAGCTGGCCATGCTTTTCCGGGCGGTGCTGGACGCCCGGGAGCGGGTGATGCTGGAAATGAACGTGGCGGCGGACCGCTTTGACACCCTGGTTTCCGGTCTTCCGGCCATGTGGAGTCCCACGGTCTCCTCCCTTAACGGGGGGGGCGGCTGCGCGGTGAAGATCGCCGTCCGCAAGCGGGACGTGCCGGAGCTTATTCCCAAGCTGAAAAAGCTGGGGGCCGTGGATATTGTGGAGTACGATCTCCGCAAAGTGGTCGTGTAGGAGCGGGGCGGCGGATGGAAAGAATCGCGGAGTTCAGCCGGGCCACGAAGGAGACGGACATCACCGTTAAGCTCAACCTGGACGGCGGAGGGGAGGCCCGGCTTGAATACCCCATCGGTTTCATGGGCCACATGCTCAACACCTTTGCCCGGCACGGCCTTTTTGATATTGACATCCGGGCCCGGGGGGATCTGGAGGTGGATCAGCATCATCTGGTGGAAGACACGGGGATCGTCCTGGGCCGCTGCTTTGCCCAGGCCCTGGGGGACAAGCGGGGCATCCGCCGGGTGGGGAGCTGCCTTTACCCCATGGACGAGACCCTGGCCCGGGCGGCGGTGGATGTTTCCGGGCGGCCCTTCCTGGTTTACGAGGTCCCCCTTTCCCCGGCCCCCCTGTTGAGCGCCGCCCCAGGCTGGGGGGCTGCTTCTTTCCAGACCGATACGGCCCAGGATTTTTGGCAGGCCTTCGCCGGCGCCGGGGGCCTTACCCTGCATCTGGAGATTATCCGGGGCCGCAGCGACCACCACAAGATCGAGGCGGTTTTTAAGGCGGCGGCCCGGGCCCTGCGGGAGGCCTGCGAGATCGACGGCCGCGCCGGGGACCGCATCCCCTCCGCCAAGGGGGTTCTGGCGTGAGGGGGAAGATCGGGGTCGTCGATTACGGCGCGGGGAATCTGGGCTCCGTGATGAACGCCCTGAAGACCCTGGGGGCGGAGTCCCGCTTTACCAGGGGGCCGGAAGACCTGGGGAACAATTCGGAATTCGCCGGGATCATCTTTCCTGGGGACGGCCACTTCGGCGCGGCCATGGCTTCCCTGGAGCAATCAGGCTACGCCCAGGCTATCCGGGAATGGATTCTGGCGGACCGGCCCTTCCTGGGAATCTGCATCGGCCTGCAACTCCTTTTTGACTATTCCGAGGAGGCCCCGCCGGAGGACGGGAAGGAAATCCGGGGCCTGGGGATCGTGGCGGGGGGGGTAAAAAAATTCCCCGGACGCAAGGTTCCCCAGATCGGCTGGAATCAGACCCGGGCCCGGCCCGGTTCCCGGCTGTTCTCCGGCGTGCCGGAAAACAGCTTTTTCTACTACATCCATTCCTACTACGCCGCCCCCGAGGACGACCGCTTTACCGCGGCGGAGGCGGAGTATTACCTGCCCTACTGCGCGGCGGTGGAACGGGGGAACCTGGGGGCCGTGCAGTTTCACCCCGAAAAATCGGGAAAGGCGGGGCTCCGGCTTCTGGAAAACTGGACGGGGGTTTCGGCGTGACCCCTTTACCGCGCCGCGGGATCCGCCGGGAGGCTTATCGCTATGCAGGCTAAACGGATCATCCCCTGCCTGGACGTTGACGACGGCCGGGTGGTAAAGGGAATCAAGTTTCGGGGGATTCAGGACGCGGGGGACCCGGTGGAACTGGCCCGCCGCTACAACGACGGGGGGGCGGACGAACTTACCTTTCTGGACATAGGGGCCTCCGACAAAAGCCGGGCCACCCTGCTGGAGGTGGTGCGCCGGGTGGCGGCGGAGGTCTTTATCCCCCTCTGCGTGGGGGGAGGCATCCGCGGCGTGGAAGACATGCGGGAGGCGATGAACGCGGGGGCGGACAAGGTGTCGGTCTGCACCAGCGCCCTTGCCCGGCCCGCGCTGCTTTCGGAGATGGCCCGGGCCTATGGACGGCAGTGCGTGGTCCTTTCCATCGATGCCAAAAGAAGCGGCGCATCGGGCGATGCCGCCGGCAACGCATCGGGCGGCAACGAAGGCGGCGCCCGGGACGGCGGCGAAGGGCCGGGGGCAAAACGCTGGACCGCCTATTCCCACGGGGGCCGTACCGATACGGGGATAGACGCGATCGCCTGGGCGATACGGGCGGTGGAACTGGGGGCCGGGGAAATTCTCCTTAATTCCATCGATGCCGACGGCACCGGCGGGGGCTACGACCTGGACCTAACCGCCGCCATACTGGAGGCCGTGCCGGTGCCGGTCATCGCCTCCGGGGGGGCGGGGAATCTGGATCAGATCGCCGGGGTCCTGAAAGATCCCGGTGCGGACGCCGCCCTGGTAGCCTCCCTGCTCCATTTTGAAAAAACCACGATTCAGGAGATAAAGCGTTACGCCGAGTCAAAGGGGGTGTGCGTCAGATGGTGATTGCGTCGATAGATTTGCAGGGCGGAAAGGTCGTCCAGCTTAAACAGGGGTCCGAACTGATGCTGCAACGGGATAACGCGGCGGAGCTGGCGGAGGAATTTGACCGCTACGGGGAAGTGGCGGTCATCGACTTGGACGCGGCCATGGGAACGGGCTCCAACGCCGGCCTGCTGCGGTCCCTGCTCAGGAAGGCCCGCTGTAGGGTGGGCGGGGGGATTCGCGGCCCCGAAGAGGCCCGGGAACTGGTAAGCCTGGGGGCGGAAAAGATCATCATCGGGTCCCGGGCCTTTCGAAAGGGCGGAATCTTCGCCCTGGACGAAGAATTTCTGGAAGGAATGGCCAAGTCCATCGGCAGGGAACGGCTTATCGTCGCGGTGGACGCGGTGAAACGGGTCGGGGGGGATTGCGAAATTGTGGTGGACGGCTGGAAAACCCCCACCGGCCTGGACCTGATTGAGACCGCGAAAAGGGCGCAGGATTTCTGCGGGGAGCTCCTCTTTACTGGGGTGGACCGGGAGGGGACCATGCGGGGTCTGGACCTGGAACCCGTCAGGGCCCTGCGGCAGGCGGTCTCCTGCGGCGTTACCGCGGCGGGGGGGCTGGGCAGCGTGGAGGAGCTTGCGGCCCTCGCGGCCCTGGGCTGCGACGCGCAGTTGGGCATGGCCCTGTACACGGGAAAGATCGAACTGGCGGAGGCCTTTGTCTGCTCCCTTAACTGGAAGAAGGGGGCCTACGCCCCCTCCGGCGCATCCTCAAACAGCAATGCCGCCGGCATGACTGCCAACAATACCGACGGCGCGGAGGGCCTGCTCCCGGTCATTGCCCAAAGCCCCGACGGGCAGGTGCTGATGACCGGCTTCGCGGACCGGGAGGCGGTAAGGGAAAGTTTTAGGCGGGGGAATCTCTGCTTCCACAGCCGCACCCGGAACACCCTGTGGATGAAGGGGGAACATTCGGGGAACACCCTTGCCTTGCTGCGGATGCGGGCGGACTGCGACCGGGACGCCCTTCTGGCGGTGGTGGAGCCCGCCGGCCCCGCCTGCCACACCGGGGCCTTTTCCTGCTTTGAAACGGGACGCCGCTACAGCCTGGAATTCCTTCAGGAGATTATCGCCGGGCGGCTCCGCAATCCAAGCCCCGGTTCCTACACCGCCGCCCTGGACGACGAACTGGTCCGGGAAAAGCTGCGGGAGGAGGCGGAGGAACTTTGCGAGGCCGGAACCCGGGACGAAGTTATCTGGGAGGCCGCGGATCTACTGTACTTTGCCGCGGTCCTTCTGACCCGCGCCGGGGTAAAGGTCGGGGAAGTGCTGGACGAGCTGGACCGGCGGCACAAGAAATGAACACGGAAAAAGCGGGTCCGCAAAAAACACAAGGAAAGGGCGAAACGCGGAGGCGGCGGAGATGAGCAAATATTGGAATGAACGGCTGCGCCGCCTTTCCCCCTATGTGCCGGGGGAACAGCCCCGGGACCGGCGCTTCATCAAGCTCAACACCAACGAGAACCCCTACCCCCCTTCCCCCCGGGTCCTTGAGGCGATCCGCCGGGCCGCCGGGGAGGGCCTCCGCCTGTACCCGGACCCCTCCTGCACGGAACTGCGGGAGGCCGTCGCCGCCCGTTACGGGCTAAGGCCCGGCCAGGTCTTCGCGGGAAACGGCTCCGACGAGGTCCTTGCCTTTGCCTTTGCCGCCTTTTTCCCCGCGGACAGGGCGATCCTCTTTCCCGACATCACCTACAGCTTTTACCGGGTCTACGCGGAACTGTGGGACGCGCCCTTTAAGACCGTTCCCCTGGACAAGGACTTCGCCATCCGCCCGGAGGACTACCAGGTCCCCAACGGGGGGATCATCTTTCCCAACCCCAACGCCCCCACCGGCAGGATTCTCGATACCGCCGCGATTCTTTCCCTGGCGGAATGGCAGGAACGGCAGGGCCGCGTCCTTATCGTGGACGAGGCGTATATCGCCTTTGGGGGCCGGACTCTGATCCCCCACCTCGCAGCCCACCCCAACCTGATGGTGGTCCAGACCTTTTCCAAATCCTCCGCCCTGGCGGGGCTGCGGGCGGGCTTCGCCGTTGCCGGGGAGGAGCTTATCGAGGGGCTCTGCCGGGTCCGGGATTCCTTTAATTCCTACACCCTGGATCGGCTGGCCCAGGCCGCCGCCGCCGCCGCCGTCGCCGATACTGCCTACTACGACGAACTGAGCCGGCGGATCATCGCCGCCAGGACGCGGACAGCCGGAGAACTGGCGGTCCGGGGCTTTACGGTGATCTCCTCGGCGGCGAATTTCTTGTTCATCCGCTTCCCCCGTACGCCGGGGCTCCGGGCCTTTACCGCGTTGCGGGAACGGGGAATCCTGGTCCGGCGCTTTGAGGGCGGGCGGACCGACGATTTTCTGCGGGTAACCGTGGGGACCGACGAGGAGATGGACCGCTTCCTTGATGCCTGCCGGGAGATCGACGGGCTTTCCCCAAACCCCGGCCGGAATCTGGGGCCGCGCTAAACAAAAACCAGCCGCGTTTCCCTCCGCGAGCGCAAATTTCCCCGCGAAAATAGTACGCGGCCTACGGGACGAGGCAGCAAAGGAATCGGGTTTGTCATAATCAGGGCGCATCCCCGCCTGCGGCGGGGACCGGGCTATCCGCTCCAATTCCCCGCCCCCGCAGGGGGCGGGGTATTCCGCTTCTATCCCTTGCGCGGCGAAAGCCCGGGGGCTTTCGCCCGCCCAAAAACGGCCTCCCTGCCGTTTTTGGGCCTTCACGTTTTTGCTCCGCAAAAACCCAGCGTCCCTCCCC
>JAIRSD010000040.1 GCA_031255615.1 Treponema sp. | reverse complement strand
CCCCGCCTCCAGCTTCTCATACAGCTTCAGCCGCCCCTCCGCCGTCGTTGCTCCCTTATACCGCTTCGTCTTTTCCTCTACCTCAGCGTCCCCCTGTTCGTTCCTTTTGAACTTCCCGTTCCGGCTGATTACCGCCGTCTCCCAGGTCCGCTTCCCTAGGTCAATCCCTACATACCGCCCTTTTTCTACTACCATTTCTCCGCTCCTTGCTATAAATTAAGGGCCGGGAGCAATTATCGGGTGTTGTGATACCACCGTACTCCTATTCGCTGTCTGCCGGGCCTGCGCCCGGCGCAGCGTTTTACTTTACGGCGGCCGGTTTCGACTAATCTTTGTGCCGGAGTTCCCCCGGGCAAGCCCGGATTTCCCCACGCGTAGAATCAACCTGCCGCCGGCTCTCCGGCCCCGTCGGACCAGAGTACCGCGCAATTCCGATAATTCAAAATCATAGTATCTTCGTGGTAAATTTCTTCCGGCTGCATATTTGGTTTTTTATGCCAGGCAGCCTACTGGACTGCAAAAAACCACGGCGGGAGGGTCCCATGAATCAAACCCTGATAATCGGCTCCACGGTGATCGACGTGCTGCTCGCGGTGCCCCGGCTGCCCCGCCGGGGGGAGGACGTCAACATTACCGCCTCCGTTTGCCGGCTGGGCGGCTGCGCCTACAACGTGTATAAGAGCCTGCGCCGTTTCGGCAGCGGCGCCCTGCTCTGTTCCCCGGTGGGGGGCGGCGTCTACGGCCGCATGGTGCGGGAAGGTCTTGCCGCCGAGGGCCTGCGGCCCTTTGTGGAGCTGGAGGAGGAAAACGGCTGCTGCTACTGCCTTGTCGAGGAGGACGGGGAGCGGAGTTTTTTATCCCTCCACGGGGCGGAATACCTCTTTTCCCGGTCCTGGATGGACGGCGTTGATTACGGGCGGACCGGCAGCGTGTTTATCTGCGGCCTTGAGGTGGAGGATTCCGGGGGGGACGAGATCGTGGATTTTGTCTGCGCCCGGAGCAGCCTGGACCTTTTCTTTGCCCCCGGCCCCCGGATTGCCCATATCGGGGAGGATCGGATGGCCCGTCTGCTGGCCCGCCGCGGCCCCTCCGGCAGGGGGCCCTTCCTGCACCTGAACGAGGCCGAGGCCGTGAGTTTTTCCGGCAAGGATACCGTCGAAAAGGCCGCGGACTTTCTTTTCCGGCAGACCGGGAACAGCCTGGTGATTACCCTGGGGGCCCGGGGCTGCTATTACCGGGAACAGGAGGGCGGCGCCTTTGCGCCGGGCCTTCCGGTCCGGGCCCTTAACCTGGTGGGCGTTGGGGACGCCCACTGCGGGGCGGTCATCGCCTGCCTGAAAAAAGGTATGACCCTGGCGGCGGCCTGCGAAAAGGCCAACGCCGCCGGCGCGGCGGCGGCTGGCCGGACCTGGAGGACCTGAGAATCCGGGACGGGGGCCCCGGCCGGGCTACGAAAGTTTCCGGGGAGGACGCCTGCCGCTAAAGAGGGGGGCGAAATACTTTTCGGCGTCAAATTTTTTCAGCAGCACCTTGAGGATAAGCCGGTACACCACGAAACTTACGGCGAGGGGGAGAATCAGGATAACAATGATCCCCCACTGCTGGACGGACTCCGGCAGGGATCCGACGATCTGTGAATAGAGCAGCATCAACAGCAGAAGACTCACGATATAGAGCAGCACGTTGAATACGGTGGCTCCCAAGACAAAGAGCAGGGTATTGACTCGTTTATTCATTTCTTACTCCCAAAGTTTTTCCGAACCTTCGCGGCGCCCCCCGGAAACTCCGGCCCCTTAAGACAGGCAGCGCAAACCGGGTTTCCGTTGGGAAGCCCGGCTTTTACGGAAGACTCGCCAGCCAACCGGCAGATCCCTCCGACCGGGCTTTAGAATCCGGGGATCTACGTTTCCGCCGTCCTTCCTGAATTTTCAGGACCGATCAGGATGCCGATGAAAAAAAGGAAACAGCAGACCACCACGCTGGAATCGGCGATATTGAAGGTCGGCCACCTGTCCATCCCAAAGAGTCCGTAAATTTTTACGCTGATAAAATCCACCACCCCGTCGGGCCGGAAGATCCGGTCGATGATGTTCCCTATGCCCCCGCCGATGATCCCCGCAAAGGCCCAGCGCTGGAACCAGGAAAATTCCTGGGAACTAAAGTAAAACCAGATAAGAAAACCCAGAACCAGGATGGGGACGATGATGAACAGCAGGGGCCGCAGGTTGTCCGGCAGGTTCTGCCCCAGGCTAAAGGCAATGGCCCTGTTCCGTACATGATAGATGTACAGGAAATCATTGCCGAACACGTCTTTGATCAGGCTGCCCTGGAGGGGCCACCTGCTTACAATATAAATCTTTACCGCCTGATCAAGCAGAATAACTAGGGCGCTTAGGCTAAAGGGCAGCGTTTTGCTTTTATTATTGTTCACTAACACTCCATATTGCCGGAGCCTGCTCCAAACCCGCGGGTTTGGGGACAGCCCCCTTGAATTCCATCGTCTTTATGCGGCCGCCGAACAACCCTATTATAAACCGGTGGGAATATCAAGGAATTCCCCTTCTACGGCCAGTTCCGCCGCGCAGCGTTCCATTATCCGGCGGACCCCCCATACCTCGGTGGAATAGTGGCCCCCGGCGATCATGTTCAGCCCCGCCTCCTGAATTTCCTGGTAGACGGCGTGGCCCGCCTCGCCGGTAACGTACAGATCCAACCCCTCGTCAACGGCTTGCAGCGCCTCCTGGGAAGCGCCCCCGGAGACTACCGCGCAGGTCCTGTTCAGGTCCCCGCCGAAGGGAAACACCCCCAGGGGAGGCCGGCCCATAAAGGCTATCCGCCTGGCCGCTTCCTCTACGGAGAGCGGCGGATCGAGAACCCCCTTATACCCTATTTTGCGGCCGTGGTACAGGCCGAAGGGTTCTATCTGGGTGAGTCCCAAAAGTTCCGCCAGGGCGGCGTTATTTCCAAGCTGGGGATGCTGATCCAGGGGAAGGTGGACCCCGTAGAGGGCGATGTTATGATCCAGCAGATACTTGAGCCGCTCCCGGTGGTTTCCCCGGAGCCCCAGGGGGGCGCCCCAAAAGAGGCCGTGGTGGACAAAGAGCAGCCCCGCCCCGCAGGAGGCGGCCCGCTTAAAGGATTCCAGACAGGCGTCTACCGCGAAGGCGATCTTCCCAATCTCCGATCCGTCGTTATCAACCTGGAGGCCGTTCATGGAACTGTCGATCTCGCCGAATCCCTCGATGTCCAGGAGGGATTTGAAATACCTGTCCAGGGCCTTGGTCGTGAATTGGGCCGCCATTGCCCTAGTATAAACCGAGATCCCCCAAATTCCAATACCGGGTTTCCAGACGCAGGCCCCGCCGGGACTTTTCCGGTTCCGCCGGATGAACGCCCCCTTCCGGTTCCCGCCCCGCCTCCCCGGCGGCCAGGGCGCAAAACCGGGCGATAAGAGCCGCCGTATCGCCGGCCAGAGCTCCCGCCCCCCCCTCCGGGGCCCCCGAACCGGAGAACAGGGCGCTGTACAGGGGATGCTCCCCGGGAAAATCGCTGTAGTCCAGGGGGCCGGCCCCCTCCAGCGCGGCCAGGGCCGCGGGGCCCCGGGCGTTGCGGAGGGAGGCAAAGAGGGCGGCGTAGTCCTGCCGGGCCGGTTTTTCCTCCAGGGCCCGGTCGGACGCCAGGTAGAGCAGGGGGATTGCCGGAGGCCGGGGATTCCCCGGCCCCGCCATTTTCCCCGGCTGGAACCGCACAACCCAGCGCCGGAGGATTCCCGGCTCCTGCGGGACGGGCGGGGCCGCCGGTTCCCAGGAGGACCAAAGCCGGCTTTCCACCATCACCAGCCCGGATACCCTGTCCCCGGCCCGGCCCCCGGAGGAGAGGCGGCCCCCCGGCGGGGAGCCTTCCGCTGTGAGGTAGTACAACGCCGAGCCCCCGGCTCCCCAGCCCGCAAGAAAGAGGGGGCCCTCCTCCGCGCCGGGGGCCAGGGCCCCCCAATTTTCCCGGATAAACGAAAGGATAAAGGCGATCTCCCTCTGCCTCTCCTCCTCCAGGCCGCGGCCCGCCTTGTTGGCCCTTTGCAGAACGGCGCCCCCGCGAAAAGCGGACCAGAGTCCCGCCAGGGCCGCGGGGGAGCGGAAGCCGCTCCGGGTATAGCCGATCACGGTAAAACCCCGGTCCCCCAGGGCGGCACAGACTCCATCCACCGCTTTCATGCCGCCGAAATCCGGGGGGGCCAGGAAAATGACGCCCCGGGAGGGCCCCCGGCCCGCAAAGACTTGCAGTTTATAACGCCTGCCGCCGTCTTCTACCCGAATCAACCGGCTTTCCGTGGGGGCGGGGTCCAGGGGGGCGAAGCGGAGGGCCGCCGCGCTAAAAAGGGCCAGGCCGGCGAGGGCGGCAATGGTGAAAAGCGGCCTCCCGCTGCGGGGGCCGCCGCTTCGGCGGATTGCCGCAAGGAGGGGCCGGACGCTTAACAGGGCCAGGGCCCCCTGGTAAACCAGGAGGGGAAGGGCCTCGGGCCTGAACCCGTAGGCCGGAAAGAGGGCGGCCGTCGTTGTGAAGGCCAGGATGGGGAACCAGGCGATTCCGCCCAGGGGCCGCAGCCCCTTAAACAGGGGTCTGAGAAGAAAAATCAGGGTAAACAGGGAGCTCAATATCTCCGGAATCCATATCTCCCGCATGGGTTGGTATTCTACCGGGAATCGGGGGATATATGAAGGAACCGCGGGCGGTCCCTCTGCGGCGCCTCTTCGCGGTAATGTCCCCCAGCCGGGTTTACGCCAAACCTTTGTATGTCTTGAATTATGACAGCCAAAGTGGAGAATCGAACTCCAGACCTGTGCATTACGAGTGCGCCGCTCTACCGACTGAGCTACTTTGGCAGGGAAAACTATTATAACGTTCTTTGGCCGGATTACGCAAGATCCCCCTTCGGCAACGCAGCAATGCTCAGTTTAGCATATACCGCATATCGATTGTGGGTTGGGCGCATCCCCGCCTGCGGCGGGGACCGGGCTATCCGCTCCAATTCCCCGCCCCCGCAGGGGGCGGGGAATTCCGCTTCTATCCCTTGCGCGGCGAAAGCCCGGGGGCTTTCGCCCGCCCAAAAACGGCCTCCCTGCCGTTTTTGGGCCTTCACGTTTTTGCTCCGCAAAAACCCAGCGTCCCTCCCC
>JAIRSD010000174.1 GCA_031255615.1 Treponema sp. | reverse complement strand
AATGCACGGATCCTTCGCCGTCCCGCATCCTTTCCCTTGTCTCTTTTTTCATCGCGTCCCGTTGATTAAGCAACTTACTACCCTCCAGAATTTTTATTTCGCTTGTTGTTCAGAAACTTTAGTTTCTGAATAACAACCGCTTAGAACGAAGAAAAACATGGATCTCCTCGGGAATCTACGTTTTTCGCAAGACTTGTTCAATGACCAACCGGATTATTGAACAAGTCCAGCAGGCTGCTTAACCTAAAAGACCGGATATGCAGCCGGAAGAAATTTACCACGAAGGCGAGGAAGGCGCACGAAAAGCGGGGATTGGAAGCGTATATTCATTCCTTCGTGTTCCTGGCGAGCCGTAGTTCGCCTTGGTTCGCCTTCGTGCTTTAAATTCCTGCTCCCGGTTTTTTCTCTTGGCTGGTCGTTTTTAAGCGGAAATTGTTCAGAAACTGAAGTTTCTGAACAACTCCTTTCATCAGAATTGCTGTCCGCCGCGTTCTTCGCACGGTATTTACGGGGCGCTTATCTCTTTTCCCTCGCGCAGAATCAGCGGCTGGCCGGGGGCGAGTATGCGGCCCCGGCGGAGGCCGTCTTCAATGCCCCCCAGGACCTCCTCAGGGTCCCCCGAATGGGCGGGGCTATCGCTCCGAAAGGTCCCGTAGTGGTAGGGAATCAGGAGGGAATCTTTCAGATGTTTTGTCAGCACCGCCGCTCCCTGCAATCCCAAATGGTAAGGATCCTGCGAAACGTCTAGGGCCAGCACCGCGACCCCCTGCATCTCGATATGGTGTTTCATTAACCGGGTGTCGCCGGGAAACACAAAAACTCCGTCCATGGTGGTTACCCGAAAACCGCAGCAATCCTCCGGTCCAAAAACCCTACCGTATGCGTCCGGGTCCAAAAGCTGCCAGGGATGATCTGCCGGCAGAATTTCTATTACGACCTCCCCTATATCAAAGGTATTGCCGTTTTTCCCCCGCTTGGAAGTGCAGAGAGGGACGCCGGAAAGACAGCGCACCGGGGAGGCCCCCAGTTCCTGCAGCCTGTCCCGGCAATAGGGGGTGCCGATAAAAACAGGATCCAGTTTCATAAGGATCTTCGCCGTCTCCGGCCCCAGATGATCATCGTCGGTATGAGTATAAAGAACCGCGTCGGTCCGGGGAATTTGTTCCGCTTCAATGGGCCAGGGGGCGAACATTTCGGAACCGGTCTCGCTTAAAACCGGATCTCCGGCCCTGGTAATCAGCAAGGGGTCCAACAACAGAATGATTCCCCTGGCATTCAACATAAAACCCGCCTGTCCTAGCCAGAACAGCCGGGTATCCTTGGCCGGGCCAAAGGCGTCTACCGGTATTTTTTGAACCGGCGGCGCCATGCACTGCCCTTCTTTTGTACGCTGCATCATAATGATAATGTATCATTATTTTGCGTTTAATGACCAATATTAGTTCCAGTTCTTGGAAAAAAACTATAAAAAACTGCTTCCGGCGTGAATTCGGTTAAATCCCGGCGCTTTTGGAAGCGCCCCGCATTTCAAACAAAAGCACCGCTTTTGTCCCCGAAGGCGCCGTTTTCGCCCACGAAAGCGCCGCCGGCGGGGGGCGAATCAAAAAAACCCGCAGGATTTTTTTGGAATTCGGCGTTTGTGGTGCAAAGTCCCGAATTCCGCCCCGCCAGGCCGGCGGGATGCCCTCCGCGGCCGATACCGGATCGCGCGGAGCGCGCCAGGGTCCGAAGTTGAACACCCAGCCCGCCAGACCGCGCAAGGGATAGAAGCGGAATTCCACGACCCCGCAGGGGGCGGGGAATTGGAGCGGATAGCCCGGTTTTTTGCGGCGGTCCGCAGGCGGACCGCCGCAAAAAATGCGCCCAAACAGAGGCTAAAAAAACGCCCCCTCTCCGGCCCTCCCTTTCGCCGGTCCCCTGCATGACGCTATAACGCGCGGCTGCGCCCCTGCCCGGTGCGCTCTTGCGGCGGGGATTTTTTCCTGCTAACCTGCGGCCATGGGCGATGAAAAGATCCGCTGCCCCTGGTGCCTGGGGGATCCCCTTTACATCAAGTACCACGATGCCGAATGGGGCCGTCCCCTGCGAAACGACCGCAGGCTTTTTGAGCTGCTTGTTCTGGAGGGGGCCCAGGCGGGGCTGTCGTGGCTTACCATTCTGAAGCGGCGGGAGGGCTACCGCGCCGCCTTTGACGGCATGGACCCGGAGAGGATCGCCCGCTACGGCGAAAAGGATGTTGCCCGGCTTCTGGGGGACGGGCGGATTATCAGAAACCGGCGGAAGATACAATCCGCCGTCGAAAACGCCCGCTCCTACCTCGCGATGATGGAAGGGCCGGGGGGCTTTTCCCGTTGGCTGTGGGATCATGTGGACGGCGAACCCATCGTCAACCGCTTCGATACGATGTCCCAAATTCCCGTTACCACCCCCCTGGCGGAGGGAATCTCAAAGGAGCTTAAGAAGCGGGGCTTTAGTTTTATCGGCCCCACCATCGTCTATGCCTTTCTCCAGTCGGCGGGCCTCGTGAACGATCACCTTACAAGCTGCTATCTGCGGCATCCCGCGTAAAGGACTGGAAAGCCGGGGAGAAGCCGCGCCTCCGCAGACCCTGCGGAAACCCCGCCGCAGCGGGCCCCCGCAGACCCCGCCCCCGGCGGGAAAATCCCCGCCGTCCGGAAACTCCCGGACGCCCCCTGTAGCTTCGGGGCCTCTGGCGGCCCCTACAGTTCCGCCAGGGTTTCCCGCAGAATCTTTTCCAAAAGGGCAGGGGGCGGCCTGCGGATAGCCCCCGATTCTTCCATGGATTTCGTCAGGGCGTGGACCGCGTCGATGTCGGACCGGGCCTGGTCGTAGACTTCCTGCCAGCCGCGGTTAATCCGGGCCAGCCCCTCGTCCACCGCCGCCGCCGCCACGTCCGCCGCTTCCTGGGCGAACACGCCGCTCTCCTCCATGGTGGCGATGATGTTGTCGGGGGAAATGCCCCGGCCCTCCGAAAACGCGGCGATGGACCGGGCGCAGCGAATCGCCATATTGTCGCTTATCTTCCGGGCCCGCACCGCGAGAACCCCCTTAAGGATGCCCGGGAAGCAGACGGAGTTGTTCACCTGGTTGGGAAAATCCCCCCGGCCGGTGGCTACGATAAAGGCCCCCTCCTCCTTGGCGGCGTAGGGCCAGATCTCCGGAACCGGATTGGCGCAGGCGAAGACAATCGCCTTCGGCGCCATGGAACGGACCCATTCCCGGGCCACCGTGTCGGGGCCCGGCCTGGAAAGGGCGATAAGGACATCGGCCCCCTTCATGGCCTCCGCGACGGACAGCGCCCCCCGGGGGTTGGTCCTTTCGCAGATTTCCCATTTCCGGTAGTTCCGGGGGTCCCCCTTAATATCCTCCCTGCCGGCGTGGAGGCTGCCCCTGCTGTCGAAGACCGTCATCCGCGCCGGGTCCCCCCCGGCGGCGAGGATAAGCCGGGCAATCGTCGTGTTGGCGGCCCCCGCCCCCAGCAGCACAAACCGCGCCTCCCCCATGTCCTTGTCCGCCAGCTTCAGCGCGTTGAAAAGCGCCGCCAGCGTAACGCAGGCCGTACCCTGGGCGTCGTCGTGCCAGACGGGAATGTCGCAGGACTCCCGCAGCTCGTCCAGCACCCGGAAACAGTTAGGCTGGCTAATGTCCTCCAGATTGACGGCCCCAAAGGAATGTTGGATCATCTTGACCAGATCGATGAGCCGCTGGGGATCGTTCCTGCCGTCCCTGCCCCGGGAATCCACGCAGAGCGGCACCGCGTCGATGCCCCCCAGATACTTCATCAAAAGGGCCTTGCCCTCCATCACCCCCAGCCCGCCGGAGGGCCCGCAGTCCCCGTCCCCCAGAACCCGGGTGGAATCGGAAACCACCGCCACCAGATTCCCCCGGCTGCTCAGTTCGAAAGAGGAATCCCCCTTGTCCCGAATCGCCGTCGAGACCGCCGACACCCCCGGCGTGTACCAAACATTGAACCAGTTAAGCCCGTAAAGCCCGCAGCGGGGCAGAATTTGTATCTTCCCGCCGTAATACCGGTGCATCTCAATCGAAAGACGCTTAAGAAAAAGGGTTTTCGCCCGGGCCGTCTTTTCCGGTCCGAACTCCGCGGGAAAAAGATCATCCAGATTGCTAAGGCTCAAGTCCATCGGCATTGCACACCCGCCCGGCGTTTATTTGGATCAGCCTGCCCCCGCGCTACCGCCCGTGACAGTGCTTATATTTCTTGCCCGACCCGCAAGGACAGGGATCGTTGCGCCCCACCTTCGGACCCGAGCGCACGACAGTAACCGGCGCCACCGACCCCTCCGCGTACATCCAGCGCCCCCCCTGCCTCGTGAAACGCGCCTTCTCCCGGTGCAGATCCCGAAGCCCCTGCCGCTCATAGGCCGCCTCGAACTCCACCGTCCCCTCCGAGTCCCCCGCCCCGCCCTTTTCCACGGAAACAATCTTAAGCCCCAGCCAGGTAGACTGCTCGCTCCACGCCTGCGTCTCCCGCCGGTCAATATCCGTCCGCCCGTCGGCAACGCAGGTGTCGATAATGTAATCGATAGCGTGAACCGCGTAGGCAGTGTAGCGGCTCCGCATCAGCGCCTCCGCCGTCGGCGGAAACTTCTCACCCGCAATATAAGGACCGCAGCACGCCTCGTAAGAAAGACCCGAACCGCAGGGACAACTCATACCGTCCGTTTACCCCTCCCCGCCCCCAACCGGGCGCATAACCACCCCCATTAGACCAGTATTCACGCCGAATGTAAAGCCGAATATCCGGGCGCATCCCCGCCGCCCCTCCGGTCCGGCGGGGACCGGGCTATCCGGGGCTCCGGCTTCGCCTCCGGCCCCGCCGCTTCCGCGCCGGGTCTGCTCCGCACCCCTCCTATCCCTTGCGCTGCTGAAAATCCGCATCCCTGCGGATTTTCAGCCTGGGGTTTTCGCTCCGCGAAAACCCCAGGGAATGGTTCCCGCCGGCCTCCCTGCCGGCCCAAAGCAACGGCCTCCCTGCCGTTTTTCGCCTTGCGGAGTTTTTGCCTCGCAAAAACTCCGAAAACCAAAAAGGCTGCGCCTTTTTGGTTCGGCCTCCCGCCATTGGTGAGCCTGGGGTTTTCGCTCCGCGAAAACCCCAGGGAACGGTTCCCGCCGGCCTCCTGCCGTGGAGTTTACGCCCCGCGTAAACTCCGAAAACCAAAAAGGCTGCGCCTTTTTGGTTCTGCCTCCCTGCCGCGCCCCCTCCCATACTACCCACTACAACTACCACCCTATAGCATAATATTATAAAGTCATCTCTATTCCAACATTACATTAGTATTACTACTCTAAATAACAAATCTATATCCCACCCAATAATTCACATATTACCTTCCAGTTATCCCCCCTTAGTACTACCACAAT
>JAIRSD010000036.1 GCA_031255615.1 Treponema sp. | reverse complement strand
GAGGCGGTTCCGGCCGGAAAAGAAGGCCGATGTGAAAGGCATGGCGGCGGAAGCGTTAAGTGCATAAGGGGGCCGGGAGCTGTCAGGGGGAAAGTCTGAAATAAAACCAGGCTTCCTCTTGACACAAAACATAGGAGGGGCACAAATGTACACGAAGGAATATATATGCGCATCTAATCCCCGGTCTTCGTGCGCCTTCCTCGCCTTCGTGGTAAATTTCTCCGTCTATATATTTGATTTTTTAGACTAAGCAGCCTGCGGCTGCCTTGATGGTCCGGTTTTTTGCTGTCCGCCTGCGCCGGGCCGCCACGGGCGGAGATGCGCCCAAAACATACATTCGGTATGCGGCGTCTTTTAAACCGAGAATTTCCGCGATTCCGGCAGGCGATTCTCGGTTTCGCAGTCCCTCTAAGGGACTGCCGCCCCCGGTGTTCCGGGACAAAAAAAGCCGGCCGTGTAGAACACGACCGGCAATGCCCTTGAGGCATATCGGAGATATAGTGATTTGGGAGGGGAACTATAAGTCCGACCCTTTATTTATCGGTGGAAAACGGCAATACTTAATAGGAGAATGAAAAATAAACAGCCTTTCTCAATGCGGGGAGCCGAGGGCCCTACTCCGATTCCGACACATCGACATCCACCGTCAAAACGATGCGGTACGTCTTTCCCTTCTCCACCCGGACCGTCCTGAGGATGGTGTAATCGCTTACCTGAAACCGAATCTCGTGGATCCCCGGTTCCACCAGGACGGATCCTTCCACCGGCTCGTTGTCAAGAAAAACCGCCGCCCCCTCCGGGCCCTCAAAGATCAAAAGGGGGCTGGGATCCTGCAATTCGATGTGCAGATCCAGAACCTTGGCCCGTTCCACCAGGAAAACCCGGTTTTCGTTCCGGTAGTCGTCGGAAAGAACGGTAAGATGGTGTTCCCCCTCCTTAAGAATCATCTCCTCCGGGGGCTGCTCAACCACCAGATCGTCGATAAGGAGGATAAACGGCCTTTGGGGAAGCTGCGGGGGATAATAGAAACGCAGGCGCACCGCCCCTTCGTCCATCAAGATAGGTTTGGCAGACAAACGGAAGGCCATCCTTTCCAGTTCCTCCCCAATCCCCTTAACCGCCGGGGCCAGACGGAACAGGATGGGAAACGAGGAGGGAGGCACATGGACGGAAAGGACCTGGGTGTAGGGATTGGTCTTCATGCCGTGGGCCGGCCGCAGGGGAATCTGGTAGACCGTTTGAATTTTCCCCGGCAAGGGCTCCCGGAAAAACATGGTTCCCCGGAGATCCAGAATTTGACCGGGGAGGAAGCTTTCGGCAATGCCGCCGGGGCCGGCCGCCGGGCCGGAGAGGAGTTCCAGATTCGCATAGGCCGAAACCGCCAGGCTGCCCCGGTGCGAAAGCCAGCCGCCGGGGGCGGCCACCTCTATCTCGACGCCCCGGAAAAAACGCCGGTCCTCCCCCAGGCTGATCAGGACCGCCCCGTGGTAGGACAGGGGAAGGGACTCCGCCCTTTCCCCGGAAACCCGCAGCACTCCCTGGGGCTGAACCCGCAATTCCTCGGCGTAAAGGGGAAAAATAAAACAAAAAAATGCGGCAGCAGCGGCCCTTACCAGGGGCTTCATTCGGTGTTCCGCCCTTCTCCTTATAAACGTTTTTACCTGAACAAATGTCTTCCCGGATCTTGGGCCCGGCCGTTTTTTCGAAGTTCAAAATGCAGATGCGGTCCGGTGGATTGACCGGTAGATCCAACGTTGCCTACCAGACTACCGGATCGAAGTTCCTGGCGCAAGGCCACGCCGATGCGGGACAGGTGGCCGTAAAGGCTTACCCAGTTATCCTGGTGCCGGATTATCACATAGTTCCCGTACACCGGATCCGAGCCGGTTTCAACCACCTCCCCGGCGGCGGCGGCGTAGACCTCGGTTCCCGCCGGCGCCGCCAGATCCAGGCCCTGGTGAACCCGGAGACGGCCGGTAACCGGATTGATCCGGGGGCCGAAGGCGCTGGTAAGGACAAAATCCCGCAGGGGGAAACGGAAACCCCGGTTGAGGAAAAAGATTCGTTCCGTGGAACTAAAATCATCCCCCGGAAAAAAATGAAAGCCCCCTCCCCCCAGCCGGATTTCCTCCCCCGGCCTGCCGGAACGGGCGGCGGCCATAAGCCGCTCAAGGTCGGAATCCGGCTCCAGGGGGATAAAGATTCCCGGTACGGAGGGAAGAAGCATTTCCTCCCCCAGGGGGGGGTGGTCCAGACGGTTGATGCTGGCCAGGCTGGAGTAGGGAATATTGCAGCGGGCCGCGATGGAGAGAAGATCATCCCCCTCCACGGGGATGTAGCGGTAAATGGTAAGGCCCCCCCCCAGATTCCTCTCCCCCTCCCCGGTCCGGCTGAAAAGACGCTTCCGGGAATTCTCCACATCCTCCTGGTACTGGGCAAAACCCAGATCCCGGCTGTCCAGCCGGACGATGAGGGGCAGAGCCTCCCGGCCGAAAGGATCCGCCCTTCCTCCGCCGTCCTGGGCGGAAGCCGGGGACAGGGACAAAAAAAAGGCAAGGATCGCCCCTTGCCTTTTCCAGAGAAAACGGACCAACCCTACTGGGCGATGGCCCCCGTCGGACAGGCACTGGTGCAGGCGCCGCAATCCACGCATACTTCAGGATTTATCCAGCGCTTGTCTTCTTTTTCGGAGATTGCCTCTTGAGGGCATTCACCCTCACAGGCGCCGCAATTGACACAATCCTCGGAAATTTTGTAAGCCATATTATACCTCTCTCTATTGGCATTGATTCAAATTACTACATGAGTAGGAAATTGACAAGCTAAATTTTTACGGCAGGAGGTTGAGGGATGCTGTTTGTCCTTATTCCCCTTTCGGCGGCGTTAATGGGGTTAATTGTCTACTTTGCCCTTTCTCCTAAATCATCGAAGATCCTGCGAACCATCGCCCTGGGCGCACTGGGGCTTATTATCCTTTCGGTCCTGGTGTGCGGCGTCATCATTTTTATGGGCCTGGGGGCCGCCGCCAAAGAACCGGTGATGCCGGATTTCCTTGCCGCGGAGGCGCCGCCGCCCGCGCCCCAGGCGAATTTTTTCGCCGTCTTTCTTCTGGCGGTCTTCCTGCTGGTCTTTTTGGGGGTGGCGGTGATCCTTTCCCTGCGGGAGCGCAAGGGCCAGCGGTAGCTCCCGGTCCGGCCCGCCCACACCAGGCGGCAGAGTAAGGGTATGTTGGGCGCATCCCCGGCGCGGAGCGCCGGGGACCGGGCTATCCGCTCTAACAAAAACCCTGCGGGTTTTTGTTGGCCGCTTCGATCCCGTGCGCGGGCGAACATCCGCGTCCCTGCGGATGTTCGCCTTCCAGGCTGCCGCGCTCCGCGCGGCAGCTCAGGGGTGCTGCCCCCTGTGCGGAGTTTCGGCGCTTCCCGCCAAAACTCAAGGAAGCATCTGCGGTCTATGCCGGCCTCCCTGCCGGCGCGGCCTGCGCCGGGGGCCTTTGCCCAGGCCCCCTATCCCGGTGTAAACTAGAAAAAATTTATGGCAGCTCGCCATGCGAGTACAGGAGGCAGTATGTCTAATTCGACCATCGACGCTATTTTCGCGCGCCGTTCCGTCCGGGCCTATACGAATCAAAAAGTGGAGGACGAAACCGTCGATCTTTTGGCCAGGGCGGCGCTGGCCGCCCCTTCCGCTTCCAATTCCCAGCCGGTTAATGTGATCGTGGTGAGGAACGAGGCCCTTATCCTGGAGGCGGAAAAAGCGATAATCGCCTATTTTACGAAAAAAGGCGAGACCGCCGTGCTGGACCGTATTAAATCCCGGAACAACAAGATCTTTTACGACGCCCCGGTATCGTTTTTCCTGGCGGTCAAGAATAACGCCGGCACCGATGTGGGGATCGCCGCGGAGAATATCGCCGTCGCGGCTTCCGGGCTGGGGCTGGGCAGCATTATCCTGGGCCTGCCCAATGTGATCTTTAACGATCCCGACACGGCCTCTTACTGGAAGGGGACACTGGGATTCCCTCCGGGCTACGAATTCGGTCTGGCGGTGGCGGTGGGCCGCGCCGCGGATACGGGGAAACCCCACGATATTGATATGGGGAAGATCAGCTGCATCAATTAACGGAGGCGGATCGCTCCGCTGCGCCCGGATGTTCCCGCCGGACAAGGCCGGTCGAGGAGTGGTTTTTCCGGGTTTTTGCGAAGGCAAAAACCCGCAAGTCCCCAAAGCAGCGTCGGCAGGGGGATAAGCTGGTAAGCCGCTTGGCCTAAAAGACCGGATATGCGGATGGAAGAAATTTACCACGAAGGCGGGGAAGACGCAGGAAGGCCCGGGATTGGGGGTGCTTTTTCGTTCCTTCGTGTTCCCGGCGAGCCGTGGTTCGCCTTTGTGCCCCTTTGTGGTTAACATTCTTATTCCCGGTTCCTTCGCTTATCCGGTGATGTAGTATAATCAAGGTACGAGAGTTGTTCAGAAACTGAAGTTTCTAAACAACAACCGCTTGAAAACGAAGCGCTGGGCTTGTTCATAACCAACCGGGTTATTGAATAAGTCCGTTCTACTATTTTTTTATACTGGGAAGTATCGCGCCCTGTGGGGGTGTGTTGAATTTTTCCGCTGACGCGGGCCGGAGGGATTATGCGTTTGCTTATTTTTAAGGATTATGGGGAGCTTAGTTTTTTTGGGGCCGAAT
>JAIRSD010000278.1 GCA_031255615.1 Treponema sp. | reverse complement strand
ATTAAGGGCCGGGAGCGATTATCGGGTGTTGTGATCCACCGTACTCCTATTCGCTGTCTGCCGGGCTCGCGCCCGGCGCAGCGTTTTACTTTACGGCGGCCGGTTTCGACTCATCTTGGTGCCGGGGTTCCCCCGGGCAAGCCCGGATTTCCCCGCGCGTAGAATCAACCTGCCGCCGGCTCTCCGGCCCCGTCGGACCAGAGTACCACGCAATCCCGATAATTCAAAATCATAGTATCTTCGTGGTAAATTTCTTCCGGCTGTATATCCGGTCTTTTAGGCTGAGCGGCCTGTTAGTTCCTTGCCTGACACCGCATCACCGAAAGAACCGGGAATAAGAATGTTAACCACCAAGGCGCACCAAGGCGATCTGCGGCTCGCCAGGAACACGAAGGGATGAATACGCACTTCCTGTCCCCGCTTTCGTGCGCCTTCTTCGCCTTAGTGGTAAATTTCTTCCATCCGCATGTCTGATTTTTTAGGCTGAGCGGCCTGCCAGTTCCTTGATTTAGACTACATCACCGGATAAGCGAAAGAACCGAGAACGGGATTTTTAACCACTAAGGCGCACCAAGGTACACGAAGGAATGTATATGCACTTCCAATCCCCGCTTTCGTGCGCTTTTCTCGCCTTCGGAGTAAATTTCTTCCGTCCGCATATCTGATCTTTTAGGCTGAGCGGCCTGCTAGTCCGCAGTCCTCCTATCCCCTCTGCGGCTTAAAATCCGCGCCCCCGCCCCCTGTCTTTCCATTTTCCCGCCCTCCCCTTTCAAGCATCCCGGCGATGACATCCCTGGTTTTCTCCGCCAGGGCCTGCTTCCGGTCCTCCGGGGGGAGGTCCGCCGTGGGGATGGGGGCCCCGAAGGAAATCCCCACCGGAGCGGCGGCCACCCGGTAATTCCGCTCGAACACGTCGTAACTGCCGGAAAGGGCCACCGGCACGATGGGGGCCCCCGCCTTGGTGGCGAGTTTTAGGGAGCCGGGATGGAAGGGCAAAAGCCCCTGGCCCCGGCTGCGGTGCCCCTCGGGGAAGATGATCATGGACCCCCCGTTCTTGATGCGTTTAATGCCCCGATCAATGGCCTTAACCGCCTTCCGTATGTTCTTCCGGTCGATAAAGGACCCCCCCAGCAGGTAGATCCACATATTGAGGAAGGGAATAAAGGCCAGCTCCTTTTTGGCGATGAATCCGAAGGGCCTGCCCGCATAGGCAAGAATAAGAAGAATATCGAAAATACTGCCGTGGTTGCTGACAAAGCAGATCCCCCCCCGGGGAGGAATATGCTCCCTGCCCCTAACCGTAACCTCGCAGCCTATCAGCGCAATCATGAACCGGGCCCAACCCTGGGCCATGCGGTACATGCCGGCCGCGGCCTGCCGTTGCAGACCCAGGACGCTGAGCATAAAGAACAACAGCCCCAGCGGAGTCAAAACCAATACGGCCCCCACCACGGGGACAAAAATCAGGATTGTTTTGATTAACGGCAACTATTCATCCTCCCCCGCCGTTCCCGTCCGGAAGAAAATTCCTCTAAACTTCGCATGACAACGCGGACATTGCGGTAATTTTCGAAAGAAGATCGGCGCAGCCGAAAGCGATTAGAGTGGAGACAGGGCGGCCGGCGTATATATCCGTAAAGGAAACGGTTCCTTCCATAGGCACTGCGTCCAGTTTGCCATAGCATAGCGGCTATGTCAAACTCGGCGGTTCCCGCTTCGGCAATCGCGGCCGGGAAGGCCCCGCATACAGCAGCGCCCGGTTGGGAACTTGCCGCATCATATTGAAGATAGTTTGGGCGCATCCCCGGCGCTCCGCACCGGGGACCGGGCTATCCGCTCTAACAAAAACCCTGCGGGTTTTTGTTCCGCTCCTATCCCTTGCGCGCCCGCTGTGCCCCGCCCTTCCTGGGCCGCGCCGGCACTCATGCCGCGGCATGAGTGCCGGAGGGCGGGTTTCGCGAAGGGGCGCTAAAAACTCAGCCCCCGCAGGTACGACTCGTAGGCGGCCCGGGCGCCGCGGGCTTCCTCCTGCCGCCGTTCCAGATCTTCGTTCAGGCGGTCAATCTCCGCGTCCAGGTTTGAGAGGCGGCGCAGGTACTCCTGGCCCTGGGGGGTGCCGTTCCCCGCGGCCTCCAGATTTTTGCGGATCCGGTCCTGTTCGGCGGCCTGGGCGTTTTTGCGGGCCTCCGTTTCCGTCCTGGCCGTTTCCGCCTCCTCGACGTTTCTCCTAAGCTCCACCGCCCGTACCAGGCTTTCCCTGACATCCGGGGGAATATCCCGGCTTGTCGAGTAGCTTAAAAGGCTTTCCGGATGCAGGTTCGTCAAAACGATCCGCTCCGAAAGGGGAATCTCCTCCCGGACCGTGAATTCCAGTTCCCCCGGACCGCCGGTTCCGCCGGGGAGTTCCCGGATAAACCGGTAGGCGGCGGCGGTGGCCTCGTCGTACTTTTCCGGTTCCGCCAGGGCGGCCCCCTGGGTCATGGGGTGTTCGATGACGATGGTTTTGGCTTCCTCACCCGCGTTCTTGAATTGATATTTCCTCTCGTAACCCTGCCGGCGGTTTATGGTCATAACCCCGCCGCTCAGGGTTACCGCCGTTACGGTCCGCGGGGAGGAGGCGTTTGAAAGGCCCGTAACCGAAAGATCCTCCCCCCAGGAGACAAACCTTTTTTCCCCCTGGTTAAGGAATTCGATCATCGCGTCCCCGGCGTAGGAATCCCCGTCGTAGACCGTGATGGGGCCCGCAGGAAGACGGATCCCCATGGTGTTGTTCAACTCCGCCCCCACGCTGGGGTGGATCGCCCTGTTCCCCGCCCTGGCGCCGGAAAAGATAAGCAGCTTCCGGGCGGCGATTTCCCCGTCCGCCAGGGGGAACATGGCGCTGGTCCGGCGTTCCAGGTTCACCGGGGCCTTCAGGGTAAAGCTGAACTGATCCGCCATATCCGCTCCGGCGACCGGGGGCGCGCCGGGGGCCGGGGCCATGACGGCCTGCCGGGAGCTGGGCCGGGGCGGGAAGGAGGGCGGTTCCTCCTCCACGGCATAGGCTTTCTCCGCCATGTCATAGGCCGCCGCCTCATTTCCGCCCCCCGCGGCTAAATCCCAGACAGCCGGGGCGGCGCTCCCGGCGATGGCCAGGGGCAGGGCATGGCGCTCCGGGTAGTAGGGAGAGTAGAGATTCTGGATAAAGGATACGGGCCGCCCCGCCGCCAGGGAAAGCTCCACGTCCCGCCAATCCTCGTCGCTGTCGTTATCCACGATGGCCCAGCCCTGGAAACGAGCCTTCGTTCCCGCCGGGCCGGAATTCCCCTCCCCCAGGTCCAGCCGGTAGGAGACCTTCCACACCGGGGAGGGGATCACATAACTGAGGGAGACGAGACGGCTTCCGCTTCCGGGGAGGCTGACGACAAGCTCCCTGGTCTGGGCGTTCCGGGAGGCCGCGATAAGATCCAGAGCCCGGTTCAGGTCCGCGGTAAGGCCGGGATTGGTAAACCGGAAAGAAGGGAGGTCCCGCAGATTCAGCAGCACGAGGCCCTGGGGGCTGAGGAGGGAAAGCCAGGGTTCCGCCGGCCCCCCTGCGATGGCCCTCCGGTACTCCACCGCGGCAATCCTGCCGCGCAGGGGTTCGGGGCCGGGGATTTCCAGTTCCTCTCCCCGGAGCTTCCCCAGAATCTCCGCCATACCGGGGCTGCCGGAAAGGTCGATGCCCAGGCTCCGCAGGGTTTCCTGGAGGCTCCGCTCCGGGGAATAGCTGATCCGGGGCGCCGCCGATGCGGGATCGTTGAGTAAAAGAGATTTCAGCGCGTCGTTCATCGCCGCCGCCTTAAAGGACAGCCTGAGCGCCGCCGGCCCCTCCAGAATCCGCCCGTGTTCAAAAAAAGAAACCCCGGAGGAGTAGATGGTGATCCGCCGCAGGGGGATCGTCTCCGCCGGGCCTTCCCTTCCGGTCTGGGCCGATCCGGTATCCCGCGCGGCCTCGGCCCCCAGGCTCAGGCCGCGGGGGGCAAAAATCATGATCAACAACAACGGCAGGTAAAGATGTTTCATGTTCGTTCCTTCTCCATGGATTGGCGGTAATAAAACCACGCCGGTATTCCAGCCATGGGAAGGATACCCGAAAAGCCCCATCATGGGAACGAATCCCGACCCCGCCGCTTAAGGTCCCCGTTCACGCTTC